>CAWISY010000039.1:0-33922 GCA_963838455.1 Bryobacterales bacterium
TTAGTTACCGCGGCGCCAAGCGACCCGGTGGGCGCGGCTTGGCCTGCGTCGGAGCGTCATAATGCCTCCCAGGGTTACTATAACTGGTGTGAACCAACATAGGTGGCCGATACCCGCGCTGCTTCTGCTCGGATGTGCCTTGGCGAGCGGTCAAATTCTGCACGCCACCGGCGACCGCCCATCGTTCGAAGTTGCGACCATCAAGCCATGGCAGCGGGCTCCGAACGCGCCTTCCGTGAAGGTCATGAAAATCGCTCTCGTCGACGCCGGCCCGCCGCCGTTGTCCGACCAATTACATATGATTTTGCCCATATCGATACTCATTTCGTCGGCATATAACCTGGCGGTTGGTTCAGAAAGCCGGATTCTCGGTGGCCCGGAATGGCTGCGGCAGGATATCGATCAGTTCGAGATTCAGGCCAAGATCGAGGACTCCGAGTATGCCGCCATGCAAAAAATGACCCCGGAACAGCAGCACCAGCGGGTGGCGCTGATGGATCAGTCGCTCCTGGCGGACCGCTTCAAGTTGAAGGTGCATTTCGAGACCAGGGAACTGCCGGTATATGCTCTTGAGGTCGCCAAAGGCGGCCCAAAGCTGACCGCGGCAAAAAATCAGGAACCGACCCGCATCTCAACCCTCGGCAACGCTCAGGCAAATGAGCTCACCGCCATCGGCGTAACACTCGAACAGTTCGTACAGTCACCCCTCCTGACCGGTGCTGCCGGCGGACGGCCAGTGGTGGACCAGACCGGCCTCAAAGGCAGCTTCGACTTCACCCTCAAATGGACCCCCGATCAATCGGCTGACTCCACCGCCAAGGAAGCCGATGCCCCCTCCTTCTTCACCGCCATTCGCGAGCAGCTCGGGCTGCAGCTTGTATCTTCGAAGGCTCCCGTGGAAGTGATCGTCATCGACCACATTGAGCAGCCTTCCGCGAACTGAAATGGAGCGGTCTGTCCGCTAGATTCGCCCACGGAGTCAAGCGATTTGCTGCTCTAAAGGTGCTGATATAATCAGGCCGGTGAGGTCCGCCAAACCGCAAAGAACGGAAACTGTCGAATGCCACAAATGTTGCGCAAAGCCCCGCTGATATTCTGCCTCGTCCCCTTGCTGGCTCAAGTGCCAACGGTGCCTTCTCCGTCCACGACTCAAGCGCCAAATGTCCCGGCTCCGCAAATTAACCCGAAGGACTCGAACCAAGTCCCGCTGGCCGTCGACTCGAAAACCTACGTGATCGGCCCCACTGATGTGATCCGAATCGAGGTCTTTAACAGTGACGCCTTCACCCGGAATCTTGTAGTCCGGCCCGACGGCAGGATCACAATGCCAATGATCGGCGACCTACAGGCTGGGGGACTGACGCCAGATCGCCTCGGCGCTCAGATTCAAGAAGCCGTAGCTCAGTACCTGAAGAGTCCGGACGTCACGGTTAGCGTCCTCCAGGTGAACAGCCGGACGTATAATATCTCGGGCCTGGTGACCCGGCCAGGAACCTTCCCACTGCTCAAGCCCGTCACGGTTTTTGAAGCGCTGAATATGGCCGGCTCCTTCATGGAATTTGCCAACAAGGGCAAGATCATTATCGCGCGCGGCGACAAACGCATCCCGTTCAACTACAACGATGTACTCAATGGCAAGAACCTCAAGCAGAACATTGAACTCAAACCCGTAGATACGATCATCGTCAAATAGCGGCCTCTCGTTCGCGTACGCCGCTCGGAAGGGGCAACATGCACGAACACAAGGCCGGCATTGACAGAAAGCGCGGCAGCCTTTACCTTGAGGGCATGGAGATGGTTCCCCTTAAGCCCGAACGTAAGGCCCAACTGGACGAATACGCCAAGCGTCACGGCCAGGACACTGCCGCCGCGCTCGATGACGTTCTGGCGGATTATCTTGAGTGGGAGCAGCAGGATTACCGGGAGGCCGTAGAGGGCATTCGTCAGGGACACGCCGACTACAAGGCGGGCCGCACCAAGTCTGCTCAAGAGGTTTTCCGGGTATTGCGCAAGAAGCATGGCCTTCCGCGTTGAACCCACCGCCCAGGCACAGCGGGATTTAGACCGTATTCTGGAATGGCTGCTGGAGCAAGGTGCAGCTGAGGCGGGCCTGCGATGGTTTCTTAAGCTGGAAGACGCGATAGCGTCGCTTGCCGATTTTCCGCACCGTCACCCGCTCGCCCCGGAGAGCAAGGAGTTTCCCTTTGAGGTCCGTCAGCTCGTTCACGGGCGCAAACCCCATCAGTACCGGGTGCTCTACACCATCGACGGCGATACGGTCGCTATTCTTCACATCCGGCATGGCCGCCGGCGCCGCGTCGATGAGTCGCATTAATCCCCGTTTCCAGCAGCCCGCTCCCCACTCCTTCGTGACGAATCTTCGGTGACAATGTTACCATCGTTGTTTTAACCTCTTCCCCGTCGAACCGAGGCAAAACTCAGCAGAAAGGCCACATGGCGGGAGTATCCAGCCGGCAGGTTTTGCCGGCCCCTTTTCACGAATACGAGCTTGACGCCGCCTACGACGAGATGGTCGGTCCCACCGGCGTGGTGCGGCCCCATTACGACCGTCTCTATCACGGCGTCCTAAGCCTGGAGCCGGGCGAGCTGCGCCGCCGCCAGTCCATCGCCGATCTCTCCTTTCTCCATCAGGGCATCACCTTCACCGTCTACGGCCGCGAGGAAGGCACCGAGCGCATCTTCCCCAACGATCCCCTCCCACGCATCCTCACCCATGAGGAATGGTCGCGCATTGAAAGCGGCCTCGCGCAGCGCATCACCGCACTGAACCTCTTTCTCAAGGACATCTATCACGAGGGCCGCATCCTCAACGACGGCGTCGTCCCGCGCGACATGATCTATAGCTGTAAGCACTTCCGCCGCCAGATGCGGTCGTTCCCGGTGCGCAAGGACGCCTACGTCTCGGTCGCCGGAACCGACCTGATCCGCATGCCCTCCGGTGAATTCGTGGTGCTGGAAGACAACCTGCGCGTGCCCAGCGGAGTCTCCTACATGCTGGTCAGCCGCGAAGTCACCAAGCGCATTTTCCCGCGCACCTTCCGCGAATGTGGAGTCGCCCCCATCGAGCACTATCCTCAAGCTCTGCTGGCGACCCTCCGCTCGCTCGCGCCCCAGGGCTGCAACGATCCGGTCATCGCACTGCTCACCCCGGGCGTCTTCAACTCGGCCTATTTCGAGCACGCTTTCCTCGCCCGCCAGATGGGAATCGAGCTGGTGGAAGGCCGCGACCTGGTCACCCACGACAACTTCGTCTACATGCGCACCACCGCCGGCCTGCGCCGCGTCGACGTGATCTACCGCCGCATCGACGACGATTTCATCGACCCCCTTGCCTTCCGCCCCGATTCCTCGCTCGGCGTTCCCGGCCTGTTCAACGCCTATCGAGCCGGCAACGTCAGCCTCACCAACGCGCTCGGCACCGGCGTCGCCGACGACAAGGCCATCTACGCCTACGTGCCCTCCATCATCCGTTATTACCTGGGCGAAGATCCCATTCTGAACAACGTCGAGACCTACCAGATGTCCCAGCCCAACGACCGCCGCATGGTGCTGGAGCATCTGGAACGCTACGTGGTCAAGGCCGTCGGCGAATCCGGCGGTTACGGCATGCTGATCGGTCCGCACTCCACTGCGGCTGAGCGCGAAGAATTTCGCCGCCGTGTCGAGGCCGATCCGCGCAACTACATCGCCCAGCCCACCATCCTGCTCTCCCGCGCGCCATGCTTGATCGACGGCGCCGTGCAGCCGCGCCATGTCGACCTGCGCCCTTACATTCTGTTCGGCGACCGCGTCACCATCGTGCCCGGAGGCCTCACCCGCGTGGCTCTGCGCAAAGGTTCGCTGGTGGTGAACTCCTCCCAGGGCGGCGGCAGTAAGGACACCTGGGTCCTGCAGCACTAAAGAAGGATTTTCCGCAACTATGCTCTCTCGAGTCGCAGACAGCCTGTATTGGATGAGCCGCTACCTGGAGCGCGCCGAGCACACCGCCCGCGTCATCAACGTCCAGCTCAACCTGATGCTGGAGCGCGGCGCCGGATCCGACGACGCCTATTGGGCGCGCGTCCTGCGCACCCTCGGCATCGAGCTCACACCCGAAGAAGCCGCCCAGGCCCAGCAGCTCGCCGTTTCGCTGGTGCGCGACAGCACCCATCGCGCCTCCATCGTCGCCTCCATCATCCTCGCCCGTGAAAACGCCCGCCAGGTCCGCGAACAGATCAGCTCGGAGATGTGGGAGCAGTTGAACCGCCTGTTCCACTCCGTGCGCGGACGCGCCGACGGCGCCTGGGACGCGCGCGAGTTTCTGCAATCCATCAAGGATGGCTCGCACCTGTTTCAGGGCATCACCGATTCCACCATGACCCACGCCGAGGGCTGGGAGTTCATCCAGGCCGGCCGCTTCCTGGAGCGTACCGTCGCGCTGTCTACCCTGGTGCGCGAGCATTTCCGCGAACTGCCGAAAGCCCGCGACGAATCCGATCCGGTGCACCTGGAATGGATCGGCTTCCTGCGCTCCTGCACCGCCTTTGAAGCCTATTGCAAGGCCTACACCGCAGATCTTCAACCCGACCGCATCGCGGAGTTCCTGGTTCTCAATCCCAGCTTCCCTCACTCCATCCGCTTTTCCGCCGGCTCGCTGGAGAAGGCCGTGCGCGAGATCGGCCGCGAGGTCGCCGGACGCCGCTCCTCGCGCGTGGAGCGCATCGCTGGACGTCTGCACGCCACGCTCAGCTTCGGCCAGATCGACGAAATCCTGGGCGGCGGCCTGGACGCGTATCTCGAAACCGTGCTGCGCCAGTGCACCCAGGTGCACAGCGCCCTGCACCAGACCTACATCGCCTATCCGATTGAAGTCGCCCTCGGTGCGTGACGCCTAAAACAACAATCACCAACAATGTTTTACAACATTCGACACCTGACCCGTTTCCGCTACGATTCGCCCGTCAGCGAAAGCCTCATGGAAGTGCGCATGCACCCGCGCACCGAAGGGATTCAGCGCTGCCTCTCCTTCCAGCTCTCGGTGGACCCGCGCGCGCGCGTCAACGTCTATCGCGACTATCTCGGCAACGGCGTCCACCACTTCGACGTGCCTGCCAAGCATACGGAGCTGGCGATCCTGGCCGAGTCACTCGTAGAAATGGAGACTCCGGTTGACATGCCCGACAGCCTCGCCTCCAATGCCTGGGAAGAGCTCGACGCCATGGTCGCCGCCGGGGATTATTGGGAGATGCTCGCGCCCAGCTTCTTTGCCTGCCCCAGCCAGGCCCTGACCGAGCTGATCGACGAACTGCACGTCGAGCGCGGCAACGATCCGCTCACCTTCCTGCGCGAGCTGAACGCCTCCATCTTCAAATGGTTCGACTACGTGCCCAAGTCCACCCGCGTCGATTCGCCCATCGACCACGCCATTGAAACCGGCAAGGGCGTCTGTCAGGATTTCGCGCACATCATGATCGCACTGGTGCGGCACGTCCGCATCCCGTGCCGTTACGTGAGCGGCTACGTGTATCCGCGCGACGAAAAGCGCGACCGTATGAGCGATGGCGCAACGCATGCCTGGGTGGAAGCTCTGGTGCCCGGCTACGGCTGGGTCGGTTTCGATCCCACCAGCGATACTCTCGCGGGCGAAAGACACATTCGCACCGCTATCGGCCGCGATTACGCCGACGTTCCGCCCACCAAGGGCATCTTCAAAGGCAAGGCCGCCAGCGAACTGGCGGTTTCAGTGCGGGTCACTCCGTCGGATGCGCCGCCTCCGCCCGAAGCTGACCTGCGCCCGGTTCCGGATTGGACCGACGCCGCCGCCGCGCCGGAGCCGCCGCTGGACGACTTTACCGCCCAGCAGCAGCAACAGCAGCAGTAAAATTGAAACAGAGCCGCGCCCGAAGGAAGCGGTTGCACCGTTACCTTACCCCTGCCGCGTCATTTCCACGTCCAGCGTGATCTCGATGTGGTCGCCCACCACAAACCCGCCGGCATCCAGCGGAATGTTGAACTCCATTCCGAAATCCTTGCGGTTGATCCGCGTGACGGCGGTTGCGCCGCGCCGCATGAACCCCCACGGATCTTTCACCTCCTCGGTGAACTCCTCCACGTCCAGCGTCACCGGCTTGGTCACTCCGCGAATCGTCAGGTTCCCGCCCACCTTGTACTCGCCGTCGCCCTCCGCCTTGACGTGCGTAGATTTGAAGCTGATCGCGGGGTACTTCGCTACGTCGAAGAAATCCGCGCTCTTCAGGTGATTGTCGCGATCCGTCTCACGCGTGCTGACGCTGGCCACGTCGATCGAGGCCTCCACGCTTGTTGCAGACGGGTTGGCTGGATCGAATTCGACGGTTCCGGAAACCTTGTCGAATTCCCCCTTCACGTTGGCGATCATCATGTGGCGCACTTTGAATTGCGCCGAGCTGTGAGCTGTGTCGATAGTGTAGGTCATATGAAATTTTAGATGCGGTCAGGCCTTCTCCTGATGCTGCTTCTCCTGATTGTGAATTACAGCCGAGTTCATCACTGCAATATAACCCAAGTTGCGATAAAGCTGCTTGTAGTCCAACCCGCAGCCCACCACGAAACGGTCGGGGATCTCAAAGCAGCGGAAATCCACCGGCACCTGCACGATCCGCCGCACCTTGCGGTCCAGCAAGGTGCAGATCCCCAGCGACCGCGGCCCTCGTCCCGCCAGCGTCTGCAGCAGGTAGCGCGTGGTGAACCCGGTGTCGACAATATCTTCCACCAGCAGAATGTCTTCGTCCTCGATCGCATCGTCCAGATCCTTGGCGATGCGCACCATGCCCGGCGCACTGGCCCCCGCTGCGCCTCCGAAACTGGAGATGGCCAGAAAATCGATCTTGACCGGCAGGTCGATGGCCCGCGCCAGCTCCGTCAGGAAAAACACCGAGCCTTTCAGCACCCCGATCAGCTTCAAATCCCTCCCGCGGAATTTTTGCGTGATCTCCGCGGCCACTTCGCGGATGCGCTGGGAGACCTGCTCTTCAGTGAACAGAATCCGTTCGATGCCCGGAGGTGTCACGAGGTGCGCTTCCGAGCCGCGCGCGCCAGCAAGCGGTTCTTGACCTTGGTCAGCATCATGCCAGCGGTGTCATCCGCTCGCCGTATTTGAATACCAGATCCTGAATGTCCTTTTGATAAAACAATTTGATGTTAATATGCGGATAAACCGCGCGCAGCAGCTTTACCTTGCGATTTTTCTTCGTAACCAGCGCTTGTTTCATGGTGGTCAATTCGACATATAAATCGGCTTCCGGTAAATAAAAATCGGGAGTAAAGGCTTCAACGACATTGCCGTCCTTGTCCCACTGCAGCGGAAACGCCCGCGGCTCGTATTGCCACTGGATGCGGTAAAAATCCAGCAGGTTGGCGAACATCTCCTCGCTGGGATGGCTGAAGTGGGCTCGTTTCAGGTGCGCCCGGCCGGCCGGGACGATGCCGTGGCGAGCCAGCTCCAGCCGCGTCCGGAATTGGATTTGCGCCGCGGCCGTGGCTGATAGCAGTCCTTGCGCGATCAGACATCTTGCCCCCGCGGCAGCCCGCAAAACCTCGGCCATTTGCGCCGAGTCCATGCTCTCGGCATTCAGAGTGATGTCGAAATCGCCGGGCCGCGGAGCCGATCTCCCCAGCCGGTCGCGTCTCTGCTGCCTCGCCTCGGCATCCAGCCGCTCCAACTCGGCCTTCGCCGCTGGCCGCACCAGTCTTTGATCCAGCATCACGTTTCCGGTGCGCCGCATCTCCGTCGCCACGATGCCCGCGCGCAGCAGCAGCGGCATCGGCTCGAACAGCGCCTCCGCACCCGCAATCGCGATCGCCAGATGATGCTCCAGCGCCATCCGCGCCACAATCGAGCTCACCGCCGCTCGCCATGCTTTGTCCGGAACCGGTGTCTCGCCGAACTCGTCGATCAGCCATTGATCCAGGCGCGCCTTCGCCACCAGCTCGAAGCCCAGCAGTTGCGCCGCGCCATGCGCGACATCTTCGAACCGCGAGCCGGGCTCGCCCGAGATGGTCAACAGTGCCACGCCATCTGCTAGTGTATCCAGTAACCGTGAACTTACTGGAGAGCCTGCATAACGACCTGCGCTTCGCCCTCCGCATGCTGCGGCGCAGTCCCGCCGTCACCGCCGTCGCGGTGCTGTCCCTGGCGCTCGGCATCGGCGCGAACACCGCGATCTTCACCTTGATCGAATCGACCCTGCTGCGGCCGATCCCCGTGAAGAACCTGGACCGCCTGCGCCTGCTGACCTGGCGCGAGCAGTGGGGCGGCTGGGTCGCGCCGAACCTCGGTTATATGTCGCCCGCCTTTGGCACGCTCTATGAGCAGCGCGAAACCTCCGACGGCGGCCTGATGCACGCCGAGTTCTCGCCTCCCCTGTATCAGGAGTTTCTCCGCGACAACACCGTCTTCGACAGCCTGTTCGCGTTCAAGGAGACCGGCCGCGTCACCGCCGTGGTCGACGGAAACGCCGAGCCGATGAATTGTTTTTTGGTCTCGGGAGATTTCTACCACGGCATGGACGTCGCACCCGTTATTGGCCGGGTAATCGGGCCTGCGCAAGATGTGTCGACGCCAGAAGGCCGAGTCGCCGTGATCAGCTACGACTATTGGACCCGGCGCTTCGCCCGCAATCCCGCGGTCATCGGCAAGACCATCACGCTGAACGAAGTCCCGGTCACCATCATCGGCGTGAACCCCGAATACTTCACCGGAATCGAGCCCGGCGCGAACTTCGACATCTGGGCGCCGCTCAATCTCTCCTCCGCGATCTCCGGTCGGGCTTGGCTCGACGAGATTAAAGTCTGGCAGCTTCCGATCATGGGCCGGCTCAAGCCTGGAGTGACCGATCCCCGAGCGCAGAGCGAGCTCGCAGCGCTGTTTCAGGCAGGAGTCCTCGCCAACCCCGGTCCGCTCGCGTCGATGCTGAATGATCCTACGAAACGCCCGCGCTTCATCCTGCAATCCGCCGCGCGCGGCGTGGATTATCTGAACCCGCGCTATAACGGTCCGCTGCTGGCGCTGCTCGCGCTCGCCGGACTGGTCCTGTTGATCGCCTGCGCGAACGTAGCCAACCTGCTGCTCGCTAAATCCGCCGTGCGCCAGCGCGAGATCAGCTTGCGGATGGCTCTGGGAGCGGGGCGGGGAAGAATCGTGCGCCAATTATTGACCGAAGGGTTGCTGCTCGCGTCCATGGCCGGTGCCGCGGGCCTGCTGTTCGGATATTGGACCCGCAACGCGATCCCGGCGCTGCTCGCGACCCCCTGGCGGCCGAGCCCGTTCGACACCGCCTTCGATCCCCGCGTCCTGCTGGTCTCCATCGCAATCACGTTTTCGACCGGCGTCCTGTTCAGCCTTGCGCCCGCGTGGCAATCGCGTCGAGTGGAAGTGAATGAGGCTCTGCAGGACGGCAGCCGCGGCACCGCGAGCCTTTCGAAGCTGCGCCTCGGCAGATTGCTCGTGGTACTCCAAGTCGCGCTGTCGGTTCTTCTCTTAGTTGGCGCGGGGCTGTGCGTGAAGACGTTCACGAATCTGCGCGCCACCTCGCTTGGTTTTGAGCCCAAGGGAGTGTTGCTGTTCACGCTCGACCCTCCGCGCCTGCGCTACCCCGCCGATCGCGTCGAAGCCTTGCTCGATCAGGTGCAGCAACGTTTGAACCTCATGCCGGGCGTAGCGTCCGCCACCTTCTCTACCGACGCGATGCTCTCCGGCCGGATTCCGCGGACCTCGGTTGCGGCGGGCAATCGCAAGCCGGAACCGTCGCTTCAAAACGTCGCGCGTTATGACCAAGTCGGTAGCCGCTTCTTCGAAACCATGGGTGTGCCGATCTTGTCGGGGCGTGCCATCCAGCTTCAAGACGCCGCGAGCGAGCGCCCGGCAGCCGTAGTGAATCTCGATTTCGCGCGGCGGTACTTCGCGACTGAGAATCCGGTGGGCATGACGTTCACTGACAAATCCGGCGTAACGTATCAGGTCGCCGGCGTCATTGGCGCCGCGCGCTTGAACATGCTGCGTGAGCCGGATGGCCCCACGTTCTACAGCTCCCGAATCGAAATCCCGCGCAACGGCTTCACCTTCGCCGTGAAGATCGCCCGCGACGAAGCCGGCGTGGCGAAACGCCTCCGCGATGTGGTTCACTCCGTCGATCCCAACCTGGCCATCGCGGATGTGCGTTCTCAAACCCAGCAGATTGAGGACAGCCTCTCGCAGGAGCGCTTGATGGCGTCGCTGGCGGCAGTGTTCGGCGGCCTCGCGTTGATTCTGGCGACCATCGGCATCTACGGCGTGATGGCGTACACAGTCGCGCGGAGGACCAATGAAATCGGCATCCGCGTGGCTCTGGGAGCTCGCCCCGGAGGCGTCGCATGGATGGTCCTGCGCGAGACTCTGGCGCTGGCGTCGGCCGGAGTCGCCATCGGCGTACCGGCGGTGCTGGCGTTGACTCCCGTGCTCGATCACGTTCTCGCCCCGGCGTGGCGAGAAAGCTTCGCCTATGGAATGAAACCGAACGATCCACTCACCATCGCGATGGCCGTGACGGTCCTGGCCGGAGTCGGCGCTCTCGCCGGCTATCTACCGGCACGCCGTGCCGCCCGCGTCGATCCTATGACGGCGCTCCGGCACGAGTAGCGTCTGTCTGTGTTGGTTACTCGTGGCGCAACGCCACTAGCGGATCGACGCGCATAGCCCGTACCGCAGGGATCAGGCACCCCAGCGCGGCCGCGAAAATCAGC
Source organism: Bryobacterales bacterium (assembly GCA_963838455.1). Classification (GTDB taxonomy): domain Bacteria; phylum Acidobacteriota; class Terriglobia; order Bryobacterales; family Bryobacteraceae; genus Palsa-187. The sequence continues at coordinate 10,759 of CAWISY010000039.1, forward strand.
ACCGCTGACGCGGCGGCCAGCACCAGCGGATCGGACGGCGAAATGTCCACCAGCGCGGCTTTCAGCACCCGATTCACGCCGAACGATCCGGCCAGGCCAATCACCAAGCCTACGCCAAGAGGCAGCATCCCCTGCCGCAGCACCAGGCGCAAGATATCGCGCGACGTAGCGCCCATCGCCATGCGCACGCCCAGCTCCTGCGTGCGTTGGCTCACCGCATGCGCCACCACGGTATACAGGCCGATCGAAGCCAGCAGCAGCGCCACGCCCGCAAAGATCAGGAACAGAGTGCCGTAGAACCGGCTGTCCCAGAAGCGCTCCAGTTGTTTGATCAGCGAGAACGGTCCGTACAGAGCAAGATCTGGGTCCACCGTCTGCACCGTGCGGCGAAAAACGTTGGTGAAGTTCGCGGGCGGCGCCTCGGTCCGTACCAATACATGCATTGCGATGGCGGGATTTTGACGATACGGCAGGTAAATCTGCGGGTCGACGCGCCGGCGGTTCTCGTCGTTTTGCACGATGTCGGAAACCACCCCCACAACCGTCAGCCACGGCCCCGGAGTTTTTCCCTCGAACAGCCGCAGGCGCTTGCCTAGCGGATCTTCTCCCGGCCAGGAGCGCGTCGCGAACATCTGATTGACGATGACCGCCGCGGGCGCGGAAGGCGCATCGGAGCTCGAGAAATCGCGGCCCGAGATCACGCGCGCCTCCAGCGTTGAGAAGTAGCCGGGTCCGATTCTCAAGCCTCGCAGAATGGGGCGGTTGCCCTCCGAACTGGGCTCCGCACCGGCCAGCTCATATGGGAACCGGCTGGAACCCCACGATGGAAGGTTCTCGGCCAGGGCCACAGATTTCACCCCGGGCAACGATCCAAAGGCCGCGTTGAGCCGGTCGAACAGAGCGATCTTCTCCGCCGCCGTCACGTATTTTCCCGGCGGTATCGCAACGTCTCCGGTAATCACGTTGGCCGCGTTCACGCCCATATCGGCGGTGTGAATTTTCAGGAAGCTGCGGATCATCACCCCCGCGCCGGCCAGCAGCACCACCGCCAGCGCCATCTCGCCGGTGACCAGAATCGCGGAGAGACGTCTTGCGCCCGCGCCTGCGGTCGCGCTGCGGCCGCCGTCTTTCAGTGCCGAGTTGACGTCCAGCCGCGAAAGCCGCAGCGCCGGCGCGAGACCGAACAGAATCCCCGTGCCGATCGAGATCGCGATCAGGTACGCCAGAACTCGGTGGTCCATCGTGTAATCCAGGATCAGCCACGAGGATTTCTCCGCCATGGCCCGCGCATACAGATCGAGGCCCCATCGGGCCAGCCACCAGCCGAAGAACCCGCCCAGTCCGGAAAGCATCAGGCTCTCCACCAGAAGCTGGCGGACGATGCGCCAGCGCCCCGCGCCCAGCGCAATGCGCACGGAGATTTCGCGGGAGCGGTTCATGGCGCGCGCCAGCAGCAGATTCGCCAGATTCGCGCACGCGATCAGCAGCACAAAGCCCACCGCGCCCCACATCGATCCGTACAGCACCGCCGCGTTGGAGCCGATGAAGAACTCGTGGAAGCGCTGCACCACCAGGTGCTCGCGCTGGCCTGTCAGCGGGTATTCGGTCTCCAGCCGATGAATGATGCCTTCCACCTCGGCCTTGCCGCTTTCGAAGGAAACGCCCTCGCGCAGACGGCCGAAGGCGAACCAGGTCTCGGTCACTTTGCGATCCATGACGCGCTCGGTCTTGACCAGCGGAACCCACGCGTCGACGGTTTGCGGGAACGAATATCCCGGCGGCATCACGCCGATGATGGTCACCGGCGAGCCGTTCATCCGCACCACTTGGCCGATTACCGAGGGATTGCGCGCGTAGCGGCGCTGCCACAGCCCGTAGCTGAACATCGCTACCTGCGCGGCCCCGGGGACCTGATCGGAGGGCGCGAAATCGCGGCCGAGAATGGGCTTCGCGCCGGTCAGCGCAAACGTGCCGGCGCTGACCTCGGTGATCTCCAGGCGCTCCGCCAATCCGCCGGGGTCGTTGAGCACGCGGCTGATGCCGTGGGTAATGCCCATCCCGTCGAAGGAATGCGATTGGTCGCGAATATCTTCGAAATCGGGATAGGAGATGCAGCAGCCGCCGTTGCTGATGTACATCAGGCGGCCGTTGTTCTTGACTTCGGGGAAGCCCTTGAACAGGACCGCATTGGTCACGGTGAAGACCGTGGCGTTGATGCCGATGCCCAAGGCGAGCATGGCCACGGCGGCGAACGTAAAGCCCGGGTTCTTCAGCAGGCTGCGGAGACTTAAGCGGACATCGCCGGGCAAAAGCATTCTTATCCTAATGTAGTCGCGGCTAGGAACGCCTTCGATACAGAGCCGCGACCGAAGGAAGCGGTTGGGCGCATGCTAACGGACCCGCTGATACAAGCCACCATTGTGTTTTATCCTAGCGCCGCGACCCCCGGCAACTCGATGCCGGCCAGGAATTCGAGCGAGGCCCCGCCGCCGGTGGAGACGTGGCTGATCTTGTCTGCCACGCCCGCCGATTTGATCGCCTTTTCCGAATCGCCGCCGCCCACCACGCTGACCGCTCCCGAACTCGCCACGGCCTTCGCCAGCGCGACTGTTCCTTTATCGAACGGAGGCATCTCAAACACGCCCATGGGTCCGTTCCAGATGATGGTCTTGGCCGAGGAGATGACGTGCGTATAGGCTTCGATGGTCTTGGGGCCGATGTCCAGGCCCATCATTCCGTCCGGAACAGTTTCGACCACTTTTGATTCGGCGCCCGGTTTCATCTCGGAGGCCACCACGTGATCCACCGGAAGCATCAGCTTGCCGCCGGCGTGCGCCATCAGCTCCTTTGCCAGGTCCAGCTTGTCTTCCTCCACAAGCGATTTCCCCGTGGATTCCCCGCGCGCGCGCAGAAACGTGTACGCCATGGCGCCGCCGATCATCAGCTTGTCCACTACCTTCATCAGGTTCTGAATGACCTCGATTTTGTCGGAGACTTTCGCGCCTCCTAGAATCGCCACGCACGGGCGAGCCGGATTGCGCGTAGCCTTGGTCAGATATTCCAGCTCCTTGTCCATCAGCAGGCCGGCCCCAGCTTGTTTTACACCGTTGGCTTGCTTCACAAAAGCGATCATGCCGACGGTAGACGCGTGGGCGCGGTGGGCGCTGCCGAAAGCGTCATTGACGTAGACATCGCACAGGCGGGCCAATTTCTTCGAGAATTCCGGATCGTTCTTTTCCTCTTCGGCATGGAAGCGGAGATTTTCGAGCAGCAGAACTTCGCCCGGAGCGGGCAGCATCGCCTCCACTTCCGGACCCACGCAATCGGGAGCCATCTTCACCGGGCGCTTCAACAGCTCGGCCAGCTTCGCCGCCACCGGAGCCAGGCTCATCTCCGCGTTCGGCTTGCCTTTCGGCCGCCCCAGGTGGCTGGCCAGAATCAGCGCCGCGCCGTGATCCAGGGCGTATTGAATGCTCGGGAGCGACGCCCGGATTCTCTTGTCGCTGGTAATTTCCTTGCCGCCGGCGGCCAAGGGAACATTGAAATCGACGCGCATAAACACGCGCTTGCCGTTGAGATCCAGATCTCGAATCGAAAGAGCCATGTTCAATGCTACCGCGGGTTTCCTGGAGCGGGCCAGGCTGTGTCGGCCCCACGACAAATCGGACTCGACTGTCAATGGAACATCGCGCTTCCACAACTCAGCGCGATCTTGCGCACGTGCACAACGCCAGAATCCGGGTTGGAGAGCAAGTTGCACTGCTAGCGAATCAAGGAACTGCGTAAGTTCAACCAAGGAGATTCGGCGTGAAGCGTAAAAGCATAGGTGTGATGGTATTCGTTGCTGTATTGTTCTGTGCTCTGGCAGCGGTCGCCAGGGCTGTTCAGAATAAGTACACGGTGAAAGTGCCCGGCGGGCTCTCATTTTCGGAGTTCAAAGGATACGAGGACTGGCCGGTTGTCTCCATCAGTCAGAATGGAACGCATATCGCTGCGATCCTCGGGAATCCTGTAATGATCAAGGCCTACAGGGACGGCATTCCCGGCAACGGCAAGGCTTTCCCCGACGGCGCCAAGCTGGCGAAGATTCATTGGAACCCGATAAAGTCGGAGATGTCCCTCGGAGCGACGGTGCCGGGTACCCAGCATGATGTCGACTTCATGGTGAAGGACAGCAAAAGGTTCGCAGACAGCGGTGGGTGGGGATACGCCACGTTCGATTATGAGACTGCGTCCGACACGTTCGCTCCCGGCACCATGGCTGACAAGCCGCCGCAGGGGAACGATGCGAAGTGCGGGTTCACGTGCCACACCTCAGTGAAGTCGAGAGATTACGTTTTCACGAATTACGGGCACAGGTGAAGCGCATCAGCAGCACATAGCGGACCTGCGCAATCTACGAAACGGCTCCCTTCACGATCTCAATGAGCTCCAGCGCGGCCTTGCGCACCGGGCGCATGAGCGGGAGCGCCGACACGCGAATCAGAGAAGTTACGCTCTTTGCGCCGAGACTGAGCAGCCTCTTACTGCGCTCCTGGCCGGGTGATTCATCGATGACCCAAAAGAAGATCACACCCATCTGGAAGAACCACAGAACGTCGGGCATATGCGGTTCCAGGTCGCGAGGGATTCGCACACCGCTATCGATCAAGATGCGACGAAACCAGGCGATGTCGATATCCCGAATCTCACTGGTCTCAGGGCTGAAGGGCGAGAGGGGATGCTTTGGGTCCGCTCCATTTCTGAGCAGCGCTCGCAGAATTTCCCGGTTGGCCGAGAAATGCTCCAGCTTCACGCGGATCAACTCGCGCAAGCGCTGCTCCAGGCCGCTCGCGTTTTTCAGGGCAAGCTCCATCTTGGACTGCATTTCTGCCGAGGAACGCCGGTAGAAATCCATAATGATGGCGTCCTTGGAGGCGAAGTAGTAATAAGCCGCTCCCGTGGCAACGTCCGCCTCTGCGGCAATTTCCCGCATGGTAGCCGCCTCGAATCCGCGCCGGTGAAACAGGGCCAGGGCGGCGTTAAAAATCCGCTCGCGGGTCTCTTCACTTTTCGCAGCGGCCTTTAGTTCGATCCGCTGTGGCATCTTGGCGCAACCACCTTCCTGAGCTGCTGCTCCAGTTCCCGGTCGCTCTTCAGTCCCAGCATGACGGAGAGTGCCGAGCGGCTCTTCGATAGAACCGCGAATGCTTCGCGAGCCATCGTCAAGAGCAACGGACTGGTCAATCGGAAGGCAAGATCGCGGTACCCGCGCAGGGCCCACAGGCACACGATCCAGGCGCTGTTGCCGAGCCAAACATCTCCGGTATTCGCAACCACCGCGAGCTCACCGGCGGGCAGTTGCGGGAATCTGCCCCTTGCTTCCGGCGACCCGGATGCCACGAAACCGATCCCAACGAACGGCTCCTGCCGGCCAATCCAATCCCTGGTGCGGCTGCAGAGACCGCAGTCCGCATCGTAAATAATCGTGAGGCTGGTGACGGGTGACATCACAACCCCGGCTGAATCGAAATGCGCGCATCCGGCGGCAATGGCGGCCGCAGCTCGGCCTGCCCTCTTAGCCTCAGCCGGTTAAAAACGTAGAGATTGAAGAAGTGCATCCCACCCAGCACCAGCAATACGACGCCGATCTTGTCACAGACCAGCTCAATCGCCGACCTGGCCGTCTCCACTTGAGCGCCGGTTCGCAAGGCCAGCGTCACATAGCCGATGTTGATGAGATAAAAGCCGACCACCAGCAGGTGATTGACGGAATCCGCCAGTTGACCGTTGCCATGGAAGGCATCCACCAGGAAACTGCGTCCGTTGTGCCGGAGCGTCTGGGCCACCCAGATGGTCACAGCCAAGCTGACGGCAAGATAAGCGGCATAGCAAACAACGATGTACATCAAGGGCCTCCATTCCGAACGCGTCGAATAATCTGAACGTGTTCAAATATGATTTTGCCCCTTCAGCCCACTGTTGTCAAGAAGAATCTGAACGCGTTCAAATCTACTCCGCCCGGAGGGCATTCATGGGAGAGATCGACGCTGCGACGCTCGCCGGGATCAGCGCCGCGACCAGCGAGCAGAGGCCAAGGGCGCACGCCGCGCCAGCCAGCGCCAGCGGATCCCAGAAAGAGACTCCATACAACTGGGCAGCAATGAGGCGGGCGGCGCCCAGGGCGAGCGGGAGTCCCAGCGCAAGGCCGGCCAGCACGCGGAGGAAGGCTTGGGCGAGCACGGATCGGATCACTCTGCCGCGATCCGCGCCGAGGGCCATGCGGATGCCGATTTCATTGGTCCGCTGGGCGACGGCGTACGCGGTTACGCCATAGAGTCCGATCGCGGCCAACAGCAGGGCGACGGAACCGAACAGTCCCGCAAGCCCGGCGACCGAACGCTCCAGGGCGAAGCTGAGGTCCAGTTGCGCGCGAACGGTGCGAATGCTGTTGATGGTGAGGTTGGGATCGGACTCGGCGAGGACGCGCTTCAGTTCCGGCTCCATCGTTCCGGGAGCGCGATCGGTCACCAGCATCAAGCCTTGCACCAGGTGGGAATAGTCTTCCTGGTTCTGCATACCCGCCTCGTTGGAATAAAAGACGTGCTGAGCGAGCGGGACGTAGAACATGGGCCGCACGGGCTTCGACAAGGCGAAGCCTTGGAACTTGGCATCGGGAACAATCCCGACGATTTCGAACGTCCCGGCGGACGGCTGCGACATGCCGAAATGCTGCCCAATGGGGTCCTCGCCGGGTTTGAAAAAACGCTTCGCCAACGCCTCATTGATGACGGCCACCGGCCGGGAGGTTTCATTGTCGGCCGCGGTGAAGTTGCGTCCGCGAATCGCATTCATGCCGAGGTTCTGGAGGAAATCCGCGCTGACGCGGTCCCAAGAGGCTCCCGGTCGGTTGGGCTCACGCGGGTGCCCGGCGACAAAGACCGGCATTCCCCAGTTGTCGGTGAGCGGATTGTAGAGGGCGAGACCTGCTCCATGGACGCCGGGAATACTTTTCAGGCCCGACTCCAGCCGCCGATACACGGCCTCTAACTGAGGGATCGAGTAGTCCGAGGGAGGCCTGAGCAGGGACACCATCACGCGCCCGTCGGTGCGGAAACCGAAGTTTTGGTTTTGCAGATTACTCAGGCTGCGCGCGAGCATCGTAGCTCCGGCCACCAGAACCACCGACAGCGCAGTCTGCACCACCAGTAACGCGGTGCGAGTGAATCCGGAGCGATCCGCGGTGCTGCGGCCGGCTCCGCGCAAGGCTTCGACGGGATCGGTGCGGGTGGCGAACCAAGCAGGCGCCGCGCCGAAAATCATGCCGGTGAGCAAAGCCACAACGAATGCGAAGGCCAGAGCGAGCGGCGAGGGCCAGGGGCTGATGGGGAGGAAATGGGCGCTGCGGAAGGCCAACAGCAGGAGCAAGCGCGCGGCTCCGGTAGCGACCAGCAGTCCGACGGCTCCGCCGGCGATCGCCAGGACCACGCTTTCAAACAGCGCCTGCGCGACGATCTGCCTTCTGCTGGCGCCCAGGGCCAGGCGCACGGCTGTCTGCGATCGTCGTGAAGCCGCGCGAGCCAGCAACAAATTCGCAACGTTGGCGCAGGCAATCAGCAGAACCATTCCGCACACGGCGAAAAGGATCTGGAGGCTGCGGCCGGACTCCTGCTTCATGACGGTGATGCCCGCGCCGGCGGGAATGACATCGATCGATTGCTTCGGGAGATTGCGGACGATGTCCGGCATGGAGTCGGGTGGGAATGCGGCATCGTGCAGGATCCAGTTGCGAAGGACTCCGGTGAGACGTGGCGCCATGCCGGTGACGGAGGCGCCGGGCTTGAGGCGGCCGATGACGCGCAGCCACGACAGGCCGATCGAATTCTGAAACGGGCCGCTACCCGCCACCACGCGGAACTGTTGGATGGGGATCCAGATATCGGGAGGGTCGGCGTTCAGCGTGTCGCCGAAGAATCCGGGCGGAGTGACGCCGACGATGGTAAAAGGATGCTGCTCGATGGTGAACGTGGAGCCGACCACGGCGGGATCGGCGCCATAAATGGTTTCCCAAGCCCGGTGGCTGAGAACGGCTATGGGCGCGGAGGCGGGCGTATCATCATCGGGGGTGATCAACCTGCCGCCGTAGGCGCGGACGCCGAGAGTCGAAAAGTAGTTGCCGGTGACAAATTCGGAGGTGAGGGGTTGGCCGGAGCCGGGGGGTTGCCCGGAATCGGAGGAGCCCTGGCGGCGGGCGTTCACGCGTCCCCATCCGGCTTGAAAGGCCGTGAGTTGCTCAAACTCCGGCGTGGCCGCCGCGAGGCGCTGATAAAAGGAGAAGGAGAACAGTCCCCATTGGTCCTGGAGCCCTCCTACGCCGCAGCAAAGGTCTCCGGTGCCAATGCGATACAGAAGTTGGGGGTCGGACACCGGGAGGGACCGCAGCATGACGGCGTGGATGAGGGTGAAGATGGCCGTGGTGCCCCCGATGCCGAGAGCGAGAGTCAGGATCGCCGCCAGAGAGAACACGGGGGAAAGGCGAAACTGCCGGAAGGAGTAGCGCAGAGCATTCATCATGACAATCCAGCTCCTTTAAAATTATTACCGGACTTCGAGCGCCCGGTCAACAAGGAGCAACGGGAAAGTGCGAAAAAACCTCTAACTTTTCGAATGCGATCCCGGTCACCGCCGAGGAGGGGCTGAGCTGTTTGGTAGCTTGGTTGCCCGGCGGTGGCGTCCACCGCGGGCCAACGGAGGATTGAAATCGACGCGCATAGACACGCGCTTGCCGTTAGGATCAAAATCTCGAATCGAAAGAGTCGAAGCCAATGCCACCGCGGGTTTCCTTCGGTGGGCCAGCCTGCGCACCGGGAAGTCTATGGGCCATGGCGTTTCGCAAGCGACTTCCGCGATCGGCGTTTTCACGGGAGTAACACCAGCCCAAGGACCCGGACGCGCTACTATGGCGATGAGAAGACGATTTGCATCGAAATGCGGTTGAGCGGACAAACCAACAGGACCCTCCCGACGTGCCTAGTAGAATTGAATTCTTGATTCCGAAACGCCCCCTGTCGCTCCAGGCGAAGCGCCGGAATCTGAACGGATGGAAGGCATACGTCCGCGCCGAAGCAGCCAAGGTCTGGAACGGCCCAGCGATCCAAGGCGGCGATCTGCAGTTGACGCTGGTTTACCTTTGTGGCGTCTCCCCTCCCGACGCCGACAACATAGTAAAACCCATCCAAGATGCCCTCGTTGGCCTGGTGTTCTCCGATGACTCACTAATTACTGACGTTGAAAGCCACCGGAGATCACTCGCTGGCGCGTTCGACCTCACGCGCCTCCCCGACCTAGTTTTTGCTGGAGTAAGTTCGGGTCAAGAATGCGTCTACGTCAAGGTGACCGACTCGCGTCCGCTGGGGGAGTATTTATGAGCAGCTTTACGCAATCCGAACACGAACTTCTTGGCGCCGTGGCGGAACGCTACCGGAACGATGGCTATGAGGTGATTCTAGAGCCAGGCGCGGATGCGATTCCGTTTGACTTGGGCGACTATCACCCGGATCTGCTCGCAAGAAAAGGCGGCGTCGCCACGATCGTCGAGGTCAAGAGCCAAACACGGAACCTGTCATTCGACCAGCTAAAATCACTGGCCGACGAAATCGGCCGTCACCAGGGATGGCGATTCGTGCTGATAACCGGACAGGATGTGGTAGAACCGGGGTCGCTTTGGGAAGAGGAAGATACATTCTCATGGGACAAGATTGCACGTCGGCTAGAGGCGGCACAGCAGTTGAACGGCGCAGGCGAAAAAGCAGCCGCGTATCTGATCCTTTGGATTGCCCTTGAGGGCATGATGCGTCATCAGGCCCGCGCCTCCGGCATACCGGTGGACCGGCTCGCCCCCGCGATCCTGATCCGGCAACTTTATTCGCAAGGCGAGCTGACAATGTTGGAGTTTGAAGCGGCTCTTCGCTGCCAGGAAGTTCGCAATCGCGTCGTTCATGGTTTTCCTGCCACCGGCATTGATAACGCATTTCAGGAGCTAAGCAGTCTCGTTCAGGATCTGTCGAAGGATTGGTCCTCAGTCGACGGCGATCGTAACCCATAACAGAACCCAGCCGATCGGCGACGACCAAGCTCCTGTGAGGTCGCCATCCCGGCGTTCGGCCGACTCGCCCCCGTGAGTTCGAGAGAGAGCGGAGCCGGGTCGGGCGGAGGAGGGTGACGCCGAAGATGCTGATTACGTCCAAGTAGGGCCGGCTACTGCCAACCGCGAGCGAAGATCGACAGCTTATATACGTAGCGGCGTGTCCGCTCCATTGTCACTCAGATGTCTCTGTACTAAGATGTCTTAGTATGGAAAGGTAGGAAGGCAGCCATGTCATGGATCGGACGGCTTCGGAATCAGTTCCGACGTGGACGGATCACCAGCGATCTCGATGAGGAACTGGCCTCGCATGTCGAGGAGGCGATCGCGCGCGGCCGATCGGCCAAGGAAGCCCGTCGCGCGTTTGGCGGAACGCTGCTTCAGCGCGAGCGAAGCCGCGACCTGCGGCTGCTGCCGTGGCTGGATGCTTTGGCCTCCGACGTCGGGTTCGGATGGCGCCAACTCAAGAAGAATCGTGTCGTCAGCGCAGCCGCGGTTCTATCGCTCGCCCTGGCCATCGGCGCGACCACCGCGGCATTCCGTCTCGTCGATGCGGTGCTGTGGCGCACCTTGCCCGTCGCCGCTCCGCAGCGGCTCTTCTTCCTGGCGGTTACTAATGTTCTCGATCGCGATGGCCGCCCGGATTATGAGGACGCCTTCGACTATCCGACGTTTCGAAAGTATCGTGAGACCATTGGAGACCGCGCGGACGCGATGCTGATCGGCGGCTCCGGGCGGGAGGACGATCTACTCGACTCCGGCGAGGAGCCCGAATCAATCTACCAGCAGTATGTTTCCGGCAATGTCTTCGGAGTTTTTGGAATCCAGCCGGCTCTCGGCCGTCTGCTTACGCCCAATGACGACCTGACACCCGGCTCGCACGCCGTCACCGTCTTGAGCTACGACTATTGGACACGGCGCTTCGGACGCGATCCCAAAGTGCTCGGCCGGACGCTCCATATAGGAGACGACGGCTTTCAGATCGTGGGCGTGGCCGCGAACGGGTTCACCGGCACCCAGCCCGGAGTCGTGACGGATGTTTTCATTCCGTCGATGATGCACCGGGCACTAAAGAGCCCAGACGGATCTCCGGGTTGGTCCTGGTTTCAAATCTGGGTGCGTCCCAAGCAGGGGGTCACGCCCGAGCAGATTCGCCAGCCACTGCAGGCGGCCCTCTTGCGTGAACACCAGGAACGTGTCAGAACCTTTCAATCCGACACGCCCAAGCAGACCATCGATGCATACCTCAGCCAATCCGTGGCTCTCTTTCCCGCAGGCTCCGGCGCGTCGGGCTTACAGAAAAATTACCGCCGGCCCATGCTGATCCTCGGAGCTCTGGTCGCGCTGGTGCTTCTGATCGCCTGCGCCAACGTCGGAAATTTGCTGACGGCCCAAGCCACCACGCGCGCGCGGGAGATGGCTTTGCGGGTGTCCATCGGCGCGGGACGCGGGCGTCTGATTCAACTGGTGCTGGTGGAAAGCGCGCTGCTGGCAATCGCGGCGTCGGCCTTGGGGACCTTGTTCGCGCGATGGTCCGCGCCTCTTGTCGTTTCGATGCTGGCGCCGCCGGACGATCCTGTCCGGCTGGTTCTCGATGCGGATTGGCGGGCCGTTGGGTTCGGCGTGGCGCTGACGGTCCTGGTCACGTTTCTCTTCGGACTCGCGCCCGCGCTCCGCGCCTCGTCCGTCAAGCCGATGCATGCGCTCAAGGGCGGCGAAAATCCGCACACGCGCCGCCGGCTGATGAATTGGCTGGTAGCCGCTCAGATGGCTTTCTGTGTCCTGGTGCTGTTCGTTGCGGGAATCTTTATCGCGACTTTTGAGCGTCTGTCAAACCGGCCCCTCGGATTCTCGCCGAAGGGTCTTCTTTTGCTCGAAACCGACTTCAGCGTGAAGCAGCCTCAAGTGGTCCAGGCGCAGGTGGTGGACCGCCTTCGCCAAATTCCCGGCGTGCAAGCTGTAGCGCTATCGAACTGGGGCCTGTTGACCGGCAATCGCTGGATCGGCACGGTCCGGGTTCCCGGCCGGCCGGTTGAAGTTCTGTCGCCGTACTTCCTCGGCGTATTGCCGGGATTCTTTGACACCATGCGCATCGGCCTCCTCGCGGGACGCGACTTCCGCCTCGGCGACGGTGCACCGCATTTGGAAGCGCAGAACCAGCCGGTCGCCGGAGTCGGAATTGTGAATGAGGCATTCGCGCGCACCTATTTCGACGGGCAGAATCCGGTCGGCAAATTGGTGGACGTCCGCCAAGGTAAGGACGTCAGCGCACGCATGGAGATCGTCGGCTATGTGCGCGACGCCAGTTACCAGAGCCTCCGCGAACCGTTCCATCCCACGGTTTACCTTCCGCAAGGAGAGCAGTCCCAAGGAACCTTCATCGTTCGAACCACCGGCGATCCGCTTCAACTTGCTTCGGTACTTCGCCAGGAGATCACCCAAGCCCGTTCCGATTTTCACGTGCGCAGCCTGGACACGCAGGACTCGTTTGTGAGGCGGCAATTGATTCGCGAACGCCTGCTCGCTACGCTGTCGATGTTCTTTGGCATCGTGGCTCTCGCATTGGCGGCGATCGGACTCTACGGCGTCCTGAACTACTCGGTGGTGCAACAGAGGCGGGAAATCGGCATTCGCCTGGCTCTTGGCGCCAGCTCCCCTCACGTGGTGCGGCGCGTCACCGCGGGCATCTTGGGCATGGTGTTTCTCGGCTTGGCGGTCGGCGTCACTGGCGGTGTGGCCGGCGGCCGTTTTCTGGAAAGCTTACTGTTCGAGGTCAGGATGACTGACTTGAGCATGGTTGCGATTCCCGTTCTGACTCTGCTGGGTGCGGTTGTGTTGGCTGCATTACCTCCAGCGATTCGTGCAGCGCGGATCGATCCTGCGCAGACATTGCGAAATGAATAGCGCCCGGCTCATGAGGAGCTGGGTCATCCTGAGGGCTCGGGCGGAGAGGCGACGCCAAAGATGGCGTGGAACTGTTTCGGCAGCTTGGCGGCCCTACGGTCGCGTCCGCAGTTGTCGCGGGTATTTTCCTTGCCGCCGCGGGCAACGGAGCATTGAAATCGGCGCGCATAAGCACCCGCCTGCCTTTGAGATTCCAGATCTCGAATCGAAGGAGTCGTAGTCAATTGCTCCCGCCAATTTCTTTGAGCGACCAGCTTGCGCACCGGGACGGCCATGGGCCCATGGCCTTTTCTCAGCAGACTTCCGTGATGGACGAAGACTTGTCGGCAGGCCATCACTCCTCGGCCATAGCTGTGCGATGGCCTAGAGAGAGCAAGCAGGGCACATGCGTTCACGTTCGCTAGATGCCCCACCACAACCTTGGCTTAAAGACGTCGGCGGGACGCTACTATTGCACGTCCTTCATGACCGGTGATCATTGGCGGTTTTGGGATTCAATGCGATTTCGCGCGGTGGCCGCGCCTCAGGAGCATGAGCAAGGCAAGGCCGCCCCCCAGCGTTATTAACGAACCTGGTTCAGGCGTAAAGGCTGTTGCCGGCGCTTCAATGTAGGTAAAAACGCCATTCACATCCAGGAAGCCTTCACCAGGTGCAATTGCGCCGACAATCTCCCCCAAGTTGTTAATACCGGTGAGTACGCTTCCCGTGGCGCCGGGCGGAGTGATGATTGTATATGATCCCTGACTATACAGGAACCCGCCACCGCTGGAACCTCCAACAATCTGCCCTGCATCGTTGATACCCGATACCTCCACAATGCCGGGTACATTGAGAGTCGTATAGCCCCCCCTGAGTACAAGAAACCGGACTCCACTAATATGCCTAGTGAGGGTTCCGTAGAAAACACTCCAACGACCTGTCCTGCATCATTGATTGCTCCTGGACCTGTCCCAAAGCTGCCGGGAGCATCGAGGGTGGTAAAAATTCCACCCGTGTCCACGAACGCGACGGAGGAAGTGCCATTGCCGTAGACTCCGACAATTTGGCCGGCATTATTGATGCCTTGAACCCAAACCCATAAGCCGCTAGGAGAATTTATCGGCGTGAGCTGGCCCGCCGAGTACAGGAAGCTCTCTGAATGCTGATTGTCATATAGGAGAATCTGGCCGGCATCGTTGATGCCATACGCGATCGTGTCCGTGGTCCCAGGCAGATCGAGGAATGTAAAAACCCCGTTCGTATCCAGGAAGCCATGCGTCCCAGCTATGTCGGATGAGAATCCGACGATCTGTCCCAGATCGTTGATGGCCTTGGGCCATGTCTCGAAAGCGATGGGGGCGGCGCGACTCACTTCGAGAGCGCCGATAAGCGCTATTACAACAGCAGTCAAGTTCATTTCGTTTTCCTCCCCTTTTCTCAATCCTTATTCCTCGCATCAAGAATGTCTCGGACCCGATTTCTCCGAGCACGCGGGGGACCATTTCTACGGCGGGGTTTGTGGACAGTCTTCTTCGCATCGCAGCAGTGCGGTTCTTCTTCGTCTCCGAACATTGAAGCGCCTCTATCGGCGAGAGGATCAGGCGGATGGCAGCCGCCCGAGCCAACACCGGGGTCCGTGCCCTCAAGCGCTGAGGGGAGGCCTTGCCCGAATTTGCAGTGCCGGTCCGCTTCTGGCAACGCGATGGGAGGCGTCTTGATATGAAACACTATCTGCAGCCAACCCGCATTTCAAACGCCGGAAAATATTGGGCCAGCGCTCCGGAGCGCCTACCGGTAGCCATTGTGCCACCGGAGAGGGCTGCGCCAGCTTGGACGATTTCGCGGTGCGTCGCTGGATGGATGACGCCGTGTGCGCCCCGCCCAAACAAGACCCAGCCTTCGGTGGTAGGACGCAACGGAAGCCCCAGTGGCCGTTTCCATCTAAGCAATAGGCCGCGAAATTGATGCCCGGGACAACTGCGTATCGCAAGCTTGGAAGCCGCGCGATGACGCGGCCCGAGTTCTTAATGCCCACGAAAACCTCCGCTCATAGTAGGACTTGCATTGTGGGGCTATCGATGCCGCCCATAGGTGCCCACAACGACAAAGCTGGACGTTGCCGCCGGCCGAACATGCCGGCAAGCTGGAAAATATTCCATGGGGAACGTGCCCGCGCTTACCGCATGTAGAAGTTTGAATGCTTTCGCGAGCGAACCGGCAGCCCGTCGGTGGGCGGAATGTAGACCAAGACGAACCCTGAAGGCTGGCCCGGCATTTCCGGCAGCCGAGCGACGCGTATGCCCTGCAGAGGGGCTCAATGAGGCTCCCAATGAGGTTCTCGATCTTTGACTTCACGCGCAGTGCGTCCGCCCTGGCTTCAGAGCTTGGATCACATCAGGATCGCTTTTGGTGAGTGACCGCGCTTCCAGCCCCATCACGAAAATGCGCCCGTCGGCTTTGGAAAACCTGGACGGGCACCACAGAGTGGATCTCAGCCAGATTCCGTAGTTGCTCGAGGCGTGTTCCTAGAGGCGACAAGAGCAGTTCCCAAGACGGGAACATGTAATTTACCTTATCGTATCACTGGTGTTTCGGCACCACGCCTATGGGCTGCCCGGCCGATCAGGCGGCGCATTGTATCGCCGTCACGGCGTCCGGCCGAGCCGCCCCTGAGGGACCGGGTCAGGCTGAGGGCTCGGGCGGAGGGGCGACGCCAAATATTGCGTGGAACTGTTTCGGCAGCTTGGCGGCCCGGCGGTCGCGTCCGCAGAAAACGTGTTTGGTGAAACCCTCTGCCAGCAGGCGTCCGTTCTCGGAGGAAAACATCTGGTAGCCGAAGCGGACCAACCGCGGGGTGGCCTCTTCGATGGTGGTGCGTATGACGATTTCATCGTCGTAGAGTGCGGGGGCCAGGTAGCGGCAGTTGGCTTCCACCACGGCCAGCAGAACGCCCGCAGTCTCCAGATCGCGATAGCGGAATCCGCGGGAGCGGCAATACTCGACGCGGCCCACCTCCATCCAAACCAGGTAGTTGGCGTGGTAGACCACGCCCATCTGGTCGGTCTCGGCGTAGCGGACGCGCACTCGGGTGTCGAAAGAGGGTTCGGACACGGTTCCCCATTCTACCGAATCGCGGAAACCGGAACGCTTTCAAAACAGTCTGTTACTATGACAGCAACGGTGCGTATCCGCGTCTTATTTTTCGGGGTTCTCCGCGACATTACCGGCCGGCGTGAGGACTTTTTGGAGCTTCCTGAGGGAGGCCGGCTGGGGGCGATCTTCGAGCATTACGCGGCCTTGTTTCCGCGCCTGCAAGGCATGGCGCAGAGCGTGGTGCTGGCGCTGAATCAGGAGTTCGCGGCTCCTTCGGCGATGCTCAAGGAGGGGGACGAAGTGGCGTTTCTGCCGCCGGTCAGCGGCGGCGCCGGCCCCGCGCCCGACGGCTACATTCAGGAGATCAGCGATGGCGACACGGGCAATTTCTTCGCGCTGACGCGCGAACCCATCGATACCAAACGCATCATCCAGCGGCTGCTGCGCGGCGAAGACGGAGCCGTCGTCGACTTCGAGGGCGTGGCGCGCAACAACACCAAGGGCCGGGCTACGCGGTACCTGGAATACGAATGCTACGAGGCCATGGCGGTGAAGATGATGGCGCAGATTGGGCGGGAGATCGCCGCCGGCTACGCCATCGGGCGCATCGCGATGGTGCACCGGCTGGGGCGCATCGAGATCGGCGAGGCCAGCGTAGCCGTGGTGGTGACGGCTCCGCACCGCAAGCCGGCGTTTGAGGCTGCGCTTGAAGGCATCAACCGATTGAAGCGGCTGGTTCCGGTGTGGAAGAAGGAATATTTCGCCGACGGCGAAGTGTGGGTGGACGGCGAATGGGACGATGCGGTGGTGAAGGCCCGCGCATAGAAAGCCCATGAAGACTGCGCTCGCGATGATTTCCCTGCTGCCGCTGCTGGGCCAGCAGCCGCCGACGTTCCGCTCCGAGACGCGGATGGTCCGCCTGCTGGTGAACGTGAAGGACGCGCACGGCGAGCTGGTCGGGTCGCTCGAGAAGTCCGATTTTACGGTCTACGATTGCGGCGTCAAGCAACAGATTGAAGCCTTCGAGCGGCAGACGGCGCTGCCGCTGTCGGTGTCGGTGCTGATCGATATCAGCAGCTCGACGCTGAAAGATGTCGGCGCGGAGCGGTCTTCGTTGGAGCGTTTCTTCAAAGCGCTGGTGGGGAGCGGCAACCCCAAGGACGCCGCCGCGGTGTACTCGTTCAATGACGCGGTAACGCTGCTGCGCGACTTCACGCACGATCTGAACCGGCTGAACTCGAGCATCCGCAGCCTCAACTCCACCGGCAGCACTTCGCTGTTCGATGCGATCCATTTCGGCGCGGAAGGGGTGAGCAGCCGCGACGGCCGGCACGTGATGGTGATCGTCACCGACGGCGGCGACACCACCAGCAAGTATCACTACGCGGACGCGATCAAGGATGCGCAGACGGCCGATGCGGTGGTGTATCCGATCATCATCGTCCCCATCACCAATGACGCGGGACGCAACATCGGGGGCGAGAACGCTCTGAAGCAGATGGCCCAGGACACCGGCGGGCGCTGGTTCTACGCAACCATCGGCGCGCAACTGGATCGGACCTTCGCCGACATTCTGCTGGATCTGCGCCGCACCTACCTGCTGGCATATTATCCCAGCGGTCTGCCCAAAGACGCTCCGGCGTTTCATCCGGTGAAGGTGGCGATGTCGCGCGAGGGTTTGCAGCCCTCGACCCGTGCGGGCTACTATGGAAATACAGGCCGCTAACCGGCCAGGCGTCTTAGTCGTTATCCATCCAAAACGTGCCAGGAAAAGTCAGCCAAGCCAAAGCTCCCGACCATACCTTGGAAGAGGTGAACTATCTCAAGCGGCTGATTGAGAACCGCACTCCCGTGCGCGTGCGTTTGAGCGACAACCAGGAAGTGGATGGAGTGATCGAATTCTACGACACGCATTTCATCCGCCTAACCCGCGAGGGCGAGCCGAACCTGTTCCTGTACAAACACGACATCAAGTATTTGTTCGAGATCCCTTAAGAGGATGCTGAGAATCCCAAAAACCGCTTGCTGGCGCGCGCGGCTCAGAAGTGCACTGTGGCCTCTTATTTAGACACGGCAGTGGAGATCGGACGCGAGGCCTCGGCCTTGATCCAGGCGGCAATGAAGCGGCGCGGCCTGGCCGATCACAGCTTCGAGCTGAAGGGCGACTACGACCTGGTGACCGAGACCGATCGCGCGAGCGAAAAGCTGATCGTGGAGCGGCTGCGCGCCCACTTCCCGACGCACGTGATTGTGGCGGAGGAAGGCGGGCGGCGGGAGGGAACGTCCGAATACTGCTGGTACGTCGATCCGCTGGACGGCACCACCAACTTTGCGCACGGATTCCCGGTGTTCAACGTTACGCTGGCGCTGGAACGGGCGGGCGAGCTGATCTGCGGCGTGGTGATCGACCCTACGCGCAATGAGGTGTTCACGGCGGAAGCGGGCGCGGGCGCGTATCTGGACGGCAAGCGCATTCATGTCTCGAAGGCGGCGCGCATCGAGGATTCGCTGGTGGCCACCGGCTTTCCTTCGCGCAAGCGGCACCAGAACGTCAACATCCATTTCTACTATCAGCTCGCGATGCTGTCGCACGGGGTGCGGCGCGCGGGGGCGGCGGCAATCGACCTCGCGTATGTCGCGTGCGGACGGCTGGAGCTGTTCTGGGAGTTCAGCCTCAACCCCTGGGATATGGCGGCGGGAGCGCTGCTGGTGCGCGAAGCCGGCGGCACGGTGACCGGCATGCACGGCGAGCCGTTCGATCTGCGCGGCAAACATGTTCTGGCGGACAACGGCCTGGTGCACCAGGAAACGGTGGATTTGTTCGGCGAGATTTTTCAAGGCCGGTATCCGGTGCCGCTGCCGGAGATGCCGTAGCGCCGGAGACCGCTTCCTTCGGTCGCGGCTCAGTTTCGAAAGCGGTCGGTGATGTCGGCGGTGGCGCTGCCGCGGATTTCGAGGACTCGAGCCTGACCCTTGGCGACCGCGGCGCGGAGACCATCGTCGGAGATATCGTCCGGAGCGCGGAACACGTGCTCGACGCCGGCCACCAGGAACGGGTGGCTCTCGTAGCCGGAATCGTACAGATCGGCATCGACGCCTTCCAGCACGATGGCGACTCCCGGATAGGCGGCGGCCTCGGCGGCGACTCCTTCCACCACTGCGTGCATGCGGTCGGCGCGCTGCTCAAACCAGCGGGTCTGAGCCTCTATCCCTCCGGCGGAGGCGATCAGATACGCGGCCGGCAACGCGAGCGCGGCGAATCGTGCGAGTCGCCCGCTGCGCCAACCCCGCACCATCGCCCAACCGGCCAGCCAGGCCAGACCGATGGAAGGGATGGTCAGGTAGTAGGGCGTGATGTGATCCGGCAGCAGCAGCATCGGCGCCAGCGTCAGCAAGAACCATGCGGCGAAGATGCCGACGGCCCATTCGCGCCGTGTCAGGCAGCGCACGCAGAACCAGCCCAGCGTCAGGCCCAGGATCATGCCCAGCAGCAGCTCCGGGGCTTGGAACTCGGCGGCATGGGAGCGCAGCGCGGAGCTGCCGGGTTCGAAGGTCCAGCCGAAGTAGGTGGCGATGGTCGAGGGCAAGCGAGAATCGAGCGCGAGGCGGTACGGTCCCGAAGCCGACTTGGGAACGAACAGGAAATGGGCGGCGGTGAACAGGACGGCAGGCACAAACATCCAAACTGCGCTTCTGATTCCTTTCCGGTTGAGAGCTAGCGCGCAGATCAGGGCGACGGCCGCGTACATGGGAGCAATTTCCATCACTCCGAAACTGGCGAGATAGCACGTCCATTCCAAGACGGGCCGTTCGGTGAGGCGCGCATACAAAGCGGCCAGCAGCAGCACGGCGCATAGCAATTGATAATAAGCCGAGACCAGCACCAGCGCGGCTACCGAATTGGCGTTGGCGGCCCACAGGATGGCGGCCAAGGCTCCGGCGGCTCGCGATCCGGCGAGCTTTTCCCCGATTAGAAGCACTAGTGTGAGAGCCAGTATCCAAGTGAGGAATCCGCAGGCGCGGTAGGCGAAAAGCTGAGGGCCGAACAAGCCCGAAAGAGCCAGGAAGTGGATGCGGTCGAGCACGCGGACGGTGCCTTGCGCGAAGGGAGAGAAGAGGGCGTGGGCGAGGCCGTGTTCGTGTACGTCGCGGGTGAGCACGATCCAGCCGTAATCGTCGTTGAGGAACCAGGTGAAGGGGACGCGCCAATACAGGAGCAGGCCGAGCAGGGGTGCGGCGGCGAGCCACGCGGCTCGGTGAAGACTGTGGGGGAAGCTGCGGGGATGGGGTGCCGGGGCCATCAGGTCATTGTAGGCACACTTCTGCAAGCACACCTCGGCTGCGGGAGCGTAAAGAAGTCGCTGCGGCGGCCGGGGGTTTCCTAGGGAGCATCGGAAGGCGCGCGATAAGCCGCCTTCCGCCGGGCGTGCCCGGCCGCCAATGATTTGAATCGCCTCTCGCGACGGGTCCCTGCACGGCTGGCTCGAGCCGGCGGTATTCACGCTTCGAGGTTCGTTCCCTCCCGATCGCACTGCGTCGGGAAGCTAAGCGGGGCAGCGGTAAGCTGCGTCCGCAAACTCGTTCTCTCAAGATCCCGCGGCTTTCCGCGAGAGTTAAAAGGATCGATCCTTTCGGTCTTCCGCACGGCGAAACCCGCATATCCGGCGGAAGTTGAGCATCACCAAACCAGGCAGCGCTTCGTGGCCACGAAGTTCCTTACAACTCGACCATAGCGGCAGGAGCAGGAAATGGACGGGGAGTGGATGCGGGAAGTGATAGAGCCGGACGGAGAAATAATCCGGGGCTTGGGTGAGCCACGGTAACTTTCGGAGCCCTGGTGGATAGAGTGAATAGACGATGCCGGACGCGGACGGAACCCCCAAGGCGAGCAGCTTCACAGAGCTGTATCGTAACCACGCCCGGGCGGTGTATCAATTCGCCCTGTATCTGGGCGGCGATCCGGCGCTGGCGGAGGATATCGTATCGGAAACATTTCTGCGGATTTGGGATTCGGCTGCGGAGATTCGGATGGAGACCGTTCGAGGCTATATGTTCACCATCGCACGCAACCTTTTTCTTCATGAGCTGCGACGGAGGAAAAAGCAGGACCCATTAGAGGATACGCATTCGGTGGCTGGGATGGCGGAGCGTCAGGCGGCGTCCAAAGAGGATCTGCAGCGCACGATCGCCGCTTTGCAGACATTGCCGGAGACGGATCGCGCGGCGCTGTTGCTGCGCGCAGAGGAAGGCATTTCTTACGAAGAGATCGCGCGGATCTTGAAGCTGCCGCTTAGCTCGGTGAAGGTCAAGATTCATTGCGCAAGGCTATTTCTGGCCCAAGGCGTCACTAACAAACACCTTAAAGGAGCTGTGCATGCGAGAAGCTCAAGTGACTAAGGACATCGTTCGCGATTTGCTGCCCGTGTATCTGGCGGGAGATGCCAGTGCGGACACGCGCGCGGTGGTGGAGTCGTTTCTGGCTGGGGACCAAGAACTGCGGCAGATTGTGGACGCCGCGAGGAGTTATTCTCTGCCGCCGCTGGAAGCACCCGCCAATTTGGAGGTACGGGCGCTGCAGAGGACCCGGCGGCTGCTGGGGCGCAAGAATTTCTGGCTGGGTTTCGCCTTGATCTTCTGCTCCGCACCCTTGGTCTTGAAGCCGTTCTGGCTTGCGGATATCGTCATGGTGATCGGGCTGGCCGGGTGGATACCGTTTCTGTTCACTTGCCGCGAACTCAGCGCAACCGGGTTGGAACCGCCGCGGGGCAGGGTTCCGTTCGTCCTGTGGGCCCTTGTCGGTTTTCTGGTCGGTTCGGCAGCGTCGAACCTCTGGAATCGAGAGCGGTACTTGCTTCCGGTGGTCACCTCGGGGATTGCTTTATTGGCGGGCCGGAGGTTTCGTCAGTTTCAGGCTCCTGACCAGTTTGACCGGCCGACGACGCTGTTCGGGAAGCAATAGGGATAGGCGCTCGGGCAGAGAAATAAATCGGGGCAGCGTCTATATTTTTTGCTTTGACTCCGAAAGTGCTTTCTGGCATACTACTGCCGTATTGGAGTATCTGGTCTGATTTTCGGATCGTTTAGCCGGTTTGTGCCCGCGTCTACCATCACCCGTCGGAGGTCTGTCCCTACCTCCTCGCCGCTTGCTCAAGCGCAACAGCCCTACGAGTGTATCTCTCAACAAGTCGCGGTCCTTCCGTTGTTTTCCATCCCCGTTTTTCCCCTGTCAGACGAAGGAGTTTTGAGTGAAGAAGCTTTTTGTCGGTAACCTCCCCTACACAGCAAACGAACAGGATGTGCAGAACTTCTTTGCTGAAAACGGCGTGGCCGTCGATACCGTGACGGTCATGCGCGACCGCTTTACCGGACAGGCCCGCGGATTCGGTTTCGTCGAAATCAACGACGACGCGGCGGCGCAGAAGGCTTGTGACAACTGTCACGGCAAGGATCTGTTGGGCCGGACGCTGGTGGTGAATGAAGCTCGCCCGATGGCCGCTCGCGAAGGCAGCGGCGGGGGCGGCGGCGCCTACCGCGGCAGGCGCTAAACAAAAAAACAGGTTGGCCACAGATAAACACCGATAAAACACAGATGAAGATCTTGAGGCCGATAGGGTGATGATGATCGCGGCGGGGTCTCGACTTTAATCGCTCAAGACCAGAGCCGGTCAGGTGTGTTCACCAGCGCCAACAATTAGAATGCTGACCTGAATTTCTCCTTCTCGATTCTTGGCTGCTTGAGTTTCGAGTCCAGCGTCGAAGGCGGAATGCTCAATGATCTCCTTATCCTGATCTTGCAGAACGCGTGTCATCTTTGCCGGCGGATCCGGCCGGGGCGGGTCCTGAATCGAGGGCCACGCTTCGTAGGGGTGGGGAGATTTGGCGCCGCCGGATGGGCCGGCCGCTTTGGGGCGGAAGGCCCAACACCACACCAGGAGAGTGGCGAGATGCGCAACCGTCATGAAGTCGTCCAACGGCCAGCGGTCGGCCTGCGGGAGCCATTGGCGGGCGCCCCACACGATCGCGGCGCTGGAAGTGGCGATACCGGCTCCAATGCTCAGCGTTACT
>CAWISY010000040.1:0-25461 GCA_963838455.1 Bryobacterales bacterium
TTAACGATTCTATTCCTGGCGGCGGGCGACCTGCGCCTGCAGGCACTCTGCCATGACGTCGAGAAACACGGGGTAGCGATCGCGTCCAACTATAAAAGGATTCGGCCCGCCCGCGGCGTGCGCTTGAATCGCCGCCAGGCGGCCGGTGAGGTCGTCCATCAAGGGGTGGTTTTGCAGCTCCACTTCGACCCCCGCCTTCACCGCCTCCGCGCGAAAGTGCGCGATCGACTTCGCGTACTCGGCGAACTGCTCCGGCGTCGGCCGCGTGAAGGTGAGCATGGTCCCGCCGAACATTCCGGCGATATATGTTTTGCCGCCATCTTTCACCGGAAAGATGAAGCCCATGGAGCCGGGCGTGTGGCCGGGAGTCAGCACCGGAATGATCTGCACGCCACCGAGCCCCACCGCCTGCCCTTCTTTCATCTCGATGTCGCGCTTGGGCGGAGCTGCGCCCTTCGCTTTAGCGCCGGGCCTCGGCGCGATCGTGTCCCAATCGATAGCAGACATGGCCACGTGTGCACCGCGGTCTTGAAAATACGGCGAGCCTCCGAAATGATCGGGGTGCCCGTGCGCGACCACCACCAGCTTGACGCGCGCAGGATCCAGCCCGAGTTTTCGCATGCCCGGCAGCAGCACGGATTCGACCTGATTGGCGGCCAGCGCGTCGATCAGGATGATTCCCTCCGGCGTATCGATCGCATACACTACGGTTCCGGTGTTGCCAATGACGTAGACGTTGTCGAAAATCTTGGTGGGTTCAATGGGCGGATCGTCGTTACTGTTGGCGCGCGGAGCCACGCAGAAGAATTGATACGCGGGCGCCCATTGCGAGCCGGCGAGCGCTCGAGCTTTATCGAGATGCTGCGTCACCTCGGCAGAATCGGGTTTTGGCGGCGTTTGCGCCATTACCAGGGTCGCGGCAAAACAAAGCGTGGGGATTTTCATGGAACTATGGGCTCCGGGATCGCGGCGCCATCCGCACGAGGGTCGGACGCCGCGTAGTTGGTTTTGGTTTTGGAATCGTGCAGGATGGCCTGGCCGCGGCCCATCTCCTGCGTGTATTCGCGGCGGATGCGGATTTCGTGGCCGCGCTCGGAGAGCTGCTGCAGCGTGGCGGCGGGCACGCGGGATTCGATCGAAACATCGCAGCCGCCCGAATTCTTCTTGGTGAAGCGCGGGGATTCCAGCGCCTCCTGAATGTTCATGCCGTAATCGATGAGATTCGACGCGAACTGCGCTTGCGCCAGCGGCTGGTTGGCGCCGCCCATGATGCCGAAACCGATGTGCAGATCGCCGCGCTGCATAAAGGCGGGGATGATGGTGTGGAACGGACGCTTGCCCCCGGCCAGCACGTTGGGATGATGCGGATCCAGCGTGAACAGCGCACCGCGATTCTGCAGGATGAAGCCCATGCCCTGCGCGGTGATGCCGGAGCCGAACTCTTCAAAGACGCTCTCGATCCAGCTTGCCATGTTGCCATCTTTATCGACGACGGTGAGGTAGGTGGTGTTGCTCCCGACGGGGTCTCCGTTAGAAACATTGCAATTCGCCCGCTGTGGATTAATGAGGGCAGCCCGTTTGCGAGCGTAATCCTTCGAAAGCAAGCCGGCGAGCGGCGCGGTGTAGGTCCGCGGGTCGGCGTTGTAGCGGCGGACGTCGGCGTAGGCCAGCTTCATCGCCTCGATACGCTTATGCATCTCCGGTGCGCTGAAGGGCCCGAGCGGCGAAGCGGGCGTCGCCTCCATGATGTTCAACATCTCCAGCGCAGCGAAGCCCTGCGTGTTGGGCGGAAGCTCATAGATCTTCCAGCCGCGATAATCGATCGAAATGGGATCGACCCATTCCGAAGAGAAGCTCGCCAGGTCCTCCGCGGTCACACTTCCCCCGAGACCACGTGATGTGTTGAGCATCGCCGCGGCGATCTCGCCCTTGTAAAACGCATCGGGGCCCTGCTCGGCCAGAAGGCGCAAGGCGTGGCCGATATCCGGATTCTTGAACACGTCGCCGACTTTCGGAGCCTTGCCGCCGGGCAGGAACACACGCGCCGATTCGGGTTTGTCCTTTATGCGCGCCGCGGCCTCGGTCCAGGATTCCTGAATCGCCTCGGTGACGGGGAAGCCGTGCTCGGCATAAGCGATGGCGGCCTGGAACAGATCCTTCCAAGGCAGCTTGCCGTAGCGCTGATGCATTTTCGCCCAGCCCTCCACCGCGCCCGGCACCGTGAAGGTGTGGATGCCTTCGGTGGGCATCGATTTGAAACCGTGCTTCTGAAGATACTCCGGTGAGAGAGCCTTGGGAGCGGGACCGGACGCATTCAGCCCGGTCAGCTTGCCGCTCGCCTCCCGGTACAGGACGAAGAGGTCGCCGCCGAGACCGCACTTCATCGGCTCGACCACGGCCAGCACGGCGTTGGCGGCGATGGCTGCGTCGGCTGCCGATCCGCCCTTGGCCAGGATCTGCGCCGCGGCCGAGGACGCGAGGGGTTGACTGGTGGCGGCGATGCCTTGCTGGCTGATCACCATGGAGCGTCCGTAGTTGCGCCCCTGGCCGGACGAGGGAATCGTGAGTGAGCTAACCGCAGCCATGAAGCAAGCGTACCGCAACAGGGTCATGCTTCCTTGCTCGAAGGAGGGGGCGAGCCCCCTTCGCCGATGTCTTCGTTCCACAAGCGGGGGTGGTCGCGCTGGAATTGCTGCATCATGGCGATGCAGGAGGGATCGTCGGCGACAATAACTTCGACGCCGCGCGAGCGCAACAGTTCCTCCGGTCCTCGAAAGGTCCGGTTTTCGCCGGCCACCACGCGAGGGATTTTGTAGAGGAGAATCGCCCCGCTGCACATGTCACAAGGAGAGAGCGTCGAATACAGCGTGGCTCGGCGGTAGCCATCCGGCGCGAGGCGTCCCGCGTTTTCGAGGCAATCCATCTCGGCGTGAAGAATGGCGCTGCCCCGCTGGACCCGCTGATTGTGCCCGCGGCCCACGATTTCGCGGTCGATCACCAGCACCGAGCCGATAGGGATGCCTCCGGCGGCCAGACCTTTGCGCGCTTCTTCGATTGCGGCTTCGAGAAAACGATCCGTCATAGACTAGTGGCCTGTCTCAGCCGGAACATTAGTACCGCTTCCTGTGGTTGCGGCTCGGAACGCCTTCGGCACAGGGCCGCGGCCGAAGGAAGCGGTTGGGCGCATGCTAACGGACTCGCTCATACATGCCACTAGCGCGCCCTGGGAACCGGAGCCGGGACAGGCGCGAGGTTGCCGTGCCCCTCGCTGGCGATGAAGGCGCGGAGCTGATGATACGCCCGGTGCGGATTGTTGGTCGAGTCCGCCGACCGGATCCAGCTCTGTTGATACCAGCGGTCGAAGGGCGGATATTCGCCGCGCGAAAACTCGATTTCGAGCTGTTCCAGCGGCGCCTCCGCTTCCTTGACCAGTTTCCACATGCCGGCCGCATCCGGCGCGCGCAGGGCCTCGTCGAGTTTCAGAGCCGCCTGGGTCTGCCGTTGCGCGACTTCCAGGCCCAGTCCGGCGTCGATCGAAAAGAAACGCTGTTCAGAAAGCGTCGGGAGCGCGGCTTGCGCCTTCTGCTCCGCGGCCAGAGCCTCATCCAACTGCTTTCCGCGAACCTGCAACTGCTCCCGAGCCGCGGCATCCAGAGCCGCGGGCGACTCCCCGCCGACCTTGCGATACAGCCGGCTGATCATGTCCTGAATCGTGTTCATCGCGGTCCACATCGAGTCCGGACGGTTGAGCAGCGCGAAGTGCTTGCCGTAGACGGATTCGACCGCCGGCGCGGAGCTTCCGAAATATTCGCGCGACCACCACGCGGTGTAGCGATCGGCGTCATTTGGTGTCGAATAAACGGCCTTCGCGTCCCAGGTGATATCAGCGATCATGCGCGCACCCATGACGTAATCGCGCAACTCGCTGACGTTGACCAGCATGTAGGCGGTCGCGCCGGCCTTGACGATTTTATCGAACTCCCCGGCGATCACCGCGGGAGTCTCGGTGTGCGTGGTCTGCTTGCTCAAATTCCCGCCCAGATACGCCAGATGGTAATACACTCCGTGCTTCCATTTGCCGAGCGAAGCGGGCAGCCCGCGCATGTGTCCGTCGTTATCGTCGGGCCAGATGATCATGACATCGTCAGGCAGGTCGAAGGCCGCGGGATTGCGCTGGTATTGCGGCAGCATCTCCGAGTACATCGTGAAGTGAAACAGCGGAGTCTTGTCCTTCGGCAGCGCGTCCTTCACCATCTTTACCTGGTCGCCGATCACTTCGCGGAAGGTGGCGGCTTTCTGATCGTCAGTGAAGCCGGCAGGAAACGTGAACGCGCGATCCTCGGTGCCGCGCATGCCCACCGGCCAGATTACGTCCAGGTCCTTGTTCTCGGTCACGCCGCCGCGCCAGAACGTCAGCATGCCTTGTGGATTCGTGAACCAGTTATAGTCGGCCGCCACGCCGCGCTCGGCGGCCAGGTTGAAACGCGTCAGGCCGTACGGATTCGAGACCAGAATGTCGTAATGATGCGAGGTGTAGTAAAGTCCCCAATCGCTGGCCAGCTTCTGCACCTCATAGCGCCGGTGCACGCGCGTGTAGGGAGCCACCATATTCATGCGCAACCGCAGCTCGGTCTCGAAGAACCGCTTGTACCATTCCAGCGGAACGTCGCCGGTCTGCAGTGGATTTCCGTTGGCGTCGAAGGGGCGCGGGAGCAGATCCTCATCGTCATGGAAGAAGCCTCGGTACTGGAACGCCGGAGGATCCTGGGCGAAGCTGGTGCGCTTCAGAATCAGCGGATCGTGGTGCTCCGGGCGGTAGCCGGTCCATATATAGATCGGGTCGATGCCCAGGCGTTCGGACAAAGTGTAGGCGGCGAAAGCGGTACCGCGCGGGTTGGAGCCCACCAGCCACACGTTCCGGCCGGCGGTCACGATGCGGTAGCTCTCCCATTGGCCCTGCATGGCATTGACATTCACCGCGGCGTTGACAGCCGCGGGAATCACGCCGTCGCCGAGCGTCACCATATGGATGTTGACTTGTCCTGCAGTCGCGGCCGTGACAATCGCCGGGCGGTAGCCGCTGATGTTTTCGATGTCGCCGGCGAGAAACTCCGCGGCTTGATGCACCGCGGCGTTTTCATTCGCGCCCACCACGATCTGGGCGACGTTGCCTCGGGCGGCCAGCGTCACATCGCCTTGCGCCGCCGCGCCGGTCTGGACCCAGGAGCCTCGGACGGTTCCGGTCCAAGGGGCAGTGTTTTGCGCGGCGCCTGCCGCTACGAAGATCAGACTGACCCAGAGAACGAAGTATCGCCGCATATGGGAAGAATTATATCCTCCGTTCGAGGTATCGAAAATCCGAAACAACCACGAGATTGGTTGCATCCAAATTGTAGGGTGTTGCTCATGGGGTCCGCCGGTCTCTCCCCAACGTCTGCCTGGCTTTCTCGAACTTTCGCGCTGGTCACAAGGCGCGCTGAATCTCCGGCTTCGGCGTGGCGCCGGCCGCTGATTGGGGGCATAGCAGCCTTAAGCGCGGTCGCGCTGGTAGGGTTGGAAATGCGAACCTCCTGGGCCCAGGCGCACTTGCTGGCCGCAACGGCCGCGAAACTCAAGTTCAGCGTAGCCCCGGGGCCCAGCCCTCGCATCCATTTCCCCGACGCCGGGCCATACGACAAGCGACTGGGATATTCGATGCTTCCGGCGTGGATCGGCCGGTTGCAAAAATCCGGCTATAAGATCGAGCAGCAAGCGCGGGCTTCGGACTGGGCGATGACGCTGGGCCGCCTCGGCATTTATCCGGTGTATCGCGAAAAGGATCAGGTCGGGCTCAAGATTGCGGATCAACAAAACCACCCGCTGTATTCGTTCCATTATCCGGCGCGTGTTTATCCCGATTTCGACTCGATTCCTCCGCCCGTGGTCGAGGCGCTGCTTTTTATCGAGAACCGCCATCTTCTTGACGACTCAGAACCGTTCCTGAATCCGGCGATCGAATGGGGCCGGCTGGGACACGCGGGGGTCGACTTCGCGGTGCATAAGGTGGATCGCAAGCATTCCATCATCGGCGGAAGCACTCTGGCGACCCAGCTCGAAAAGCTGCGCCACTCCCCCGAAGGCCGCACGGCCACTCCTATGGAAAAGCTGCGCCAGATCGCGTCCGCCTCGCTGCGGATCTATCAGGATGGGCCGCGAACCATGGACGCGCAGCGGCGCGTGATTCTGGACTACATCAACTCGATCCCGCTTTCGGCCACGCCGGGCGAGGGCGAGGTGAGCGGTTTGGGAGACGGATTGGCCGCCTGGTACGGCGCCGACTTTGCGGAAGTGAACCGGCTGCTGGAGATTTCACGCGACGACGAGTTGCTCCCCTCGCAAACGCAGGCGCGGGCCCGCGCGTACCGGCAGGTCTTATCGTTGTTGTTGGCCCTGCGGGAGCCGTCGCGCTACCTGGTGCGCGACCCCGCTGCGCTGGCGGTCCAGACCGACCGGTATCTGCGCGCGCTCAGCGCCGAAGGAGTCATCTCCGGGCGTCTCAGAGACGCGGCGCTGGAGCAGCGCATCACACCACGGTCGAGGATACCGGAGCTGTACTCCGATTTCGTCGCCAACAAGGCCAGCCAGGCCATCCGCGTGCAGCTTCTAGACCTGCTGGGCATTCCTCAGACCTACCTGCTGGACCGGGTGGATCTGGCGGCAGGCACAACGATTCGTCAAGATGTCCAGCAATCCGTCACGCGGTTTTTGCAGAAGGTGGCAGACCCGGCGGAGGCTCGCGCCGCGGGCCTGGTAGGAGATCAGTTGCTGCCGCCCGACAGCTCCACCGGCGACGTGATTTACAGCTTCACAGTGTATGAGCGCGGCGTGGGCGTGAACTATCTCCGCGTCCAGACCGACAATCTGAATCAGCCTTTGAATATCAATGACGGGACCAAGCTGCAACTCGGCTCGACCGCGAAGCTGCGGACCCTGATCACGTACCTCCAGATCGTCGAGCAGTTGCACCAGCAGTACGCGAAATACTCGCTGCAGCAACTGGCGGCCGTCCAGGTTCAGCCCAACGATCAATTGACCGCGTGGGCGACCCAGTACTTGTCCACGGCCGAAGACCGCGGCCAGCAGGCGATGCTCGAAGCGGCGATGGAGAGGACATACTCGGCCAGCCCCAACGAGCTGTTCTTTACCGCCGGTGGCCAGCACACGTTCCAGAATTTCGAAAAGAGCGAAGACGTTCCGTCGATGACGGTGCGCCAGGGTTTCCAGATGTCGGTCAATCTGGTCTTCGTGCGCCTGATGCGCGACATCGAGAACTACTACAAGTGGCGGGTTGCGTCGCCGGAGGTGCTCAGCGATCCCTCGAATCCTCTCCGCGAGCAATATTTGAAGCGCTTCGCCGATCAGGAGGGCTCGACCTTCCTGAGCCGTTTCTATAGCCAGCAGCATGGGCAGACCGTCGACCGGACGCTGGATACCCTGGTAAAGACCGTGAACCCCGCGCCGTGGCGAGTCGCCGTGATCTACCGCTCCGTCCTGCCCAATGCGGATTTCGACGCGTTCGACGCGTTCCTCAAACAGCACGTTCCGGCGGACCTGCTGGAGGATCAAAACCTCGCAAAACTCTATCAGTCCTACGCGCCTGGGAAGTTTGACCTGCAGGATCGCGGTTATCTGGCGCATCTTCATCCGCTCGAATTGTGGCTGGCCAGCTACCTGGCCCAGCACCCCTCAGCCGGACTTTCCGAGGTTTTGGCGCATAGCGCGCAGGAGCGGCAGGAAGTCTACCGCTGGCTGTTCCGTCCCAAGGATCGGCGCGGGCAGGATCTGCGCATCGGCATCATTCTCGAGCAGGATGCGTTTCGCGAGATCTGGAAAGGCTGGAAGCAGACCGGATATCCGTTCGACTCCCTGGTGCCCTCCTATGCGACCGCAATCGGAGTCTCCGGCGACACTCCCAGTGCGCTGGCGCAACTGGCCGGAATTATCTCGAACCACGGCATGCTGTTTCCTTCCCAGGACATCCGCCAATTGACCTTCGCCGCGGGAACGCCGATGGAGACAGTGGTGGCCCCAGCGCCTGCGCTCGGCAAGCGTGTGCTCTCGGCGCAAGTGGCGGACCTGGTGCATCAGGAGATGCTGGGCGTGGTGGAGAACGGAACGGCTCGCCGCGCGGTGCATGCCTTCACGCTGGCGGATGGAACGGTCTTACCGGTAGCCGGCAAAACCGGCACCGGCGACAATCGCTTCAAGGTTTTCAGCCAAGGCCACGATTTAGTCTCCGACCGGCCCGTGAACCGCACCGCTACTTTCGTTTTTATCGTCGGAGACCGGCTGTTCGGCACCGTGACCGCATTCGTCCCGAGCCAAGACGCCTCCAACTTCGACTTCACCAGTGCACTGGCGGTGCAGGTGTTGAAGGACCTGGCTCCGCGATTGGAGCCCCTGCTGGAGCGTTAGGCGAAGCGACCGGCCAACCGCTCCCTGTGGTCGCGGCTCCGTTTACGCGCGATTCCGAAACAGAGCCGCGACCACAGGGAGCGGGTTAGCGCAACACGCCGGTGTGCCCCAGCGAATATCGCCCCGGTTGCGGGTACACGCACAGCCCGTGCGGCCCCTTGCCCACCGGGATGCGAGCCACCAGGTGGCCGTCGGTGGTGTCGATGGCGTACACCTCGGCGTCATAGCGTCCGGACAGCCACAGGATTTTGCCGTCGGCGGAGACGCCTCCCATATCCGGGCTCCCGCCGTGGGGAATGATCCATTTCTTGACCACCTTCCGCTCCGCGAAACTGATCACCGAAACCGTGCCTTCATCGCGATTGGAGACGTACAGCACCTTGGCGTCACGGCTGGGATACAGGCCGTGGGTTCCGCGCCCGGTGGGAATAAAGCCGATGGCCGTGAGTTGGTTCCCATCAATGAGGTGCACGCCGTTAGCCAGCATGTCGGCCACGTAGAAAACTTTGCCGTCGGGCGAGAGCTTCACGTCCTGCGGCATGCTGCCGCTGGGCGACTGTTTCTTGTCATACGCGCGCCGGGCCGTGACGCGTACCGATGGATGCTCCATGTCGGAATGCGGCATCGGATTGGGCATGTCGTGGACGGGTAGAGCGAGCGTCCCGGCCACGGTTCGGCTGACCACGTCCACCTTGGCGATGGTTCCGGAGAATTCGCAGCTCGCGATCAGATACCGCCCGTCGGCGGAAAAATCCATGTGATCGACGCCCTTGCAGTCGACCGGCACGGAAGCCACCAGCGCCATGGTCGAGGGATCGCGGAAATCGAGCCGCTCCAGCCGCTCCGCCACAACGATCGCGTATTTTCCGTCGGGCGTGTAGTACATGTTGTAGGGATCGTCGACGTGGACCGTCTCGACCTTCTTTCCAGTGGCTGGATCGATCTTGGTCAGGGTATCGCTCCAGTCGTTCAGCGCCCACAGCGTTTTTAGATCGTAGGAGGGCGTGACGTGCTGCGGCTGCCTGCCGACCGCGAAGTGCCGGATGATCTGGAAAGTGTGCTGATCGATCACGTCCACGGTGTTGCTGGCGCTGTTGGGGACGTAAACCAGAGCCGGGAAACCGGCGACCGCCGGGCTGAAATTGCCCGCGCGAGTCTCCGAATACAAGTTGCCGGGGTCGAGGACGGGAGGCATGCCCGGCAGCGGAGCCGTGCTCTGGGCCGCCAAAGACTGGGCGAGGGTCCAGAACAGTAAAACAATAGAAGCGAGTGTTGTTTGGTTCAAAGTAAGGAAATCGGCGTGTTCGTGCTAATTCTTCACGCTATCACCTTAGGCGAAAAGATCAAAGCCTTCAGCCGTAACCTCATCATTTGGCGGGGGCGGGGGCCGGGGCAGGAGAAGGCTCGATGCGGATCAGCGCGCCGTCGTTCTCCGCTGTCAGCAGGTACAACAGGCCGTCGGGACCCTGGCGCACGTCGCGAATGCGGTTCTGCAGCTCACGCAGCAGGGATTCGCGATGCAGTTCCTCCCACTTGGCGTTGAAGTCGATGCGCTCCAGATGGCCGGAGCGCGGGACCTCGCCCTGCCGCATCCCGCCCACGAAAAGGTTGTTCTTCCATTTCGGGAACTTGTCGCCGCTATAAAACGTCAAGCCCGAAACCGCGATGGCCGGCACCCAGTAAACGACGGGCAGTTCCATCCCTTCCTTCCACGGGTTCTCGCTCACCCGCGGACCCAGGTAGAAGCGCCCGAAGCTCACCTCCGGCCAGCCGTAGTTCTTGCCCGGCTGCAGGATGTTGACCTCGTCGCCGCCGTTGGGTCCGTCCTCGCACTCCCAGATGGCGCCGTTATCCGGCTCCAGCGCCAGCCCCAGCGGATTGCGGTGCCCCATGGTGTAGATTTCCGGTCGGTATCCGCTGCGGCCCACGAAGGGATTGTCGGGCGGGACGGTGCCGTCGTCGCGCAGGCGCAGCACCTTGCCCACCAGTTCCTTGGGATCTTGGGCCTTGGCCGCCTCCGGCGGATCGGCCACGCCGACGCTCATGTACACCATCCCATCCCGGCCGAACAAAATGCGCGAAGCGTTCCCGGTCTGCGCTGCGGAGAAGAGGTCCCGGACGTCGGTGAGCCCGCTTCCATCCCATCGCCCGCGAGCTAGCGTAATCACTCCCGGCGGCTTGTGATAGCTGAAGTAGACCAGTTTGTTCTCGGCGAATTTCGGGTGCAGCGCCAGATCCATCAGACCCATCAAGCCGCGCGACTGCACCTCCGGAATGCCAGCGACCGGCTTGGGATCGAGCACACCATTGCGCACGATGCGCAGACGCCCGGCGCGCTCCGTGATCAGGATCGAGCCGTCGGGCAGAAACGCCATGCTCCACGGCTGATTGAGCCCCTTGGTGATCACCAGCCGGACCTGATGCTGGATGCCGGTGTCCAGC
Source organism: Bryobacterales bacterium (assembly GCA_963838455.1). Classification (GTDB taxonomy): domain Bacteria; phylum Acidobacteriota; class Terriglobia; order Bryobacterales; family Bryobacteraceae; genus Palsa-187. Next base: position 10,897 of record CAWISY010000040.1, read on the forward strand.
ACCACGGGCCCGTCGGGCAGCGGAGGCGAGGGCCAGCTAATCCCCGGAGGCGCAGTCGGCGCCTTCGTTGCTTTCCCCTTCCCCTGCGCAAGCGGAGCCTGCTGAGCACCGGCGAAGACCGCGCATAAAATCATTGCCGCAGCACTCGCCGCGGCTACAACGAAGTTGTTCCCGATCGATTTACCCACGGCGAACGAATATATGGGATTCTGCCGTGGGGGTCAACCCTAGCAACCGTGGCAAAAACCGCTCCCTGCGGGCGCAGCAAGCGGACCTACTCATACCGCAGCGCCACCGTCGGATTCACGGCAACCGCCCTTCGAGTCGGAACCAGGCACGCGGCCAGCGCCACCACCGCCAGAAACAGCGACACGGCGGCGAAGGTGGATGGATCGGTCGCCTTCACCTCATACAGCGCCGAGCCCAGATATCGCGTCAGCGCAAAGGAACCGGCCAATCCTAGCGTCAGTCCGATGCCCAGCAGGACCAGCGCACGCAGCACCACCAGCCGGAAGATGTCGTTGGTGCTCGCGCCCAGCGCCATGCGGATGCCAATTTCCCGGGTCCGCTCGGCGACGGAGTACGCCATCACGCCATAAATCCCGATGGCCGCCAGCACCGCCGCGATGGCGCCGAAAATCCCCAGTAGCAGAACGTACAAATGCACGTACTGCACCTGCTGATCGAGATATTGTTCCACCGTGCGCAGGTTCGCCACCGGCCGGTCGGGATCGACTTCGGCCACCGCGTGGCGCACACTCTCCGCCATCGCCATGGGCTGGCTGGAGGTGCGCAGGATGAAGTACATCCCCGCGCGAGCCGCGTACCCCGCGCCCATCCAGCGCGGCGTTTGCTGCTGGTAAGGAACGTAGATGGCCGGCGAGAATTGCCGCTGCTGGCGGCTCATGCGAATGTCCTTTACCACCCCGACGATTTCGCGCACCGGCTCATCCGGCACGTAATCCATGCGAATCTGTTTGCCGATCGGGTTCTCGTTCGGCCAGTATTTCTTGGCCATGGTTTCGTTGATCACCGCCACGAACGGCGAGGACGCGGTATCGCGATCGTCGATGTCCCGCCCCTGCGCCATCGGCGCCTTCAGCGTCGCAAAATAATTCGGAGTCACCGCGATGTACCCGGCCGATTGCGGAGCCGTGTTATCCGGCCCCGGCACCTCCGCCCGTCCCACGATCCAAAAACCCATCCCCAGCGATCCGGACATGGGAGGTGAACCTGCGCCGGCGGCCGAAACCACGCCCGGCAAGGTCTTCAATCGCTCAAACACGCGCTGGAACCCTTGTGTCGTCTGAGGATTGATTTCCCATACTCCCTGGTTGCGATACCTCGCCACCGGCTTGATGGCTTCATCGCGCCCAAAGCGGTAATCGAAGGTCAGTAAATTCTTCGGATCGGCCCCCAGCGGGTTGCTCTCAATGCGGATAAAACTGTTGATCATCAGCCCCGCACCGATCAGCAGCACCAGCGCCATGGCGATTTGCAGAGTCACCAGCGCGCTGCGCAGATGCTGCCGCGCCACCCCGTCGGTTCCGCTGCGCCCGCTCTCCTTGAGCGAGCCCACCAGGTCCGTCTTCGACGCCTGGATGGCCGGCACGATCCCGAACACAACCGCCGTCAAAACGGCCACCGCGGCGGTAAAGGCCAGCACCATGGGATCGAGCGACAGTTCGCTCAGGCGCGGAAAGCCCGGAGGAGCCGCGGCAATGAACAGCTTCAACCCTCCCCAAGCCAGCACGATTCCCAACGCGCCGCCCAGCAACGATAACGGCACGCTCTCCGTGATCAACTGGCGGATAATTCTCCACCGCCCCGCTCCGATTGCTGTTCGTACGGCGATCTCGGTCCGCCGCGACGCTGCCCGAGCCAGCAACAGCCCGGCCACGTTCGCGCACCCGATCAGCAGCACCAGCGCCACTGCGCCCTGCAGCAACAACAATGGCGACCGCAAATCGCCGTATAGCGCATCCGAGAGCGGCTGCACCTTGGCTCCCACGTTCTTATTGCGCACCGGATCGGCTGCCAACTGCTGCGCCGCCATCGCATCCATTTCCGCCTGCGCCTGCTGGATCGATACGCCGGGTTTGAGCCGCGCAATCGTTCCCAGAGCGTACGTCGCGCTGGCCATCTCCGTGCGCGTCCAGTTCATCGGCGTCCAGAAATCGGCTTCCTCGTCGAACATGTAGAAGTTCTTGGGCATCACGCCGATCACGGTCCTGTCCAGCCCTTCCACCTTCAGCACCTTTCCAATCACATTGGGATCGCGGTTGAAATGCCGCTCCCAGAAGCGCTCGCTGATCAGCAGCACACCATACGGGGTGTCGATTGGATTCTCATCCTCCGCCAGCACTCGTCCCAGAATCGGCTTCACCCCCAGAGTGGTGAACATTGACGGCATCATGTTTTCGCAGTCCACCCGCTCCGGCGGCTGGCCGTACTGGTCTGAGCCGACATTGCACACTTGGTCGCGCGTGCCGCCCATCACCTCAAACGATTGGCCGTGCTGCCGGAACGCGAGCAGGTTGAAGGCGGTGATCCAGTTGGTTTGATCCTTCTTGTCCAGCGGAACCGACCACAACTCCACCAACCGGTTCGGCTCGGCGTAGGGCAGCGGGCGCAGCAGCGTGGTGTTGATCAGGCTGAAGATGACCGTATTCGCGCCGATGCCCAGCGCCAGCGACAAAACCGCAACGATGGTGAATCCGGGCTTCTTGAGGAGCATCCGGAAGCCGTAAACAATGTCCTGCCACGTGGTGGTCATGATAAGCGCTTCGGAGCGCCTCCTTTCGCTTCGGAGCGCCTCCTTTCAGGGCTTAGACGGATATACCGGCGAAAAGTTCCGAAGTTACTGCCCACCTGTTACGCTGATGGTGCAAATGACCGTGGTCGTCACATCTAAAGACGAACTTGTGGTGCCGAGGAGCGTCCGCCGCAAAGCGGGTATCAAAGCCGGCGACGCCGTCGAGTTCAAGGTGTCCGGCCGCGTCATCAGCATTCTCCCTAAATCGCCCTCGGGCGATGACGAGTACACGCCGGCGCAGCGGCGCGCGATCGACGCTGGTCTGGCGAAAGCTGAGGCAGACATCAACGCTGGCCGCGTTCACGGCCCCTTCACGGCCAAGGAAGCCGCCGCGTTTGTCGAGCGGATCGCCAAAGAGCGGACAGGTAAGAAGTTCAAGCGTTCGCGCCGATGAAGATTGTCCTTCCCGATCGCGCTTCGATTTGCGATCGCCGGCGCCCCGCGGCCGGTCCGGAAAGCCTTCGCCAAACACCTCGCTTTCCTGGAACGCAACCTGCACCATCCCTCACTTCACGCTAAAAAGTACGACGCAGCCCGGCACATCTGGCAGGGCCGCGTGACCAAGGATTGGCGCTTCTACCTTAAAATCGCCGGCGACGCCTATGTAGTTTGGGACGTCGTACCGCATCCGAAGTAAGCCCAGGACGATCCGAACGCCGGCCGATCGGCCATTCGGTCGGTGGAGCTCCTCTGCCTCGTCGTCAACAGTGCAGGGAGGAGCACATAAACGTCGACGCGGCCTGGTTTGATGGTATACTCCTGCGCAAACCCGCTGCGGACCTAAAATGCGCAACGTCCTGAGAGTGTTCATCGCTTCGCCGTCCGACCTGAGGGAAGAGCGGAAGCGCACCGCTGAGGTTGTTGGGGAGATCAACGACTTATCAAGGCACGCGACTGGGAAATAGACCTTCTCGGCTGGGAGGACACGCAACCCGGTTTCGGCCGCCCGCAGGCGCTCATCAACACAGACGTTGAACGCTGCGATCTCTTCATTGGGATGCTTTGGCAGCGCTGGGGGACGCCCACGGCTGAGGAGTCAGGGTTCAGCTCGGGCTTCGAGGAGGAGTTCTCGATCGCTAGGGCCCGCCGCGAGCAAGGCGACTCGCCCGAGATCTGGATTTTCTTCAAAGAAGTCGAGCAGTCCCGAGTGGCCGACCCGGGCCCGCAGCTACAGAGGGTGCTCGCCTTCCGCGAGTCGCTGGCGGCTGGTAGAGCACTTCTCTTCAGGGAATTCGCGTCAGTCGACGCCTGGGAAAGGACGCTTAGGAACTGCCTGCTCAGGCACGTGTTAGACGTGGCAAAGCCCACCAGCAATGGGCCGGAAGGACCGGGAGAGAAGAAGGCGGCGGCCGCGGACGGGGTCACGCAGACCGCAGGGGCGTCGGCGGGGGGTCGCCAAATTGCCGAGCTTGCACAAGCTCTCGCCCCATCGTTTGAAAGCGGGGACATCCACAAGGTGGCGACCGCGCTGAACGATTCGGACCAACTCGCGTTCCTCGCGGTCCGTTCGTTACTCCTCTCGGCTGCCCTCGTCGACATCTCGGGAACCGACAGTTCGCCGCTGCCTGTGCACGAACTCAATACCCTTTATCGTTATCGGTCCAGACTCGATGCAACCTTCAGCGAGGCCCAGATACTGCTCAAGTCGCTGCTTGGCGACGCCCAGAATCTTAGACCAGGCTGGTTTTGGTTCAAAGATGACGACGTCGAGGAGGCGACCTTGCGTCTTGCCGTAATTGCTGTCTCGGGCAACGACACGCCGTCCCGCGCGCGAAGTTTTGACATCCTCCGACATGCGCACTCCTCAATATTCGAAGTTCAGGATAGGTTCCTGCAGCCCAGTTTGCAGAAGATGCCTGCCGATCTTTACGACGCAGCATGGGCACACATTGTTGAGGTCGCAACGGCTGAGGACCTGGATCTGTTGCGCCGTTGGGCGCCCGGAACGTGGTTCGAAGCCCGCGTTCCCTGGCTGGAGGCGTGGGTAGACAGCGGCGGAAAGCTGGATGCGTTCCTTGCCAAGCACCCCGACGCCTCGCTCATGCCGGAACCCCTCTGCCGAAGGACGCTCGTTCAGATCCCGGACCTCACGGATGACGCCCTCCGATTCCTGCAGTCCACGTCGGTCCCCCGCCTGGGCGACGCAGCTAAGGCGGAACTGGTGAGCCGCGAGGTGGTGACAGTGGGTGAACAGGCGAGGGACGGCGGGCAGTTCGGCACCTTGGCGGCCAGCCTCGGCTCCGTTTTCCCGTACGACGAATCTCACCGGCAGCGGTACGAGCAGCTACGCCAGACGGACGTTGAAAGCGTCAAGCGATCTCTCGACTGGTATAACGTCGAGGGCTCGGAGGCCTACCAAGTGCTCGCCGAACGTGACGACATCTCCAGAGAGACTGTCCGCCAGGATCTGTTGTCTGGATCGAGCGGGTTCGCGACGACTCAGACCGGCGACTGGACGAGGCGCGTGGGGTCCACGTCGCCAAATTGTTCCGCGAAGGATTCGATGAGTACCAGGGGTTCATTCTGCGGACGTTCACGGCCGCGGCGCTTGCCGCCCTGGCACTTCAACCGACGCCGAAAGACGCGCCCCTCGCCCGAACGCACCTGAACGATCATCTGACCCGAAGGAACGCGTTACGAATCCTTGCCGTCGCAGGAGAAGCCGAAGACTTGAAGCTCCTCGTCGAGGTCGCGCGTTCTAGCTATGGCGAAGAGCGGGACCTCGCATTGGAGGGGATCAAAAGGCTGGGCGTGGACACAATCGGAACCGCCCGAATCCTCCTGGCGTCCGATACGCTCGCGATCCGCCAAGCAGCCCTGACGCTTCTTCCGCCCCTGCCAAATGAAGACGCGCTTCCCCTCCTTAAGGAGCTCCTGCTCAACGAGGACGGCGACTTTCGCGCTGCCGCGGTTTGGCAGCTTCACCAACGGCTAGGTCGCGAGGAACTGTCGGAAGTACTTCGCGACTACGTGGAAAACGACCGGTACTTTTACAACGTGGCGACGTGGCTTGACCGCTTAGTCTACGCCCCCTCTCCGCTCCGCGAATACTACGAGACCGAGCTGAGAAATGTCGTCGAAAAGCGGGGCTGACCGGCCCAGGCATACCAGCGCAGCGTGCGTCGAGAAGGTGCAGCTCCCTGCATGCGCTTTCTTGCGATATCATGTTCCGCGAGAGAACCCATCAATGCGACAACATGCTCTCCTCGCAATCGGCCTGTTCACCGCCGCCACGGCCGGAGCCCAATGGCTGCACTATCCCACGGCCGGCATTCCGCGCATGCCGAATGGCAAGCCGAACCTTTCCGCGCCCGCGCCCAAGCTCGCCGACGGCACTCCGGACCTGTCCGGCGTGTGGCTGGTTCCCGGCCTCAAGTACCTGATCAACATCGCCGCGGATCTCAAGCCCGACGAAGTCCCCTTCCAGCCCTGGGCCAAAGCCGAGTACGACAAACGCCGCGACAACCAGGGCAAGGACGACCCCAACAACTTCTGCCTGCCCTCCGCGATTCCCGAAAAGGACGCCGTCACTTCGCCGTGGAAGATCCTGCAGCAGCCCGGTCTGATCGCGATTCTTTATGAATCGCGCACCATCTTCCGCCAAATCTTCACCGACGGCCGCAAGCTTCCCCCCGACCCGAACCCCACTTGGCAAGGCTACTCGGTCGGCCACTGGGACGGTGACACGCTGGTGGTGGACACCAACGGCACCAACGGGCGCGGCTGGCTCGACACCAACGGGCATCCGGTCACCGACAAACTCAAAGTGACGGAGCGCTTCCATCGCACCGACTTCGGCCACATGGATCTGGCCATCACCATCGACGATCCCGGCGCTTACACCCGCCCCTGGACCGTTCACGAAAATCCAACGCTGCAACCCGACGACGAGTTGATCGAATATATCTGCGAAGAAAATAATCGCGACGTCGGCCACTTCGTGGGGAAATAACACAATGTCCCTCGCAACCCTTCCCAAGAATCTGTTTGAACGCCTCGTGATCCGCGAGGTCGTCGAAAACTGGGTCCTCTACCGCGATGCCGGCGATTGGGAGCGATTCCGCTCCGTCTGGCACGACGACGGTTACATGATGGCCACCTGGTTCCAAGGCACGCATGAGGAGTTCGCCGGCATTAGCAAGGCCGGAATGGAAAAGGGCGTCAACATCCTCCACTTCCTGGGCGGCTGCACCATCGACATTTCTAAAAGCCGGGCCATCGCTCAAACCAAGATGAGCATCGCCCAGCGAGCCCCCGTCGAAGGCGTCCTCTGTGACGTCACATGTGTCGGCCGCTTCTATGACTTTGTCGAAAAGCGCAAGGGCAAATGGGGCATCGTGCTGCGCCGCCTTTTCTACGAAAAGGACCGCATCGACCCAGTCGATCCATCGGCTAAGCTGAAGCTCGATCCCGCGATCTTGAAGAAGTACCCGGTGGGCTATCAGCACCTGGCGTACCTGCAGGCCGGCCTCGGCTTCCCGGTCAAGACCAATATGCCGGGCCTCCGCGGCCCCGACGCCGACCGTCTCTACGCGCTGGGCAAGGCTTGGCTGGATCAGAAACCGATGGACGCCAGCTTCCGGCTTTAGCAGGATGCTGAAATAGGGAAAGAACCGCTTGCTGGCGCGCACGGCTCGGAAATACACCAGCGTGGTTGCAGCAAACAGAGCCGCGACGGGGCGCCCCTGGGCCGGGAGCGGTTGCGTCGAGCCTTTTTCAAGCATCCTGTTAAGCCGCCCGGCGCAACTCCATCACATCGGCGAACACGAACCCGTCGCGCTCCACCACGATCCCGGATTCGATTTCAATCGGCCGCGAAAATACAGGCGAGTCATACACGAAGGTGTGAAATTCTCCATTTTCTCCGCATGGATCGATATTCTTGGGAAGAAGGTCGAGCAAGCGGTGGTCGAACTCGCGTCCCGCGAAGGAGCCATCCAGCTTGCGCGGGTCCACGCAGGTCAGCCTCGCCCGCACTCCCGCCTCGATCATCTCCCGAGCCAACTCCGCCGTCGGCACGCCCCACACCGGGAACAGCGGTTCCAGCCCGGTCCCGGCCAATTGCCGCTCCCTATACTGCCGAACGTCGGTTAAGAACAAATCCCCGAAGGCCATCGCGGAGATCCCCTCACCCACGGCTCGCCGGATCACCGCGCTCATCAACTCTTCGTACTCCTGGTTGGAGCAGGGCCACGGCAGATCTACGCCCCACAATGGCAGACCGACGCGCTCGGCCTGCGCCTCCACCAACTCCCGCCGCACCGCGTGCATCGCCACTCGATCCGCCGCGCTGTTGAAGGTGGTCAGCAAGCCCACCACCTGGACATCCGGCTGCCGCCGAAGCAAGCGCAGCGCCCACGCGCTGTCCTTCCCGCTGCTCCACGCCATCAGGACTTTCCTCATATCCGTGCCAAGCATTATCGCAGACCTGATAGAATCGTCTCTCACGAAAGGACGCACCTGTATGCGACTCCCTCTGTTTGCGGCCGCGCTAGCCTGCGCCGCAACGCTCGCCACGCAACCCGCCACCGCGCAAACCAAGCCTCCCGCCTGCGATCGAACGTGCCTGGAATCCTTCGTCGACCGTTACCTCGACGCCGTTCTCGCGCACGACCCATCCAAAGCGCCCATCGCCAAGGGCGCCAGATTCACGGAGAACGGCCAGCGCCTGGATCTGGGCGACGGCCTGTGGAACACCATGGACGGGAAAGGCAGCTACCGCGTCTTCGTCACCGACGTCGAGGCCCAGGAGACAGCCTTCCTGGGCAGCATCAGCGAAGGAAAAGCGCCGGCGATGATCGCGCTGCGTCTCAAAATCGCCAACAAGCAGATCGCCGAAATCGAGAGCTTCATCCAGCGCAGCCCCAGCTCCGCGCAAGGCTTTGAGCGTATCGGCTACAAGTGGACCGAAGAAGTCCCGCCCGCCGAGCGCATGTCGCGCGAGGAACTCCTCAAAACCGCCAACATGTACTTCAGCGGCATGCAGAAGAATGACGGCAAGGGCGTCTACCCCTTCGCCGACGATTGCAATCGCATTGAGAACGGCGGCTTCACCACCAACACTCCGCCGGCCAACGGCAGGCCGCGCCCCGACCCCAAAACCTCCAATAATTACTCCGCCAACTGGAGCTGCCGCGAGCAGTTCGAATCCGGCCTGCTGCACTTCGTCACGCGCATCCGCGACCGGCGTTTCGTCGCCGTCGATCCCGAGCGCGGCTTGGTCTTCGCCTTCACCTTTTTCGATCACTCCGCCGGCGACACCCGAAACTTCAAGACTCCCGACGGCCGCAGCGTCACCGCCGGTCCCGATCAGCTTTGGACTTGGCAGATCGCCGAGCTGTTCCAACTGCGTAAAAACCAGATTCATCAGATCGAGGCCATCATGGAGCGCGCTCCTTACGGCATGAACTCCGGCTGGAGCGATTGGGAAGACGGCCTCTCCGATCGCGGGCGGGACATCGAAAAGCAATGAGATTCACGACTATATTTCTGATCGCGGCCTGCGCTGCCCCCGCCTTCGCGCAATCGAAGGCCGCGCCGTGTGACCGCGCCTGCCTGGAATCCTTCGCCGATCAATATATGGACGCGCTGATCGCGCACGATCCCAAGCGCCTGCCGCTTTCGCCCAAGCTCAAGAACACCGAAAACGGCCAGCACCTGGATCCCGGCGACGGCTTCTGGCGCAGCGCCACCAGCAAAGGCAAATACCGGTTGTTCATCGACGACGTGCCCGCGGGCGAGGTCGCGCTCATCACCACCATGACGGAGGCGACCCATCCGGTCACCGTCGCCCTGCGCCTGAAAATCGACAACCGCCAGATCACCGAAATCGAGACCTTCGTGGTGCGCACCGGCCTGAACGGAGCCAACGGCGCGGCCGAGCTCGAAAAACTGGGCAGTCCCAACCCCGCGTTCCTGGCGACGGTTCCCGCCGCCGCGCGAGCCTCCCGCGCGGATCTGATCAAGACCGCCAACCTTTACTTCAGCGCCCTGCAGAACAATGACGGCAAGGGCGACTACAGCTTCTTCGCCGATGATTGCGATCGCCTGGAGGACGGCCAGAAGACCACCAACAATCCCAACTTCGCCGTCTCCGGAGCCGCCGCGGGACAAGCCGAAGCCGGCGGACGTGGAGCGCGCGGCGGAGCACCCAAGCAGGCGCCGCCTCCCGACCCGAACGCCTTCAACCCCGCGGCCCTCGGCTGCAAAGCCCAGTTCGCCTCCGGCTACTTCCACTTCGTCACGCGCATTCGTGACCGGCGCTTCGTGGCCGTCGATCCCGAGCGCGGCCTGGTCTTCAGCTTCACCTTCTTCGACCACCCCGCCGGCAAATACCGCGACTACAAAATGTCCGACGGCAAGCAGGTCTCCAACGGACCCACTCGCCCCTGGACTTTTGAGATCGCCGAATTACTCAAAATCGAAGGCGGCAAAATCCACCAAGTGAACGCGGTGCTGGAGCAGGTCCCCTACGGCATGCTCTCCGGCTGGAGCACCTGGGAAGAGGGGATGTCGACGAAGCCGCGCTAGCCGCGTTACCGAGCAGCGATTGCGAAGGGGCGGTTTTTGCCCGCTCCGTTTCTCGTCAGTCACAATGCAGCGGACACGCCGCTCCATATCAATTCTCCGAAGGCCTTTCCACCTGGTCGATCACCAGCACGTCGCCGGGACCCTCAAACGGCGCGCCGTGGTTCGAGGACTTAGATCGCTCCAGTTTCAGCCCGAGTTGCTCCTGCACGGCAGCGAAAATTGAGGGTCCGCCAGCGGGTTCAGATGGCGTGTCTGTCTGAGGACCCAGCGCGGCCACAAATATTCCGCCAGGGAGGAATCCGGGTGTGCTCTCATCGGGAGCAAATTCAAGACGCAGATCGAACAGCCCCTTCAGGCCTGTTTCGTCGACAACGGGCCGGTCCAAACCGAGCCACACAGCAAACTCATAAGGGCTCATTCCCTGGGCCTCTACCATCACGTTTTGACCCTTCCGCTGCGGAAAAGGGAACTTACGCCTGACTTGCCCGGGCGGGAGCGGGGCGGCCGGCGAGCTACGCATGGGAACGCAACTCCCCTCCTTGAAGGGCTGCAATTTGGACCCTCCTGTGGCCAAGTTAAGCGCGTAGACGGGGACTTCTCTGCTCTCGCGATGGATCTTCAGTTTGAATCGATCTTCTAGCAGCGCCTGCATCATGGGCCCTTCCATCACGTATTGATTCGGAGCGCCCTCGGCCTTCGCGGTGATTTGGTAGCGGTCGGATTTGACCCAGGCCGGGCCGCCCTCGATGGATGCGCTCAAGGGGTGCGGATTGGGAACGCCAGTCCTCAAGGCCACGTAGGCGTTGGTGATGAGGGCCGCCAGCGGCCCACAGGCGTTGAGTCTCCCTGGGGAAGCTTGACCCACACCCGGCCCGCCGGCCCGCCCCTTGCCGTCTCCGTCCGCCTCCCGGCTTCTGCCGGCCAAACAATCTGTAGCGGGTCGGATGGAAATCACCTCCCATTTCGGTGTTAGGGAAGATCTCGATTGCACCGATTGGGCCCGAGCGAAAGGCGTGTTCATGATCCCAACCGCCAGAGGACCGGCCAAGGCCAACAGCGAAGCCCCGGCCAGCAGCAGCTTCTTGCTTAGGTTCAACTCGCCAGCGAGATGATGCATCATAATTTCCTCGATTCGCTTACTTTAAGATTCGCGCCGCTCACCCCGGCCATGCAGTCCAATGGCGATTTCAAATAAAACTCGCAGACCTTCAGAATCCCCTCCGCATACGTCTGCGGATCGAGCCCCGCTCGCAGTACTTCTTCATCGCAGGCCCGCTCCCGCTCCTCCACCAGCCGAGCCCAAATCCACCGCACCAGCGGATGAAACCAGAACACAGCCTCCGCCATCATGTGCAGCGCCGTCGCCAAATTATCCCGCCGCTTCACATGACGCATCTCGTGCGTGAGCACCGCCTCCAACTGCGCCGGCGTCAGCTTCTCGGTAATCCCCTCCGGCAACAGCAAAACGGGCCGGAAGCCCCCAAACACTCCCGGCTCCCGCAGCGTCGCGCTAACTCTTACGGGAACCGGCAATCCCATTTTGATCGCCCGCGCCCCCCCCCAGCCATCCGTGTTCATCCGCGCTTATCTGTGGCCGTCAAAAGTCGCTGGTAAGATGAAAATGCATGGATACAACCGAGGAATTTTACCGCATCAAAAAGCTGCCCCCCTACGTTTTTGCCGTCATCAACGAGATGAAGGCAAAGGCACGGGCCGCGCAGCTCGATGTGGTCGATCTGGGTATGGGAAACCCGGATGGCGCCGCGCCGCGCCCGGTCGTCAGCAAGCTGGCCGAGGCCGCCCGTAACCCGCGCAACCACCGCTATTCGATGTCGCGCGGCATCCCGCAGCTACGCCTGGAAATGGTCAAGCGCTACCAGCGCAACTACGGCGTCGCGCTCGACCCTGAAACAGAAGCCATCGTTACCATCGGAGCCAAAGACGCCCTCGCGCATCTTCTGTTCGCCGTGATCGGACCTGGCGACGTGGTGGTCTCGCCCAACCCCTGCTACCCGATCCATCAGTACGGCGTCATCATGGCCGAAGGGCACGCCTGCATGATTCCGATGCCCACGCCCGCCGCGTTCCTGGAGCGCCTGACCGACCTCTATCAAAAGTCGGCCAAGAAGCCGGCCATGCTGCTGATCTCGTTTCCGCACAACCCCACTACGCAGTGCGTGGATCTGGACTTTTTCAAGGAGATCATCCGCCTGGCCGCGCACCACGGCACCATGGTGGTGCACGATTTCGCCTACGCCGACCTGGGCTTCGACGGCTACCAGCCGCCCAGCATCCTGCAGGTGGAGGGCGCCAAGGAAGTGGCCGTCGAAATTTTCTCGCTCTCGAAGAGCTACAACATGGCGGGCTGGCGCGTCGGCTTCTGCCTGGGCAACGCGCGCATGATCCACGCGCTGGCGCGGATCAAAAGCTACCTGGATTACGGCGTGTTCCAGCCCATCCAGATCGCCAGCATCATCGCGCTGCGGGAATGCGAAGAGGACACGCACAAAATCCGCGCCGTGTACCAGAAGCGCCGCGACGTGCTGATCCAGGGACTGAACCGCGCGGGCTGGCCGGTGGAGCCGCCCAAAGGAACCATGTTCACCTGGGCTCCGCTGCCGGAACAATACAAGCACCTGGGTTCCCTCGAATTTTCGAAATTGCTGCTGGAGAAGGCCCTGGTCGCGGTCTCGCCGGGTGTCGGGTTCGGCCCGCACGGCGAGGGCCACGTGCGCTTCGCCTTGATCGAGAATCCGCATCGTACCCGGCAGGCCACCTCCAGCATCAAAAAGATGTTGCAAGCGGGGTAGAAGTTCTTTTATGGCGGCGCTCCCTGAACGATACGCGGAACCTCCGCGGGTCTCTTTAATTGACCTGCGGGATCTCCAGCCGGAGCACCTCTTACCGCTGCTGGACGAAGAAATCCAGTCCTGGCGCCGCGGCCTGGATTGGGATTTCCACGCCTCGGCCGACCTGGTGCGGCGCTTTCTGCAAGTCCGCGGGTTGAACGGATTCGCGCTGCTGGAAGGCACCGGTCACGACACCCGCGTCGGCGGCTACAGCTACTACGTGGTGGAGGAGGGCAAGGGCCTGATCGGCGACTTCTACGTGCGCGACGCCCTCCGCACGCCCGAAAACGAGCACCGGCTGCTCGAAGCCGTGCTGGATTCGATGTGGAAGACTCCGGTGCGGCGCGTGGAAGCGCAGTTGATGATGCTGGGCTCCTACGCCAACCGCTCGGCGCCGTTTTCCCGCTGGTTCCGCCAGTACCCGCGCCAATTCCTGCAGGCTTCCCTTGCGCCCGGCGGCGGAGATTCGCGCGAGCCGTTCCGCGTGAGCATCGTGCCCTGGACCAACCAGATGGCCGAAGACGCCGCGCGCCTGATCGCCTCTTCCTACCAGGGCCACGTCGACAGCCTGATCAACGATCAGTACCGCTCGGTCGGCGGAGCCCTGCGCTTCCTGGTCAACATCGTACAGTTTCCCGGCTGCGGCCTGTTCTTTGCGCCGGCGTCTTTTGCCGCACGCGATAGCCGGGGCGGCGGCTTGTGCGGAATTTCGCTCGCCAGCATGGTCGCTCCCGACGTCGGCCACATCACGCAGATCTGCGTCGCGCCTTCGCATCGCGGCCAGCGCCTGGGATATGAGCTGATGCGGCGCAGTATGCAGGCTCTGGCCAGCCACGGCTGCCGCAGCGTCACGCTCACCGTCACCACCGCCAATACCTCCGCCGTGCGCCTGTACGAAAACATGGGCTTCCGCCTGCGCCGCGATTTCGCCGCATTCGTCTGGGAACTGTTGGGTTGAGGTGAGCGGGATCGTAGTCCCGCGATACTAAAACTTTCGGCGTCGCCAAGCGCCGCGGTTTCAGTATGGTTTGGACTAAGGTTCCATTGATCGCGGGTCAACCTGAACGGCACACTACTCATTCCGGAGAGCCTAAAGTCTACACATGAGCAGAGTCCGCGACGCTATGAAACGGGCCAACACAATGACGCCCCCGGCAGAGACTGAGAAGACTGCGCCAACGTGGGAGGAGTTCAAGGAAGAATTCGTGGCCCCGGCGCCAGCCGCCCCGGAAGTGGCAAGGTCCAAGCCCCGCTTTATTCCGCTGCTGCGCCACCGCTGGGTGAGAAAGCTGCTGCGCCTCGCCGGAGTGCGTCCTCCCCATGTGCCCCTGCAAAAGTGCCAGGGCATGACGCGCGTGGGCCAGCCTTGCA
>CAWISY010000041.1:0-5783 GCA_963838455.1 Bryobacterales bacterium
TTAATTCTTGAGACCACGCGCATCGCGCAGCGTTTATTCGCCCCGGTGGCACAAGCGTACGCAGGCTGCCTGAGAAAGGCTGGTTTGTGACGGCAGCCGCGGGGTATCAGACCCTTCACAGCGACGTCCTCCAGGCTACGCCATGGCAGGCGCCATTCTTACAACTTGTCTACCGTTGCCCGTCCAACCGCGACAGGGGGCAGCGACAATTCCTGTTCAGCACGATGTGGCGATTCGTGTAAGTTGACCGCCCCCACGTTCCGATGGCCCGTCATTTGCGAGGCAAACGCTGTAGAGGCTGGCTCCATAGTGGGGCCTGCCTCAAATATCCAGGAGGCTGAACGATGGATCCAGCAGTTGCTCGCCGAGAGAATGCACATGACCGTATCGCACAGCGTGCGTACGAACTTTGGAAGCAGAGAGGATGTCCATGGGGTTCTCCCCAGCGAGACTGGTTCGAAGCTGTTCAGGAGGTCGGCGAAGACGCGCCGGGACTTCTCACTGACAACTGTTTGGCTCTCCCGTTCTCGGATATGAGCATGGGGCCCAGCGAGATGTAATCCTGCCTTTACGGTGTGAGGGAAGGCATCAATGACCTCTAGATTTCAATGATTGGTGGGGAGGAGCAAACGCGTGAATCCAATGTGCTCGAAGACCATTCTGACGGATTGTCAATCCGAGTTCTTGATTCACTACAGAATCGAGAAGGATCGCTTTCGTCAGATTATTTCATCGATAACGGCGCAGAGCGTCATGCTCATCGGGATTTCCGACCATGACAACCGGAATATCGGAAACGCGGAATCACGCTCTTACCTGATTGCACTTATGCCGCTCTCCGAACCGGTAGATCCCGATCAGACGGCCGCAACGCTCGAAGGGGACGATCTGGTTCTGCGGCTTATTAAACGTGGCTGTTGCGTATCTGAGGACACCACGGCCGGGTAAAAGAAGACGTATCCGCCGTCGAAGTGGATGTGACGTACCAAAAGCGTCAGCGCCAGAGCGGTGCCCACCAGCAACACCGATAACGCGTAGCGTCCCAATTCCTTCCAATTCATCGCCTCACCACTGCGTGTTTGCGGCAATGTGGGTTCTAGTTCGGGCCGAACCCGATGATCCTTCGGCTGTCTGACTAATAGCCGGCCGTAAAGCGCTGCCGGATGTGACGAGGCTGTTCGATCTCGTCGGTCAGCGCGAGCGCAAAGTCCTCCATTGAGATGCGGCTCTGTCCGTCGGCCCCTACCAGCAACTGGTCTTTCCCGAGCCGAAACTTGCCCGTCCGCTCTCCAGGCCCGAAGATCGCGCAAGGGGAAAGATACGTCCAGTTCAGTTCGTCCTCTCGACGGAGAGCATTCAGAAATTCGCGTGCCGCCTGCGCCTCGGCTTTGTACTCCGCTGGAAAGCCCGGCGTGTCGATCAACTGCACCCCGGGGGTGACCTCGAGCGAACCGGCTCCGCCCACGACCAACAGCCGGGCCACGCCGGACTTCTTGACGGCGGAAATGACCTTGGCTGGATCGCTGTTGACGAAGCGCACGGAGTGAACCACGGCGTCGTGGCCTGAGATCACCTTTGCCAGACCCGCCGGGTCCTGGACATCTCCGGCAACGAGTATCGGTACCGCGTGCTCTTTGCTGGGGTCGGGGTGCGGGACGACACCGGTAACATGATGTCCACGGCGTAAGAGTTCCTCCGTCAGCCGCGACCCTACACATAGACTATTATTAACATCTTCTAGTAGATGATTTTTGACACCAAGATAATAGGCTAGATTTTGTGGAACAAGAGTACGTATCTGAACTACTTGACAATCCCCATCGTGTGATATATTATCAATTCTATCAAGTTAGTAGGGTTTGTGCCGCAACTCTGACTCTTCAATCACTTAGGGGAATTTTCACTTGCGTATCTTGTTGACCCGGCTGTCTCTTGCCGTCCTCGCCTTGCCGGCCTTGGCCCAAAACCAGCCTTCTACCGACCAGAAGCTGGAAACGGTCCAGCAGGAAGTAGATCAACTGCGCCAGGAAATCAAGGCTGCGGAGACCACCGATAACGGCCAGAGCGCCGCGAATTCAACGGCCGATACAACCGGCTTCACCATCCGATCGAAGGACGGCAATTTTGTCCTGCACATCGGTGCCGATCTGCAGTTTGACAACCGCACGTATTATGGCGCAAGCGCGACGGGAGACATCGACACCATGGTTCCTCGCCGCGTCCGCCCGACGCTATACGGGACGGTATACAAGTACGTCGATTTCTATATCCGGCCGGATTTCGGTCTGGGCACCACCGCCATCTACGACGCCTACCTCCAGCTCAACTACATTCCCTGGGCGCAGGTTCGCGTGGGTAAATTCAAACCGCCGGTGGGTCTGGAGCGCTTGCAGAGTGACGACGACACGACTTTCGTCGAGCGCGGGCTGCCGACGCTTCTGGTCCCGCAGCGCGACATCGGCTTCCAGATCGGCGCTGACCTGTTTCGTCACCGCTTCTCCTACCAAATCGGCGTGTTTAACGGCGTGCCGGACAGCTCCATCGGCACTGACACCGCGGTCAGCGATCATCGCGATTATGCCGCGCGCGTGTTTCTGACTCCGTTTCAACCCAGTCCGTCTCAAAGCAGTGAAAAGAGCCTGCTCAAAGGGCTAGGTTTCGGACTGGCGGCAACCGGCGGAAACACCGATGGCGAGGCTCTGCCGTCGTACAAGACCTTCGGGCAACAAAGCTTCTTCACGTTTGCCTCCGGCGTGACTCCGGCCGGGCATCGCACGCGCCTGGCGCCGCAGGGCTATTACTACCTGGGACCCTTCGGGCTCTACGGCGAATACACAGTTGCCGAGGAAGGATTTCAGAAGGGCACCGTGCGGCGCCAGATCGCCTTCCGCGCGTACGAAGGTGAGGTCTCCTACATCCTGACTGGCGAAAAGAAAAGCTACGGCAGTCCCACGCCGAAACATAACTTCGATCCTATGCACCACGGAGGATGGGGCGCGGTGGAACTGGCGATGCGCATGGGCGATTGGGAAGCCGAAAAAGGCATCTACAATTACGGCCTGGCCAGCGACGCAACGACTCCGCGGCATTTGCATGAGTGGGTGGGAGGCGTGAACTGGTATCTCAATCGCCTGGTTCGCATCACCGGGGACTTTGGCAACACCGCGTTCGGAGGAGGCGCGGCGGCTTCCGCCGGCGGCAACAAGCGG
Source organism: Bryobacterales bacterium (assembly GCA_963838455.1). Taxonomy (GTDB): domain Bacteria; phylum Acidobacteriota; class Terriglobia; order Bryobacterales; family Bryobacteraceae; genus Palsa-187. The sequence goes on from CAWISY010000041.1 coordinate 3,210, forward strand.
CCCGAAAAAGTCTTCACGCTGCGCTTCCAGATCAACTTCATCTAACCTGAGGAACAGTCCGCAAAACGGAGCCTGGGTCGCGGCTAGGCCGGCTGTTACTCCCCTGCATCGATGGCCTCGACCGGCCCTTTGCGGGCTAGAGGAAGCCGGAAACTCAGATCTCGAAGCTGACCGCCTCGGCGCCGCGCTTCTTTTGCTCGTTTTGATCCACGCGGCGATTGACCATCGTCAATGTGATGTGATCGAGAATGTTGGCCATGGCGTCGCGCACTTCGCGCATCACGATCCGGGTTCCACACGTCTCCACGTCGGGACATTCGTCGCATTTGCGAAAGCGCGTCTCGCTGGCGCACGGCAAGGGTGCGAGTGGACCCTCGATCAAGCGGATCACCGCGCCGATGGTGACTTCGTCCGGCGGACGCACCAGAAAGTAACCTCCTCCTTTGCCTTTCTTGCTGGACACGATGCCGGTGGTTTTGAGCGAGAGCAGAATCTGTTCCAGAAACTTCTTCGGGATAGATTCATCCCGGGCAAGTGTCTCAATCAACATCGGACCGTGCCCGTGATTGCGAGCCAGGGCATACAAGGCCCGCAGGCTGTATTGGGTGCGCTTCGACAACTGCCGCATCGAGAAAGGGTTCCGATTCAGTTTCGCACGATCCCGGCGAGTGCGGAAATAATTCCCGATTCCGATCGCCGGGCGCGGAGTCTATCCGCAACAACCGCAGGCGTTTTTCGGCTTGGCAACGCTCCTGCACCACAACCAGCGAGAGAAGGAGGAGATTATGCAGCAATTAAGAACAAAAACAATGCTGTTAGCAGTACCGCTGGTATCGATGGCGCTCGGCGCAGGCCCCGTATTCGGTGACGATCACGACAAGAAGACAGATGTGACCATCACGGAACCGGTTCAGGTGCCTGGCGGCGTGGTTCTGCAACCGGGAACCTATATGTTCATCCTGAACAATTCCGCCAGCAGCCGGCACATCGTGGAGATTAAGAGCGAGGACGGCAAGCAACTGTACGCAATGATGTTCACCACGCGCGCCGCTCGTGTCGACCGCACCGGCAAGACTGTTTTAACGTTTTACGAAATGCCCGCAGGGCAGCCCCCGGCGTTAAGACAATGGTTCTGGCCGGGCGACTATGACGGCCAGCAGTTCCTGTATCCGCACAGCGAAGCGGCAGCGATCGATCAGGCCGCCAAGCAGAGGGTACCGGAAATCACCGATCAGGAACAGTCAAACCTAATCGACCAGGGATTCTCGACTGCCTATCCGGCGAGTTCCGATGAGTCTGCTTCTACCTCGATCCTGGACGTCAATGACCAGCCCTCGAGCCCAGCGCCCGCAGGTTGGGGCCATCGCGTGAAAGATTCGGGCCCACAAGCTGGGACCAATCCCGTTAGACCCGCGGAGTAAGCCTTAGTGGTGAGCGGCCGCCTTGGATTGCATCGCGTCGATAACGCGCTGCGGAACACCGGCTGCCTTCAGCGCAGCCAGCGCCTCCGGGCCGACCGCAAATTTCGCAGGCCGAGCCTGAATCACGCTGATGACTGTGTCTTCCTTCAGACCTCCGACGATCATCTTCACCACCGCATCGTTGTCCAAGGTGATTGGCGCCGCGACAAGCTGAGCCGGGCCTTCCGCAGCCACAGGAGTCCGGTCCGGGGGCGCCGTCTGGTTCGCTGGTGTGGCCTGCGCCGGATGCGGCGGCGCACCGGCTGGCAGCGTTGTTGCCGCCGGAGGCGTTGCGGCGCCAGGAGCGGAGGGCGTAGCGGCCTTCATCGTCGCGCCGATCACGGTGAGCTTATACTCGTTCCCGTTCAGCGAAAGATACATTGTATTGCCCTGCAGCGCATATCGTACCGGCGTCCCGGCCACCAGCGTATCTTCCGCTTCCCCGAAGCTGCCGCGCACCACGTAATTCTTCTCCACGCCCTCGACGGTATGAATCCGGGGGTCGTAGGGAGGCTTGGGCTCGAGAATCTGCCCGTTTTTCCAGTCGCGGTTTTTTCCTGCCGCGAACAGCAGGGGCAGGCAAAAAGCAAGCACTATCCACGGCTTTCGCATGCTATTCAACATAACACCGGATGCGATCACCGGCTGCTGTCGAGAACCGGAATCTCAATCCAACCTTCGGCCGGCACCAGCGCCGGCGGAAGACCGTCGCGCACGACGGTCACGCGGAAGCGGCCGCCCGCAAGCGGCGATTCCAGCTCAACGATCCGGCCCCGCGCTTCCTTAACTTCCCCGGGAACTGGCGCGGCGCCGCTATCGAACTCGATGCCGAACCGCGCGTCCTTGGCTCCGTCGACGCGGACAAACAGGCGCTGATCGTCACAGCCGTAGAAAATTTCGCGTACCGCCGGCTCGCGGCCGGTGTCCATGGCGCCTTGGCGAAGATCCGGCCGGTAGCGGCCCGCGCCCATCCATTCGAAGGGCGTCGTCACCTCGCCATCCAGAACCACGCTGAGCGGATGCGTGGGCGGTTCATGAAACGCGCCCGGCTGCCCCTTCAAAATCGGTTGCGACAAGTTGGCCGGCGGATCTTCGCCCAGCGCGCGATACACGT
>CAWISY010000042.1:0-74756 GCA_963838455.1 Bryobacterales bacterium
GTGTCATTCGGTTTGGTCCACTCAGCGAACTGGTCCTCGACGGCTGAGACCACACCTTCCAGGAAGCCGAAGTAGCGGTTGTGGAGACACAGTCGGCGCGTAAGTTTCCAGACCCGTTCGATGGGATTCAAGTCGGGACTGTAAGGCGGCAGGAAGTCCAGGCCGAACTGGGGAGCCTGGTGATCCCGCCAGTCCTGGTGGAGTTTGGAGCGATGGTACTGTGCGTTGTCGCTGATCGCCAGGACGCGTCGGCCGGTAGCGACGCTGACTTCGCGGAACACTTTCAGGAACTCCCAGAAGGTTTCGCCATTGAATCTTGCGGTTTCGCGCCGAAACAGAAACTTGCCGTCTCGCAGACGCACAGCGGCGAAGTAGCCGACACTCTTGCGGGTCGGATGATGGTACACGACGGGGTCTTTCAGTTCTGGTGGAATCCACATGCGGCAGCGCGATCCCTGCTGCTGAAAGTGCACCTCGTCCAGTGCCCACAGGTCCACAGAGGCGTCGCCCATCAGCTTGCGGAGTTTTTTTTATGCGTCTTCTGCCGTGCTGGATCGGCTCGCGCTAAGACTGGACGAGGCTTGCGGAGACGGAACTCCAACTGCCGGAACAACCGCTGGCATTGGCGGACGCCCAGTCGGACGCCATAGGTTTTGTCGATCCAGGCCGACAGCGTCTTGCCATCCCATAGATTCACCCGCATTCCCGCGTCACTCGGCTTGGCCCGTAATACGCGATTGATCTCTTTCACCTGCTTTTCGTCTAGCCGGGTGGGACGACCGGATCGCTCTCCTTCCGTCAGACCAGCCAATCCCCGTTGGTCGAAGCGGTGAACCCAGTTCTCCACAGAACGAGGGGCGTCGCCCAGAAGGCGAGCCACCTCCGGGCAGGTCATGCCCTGCGCTACCAATAGGACACTGTGCAGCCGGTGGTCATACCGCGACTCCTCGGACCGCTGAATTTCCTGCTGTAAGCCCAGCACCGAAGTGGCATCGGATATCATGAGTGGTCTCATGACCCCAGGAGACCACGTTCCGGCTCTATGCGCAAATACTTATGACGCTATGTTTAGAAGCGGGCCGGGGATGGCGCGGAAAGAAGGGCCAACCTCCCTTACTGCCCGCAGGCAGCGGATATCTTCCTGTCGTCAACAAAGACACAGGCTATTACATCTCAGGCACAAGTGTCAGTTCGGATGGATCTCTTTCCGGCGATGACCCGAACCGCTACCTCGCCTCGTCCGTCGTCCCCTATGCCGTCTGGGCGAACAATTGGGCCACCGTGAACGTCCTCGGAAAAAAGGTGCGGCAGGGAGACTTCGGCCTGGCGATCAATCCGGCGACGGGAGCCAGCACCGGCTACGTCTACGGCGATAGCGGGACACAGGACAAGGTCGGCGAATCTTCTCAAAAGCTTCATAATGCGTTGGGAAACCCCGGTGGCTTGGTGACGTTTATTGCATTTCCCGACTCGGGTCATGGAAAAATCGTGGGAAAACATGCGGAGATGCGGATTCGCACCCAGGTTCTCTTGAACGTGATGAAGCTTGGCGCGAACGGGCCCGATTTGGCCGCGCGTCTGGCGACGGGCCGGGAGCTAACGGCGCCCGACGCCGGCACAAGGCTGGAACATCCGGGCCTTTTCAAGAATTACATGTCGGCATTAACCGCTTGGTCCACCAACCCCTGAACATGACCGCAGTCCTTACTGAGATTGCCCAAAGGAGGAGGTTGCGAGTCCAGGGCGCCAGCCCGGAAGCCTCGCCTTCGCCACTTCGGCAACCACTTGTCAACAGCCAACAGGCATACGGTGAGGCTAACGTTGTATCGTGGATTCGTGACCGATCGGAATTCTCTGCTGGATCGTGCTTTGGATCACCATCGCTCCGGGAATCCAGCGAAGGCGGCGAGTTGCTATCGCGAATTCTTGCAGGCCAATCCAGGCCATGCGCACGCCACGTATCTGTTCGGTTGCCTGGAATATCAAAACGGCAATGACGCCGCGGCTACCGGTCTGTTGCGCCAGGCGGCTGCCGCGGCGCTAGATCGAGCCGACTACCATAACGCCCTCGGCGTGGCTTTGACTCGCTCGGAAGAGTATGACGACGCCGAGCGAAGTCTTGAGCGCGCCATCGCGCTGGAAAACCGGGCCGAGTTTCACGGTAACGTCGGCACTCTGCGGAAAAGACAAAAGCGCTTGCCCGAAGCCGTAGCGGCATTCAGAGAGGCGCTTCGGATGGATCCAAGCCTCGCCGATACGCACTATAACCTGGGCAACACGTTGCGGGCCACCGGCGACGGAGAGGAAGCAGTCGAAAGCTTTCACCGAGCGTTGGAGTTGGATGCAGGCCACTTTCATTCGCTGGCCGCACTCGGCCAAATGATGCATGCGGCGAACCGCAACGCCGAAGCGGCCGAGTACTTTAAGCAGGCGTTAGCCCTTCAACCTCAAGATACCGACGTGCTTTGCGACTTTGGCGACGTCTTGCAGGAGTCCGGCGACTTGGGGGAAGCCGTCGCATGCTATCAGAGAGCCCTCGAAGTAAATTCGCGGTTGGCACGGGCCTGGTATTCGGGCGGCTGTGTGGCGATTACGCGCCGGGAATACGTCTCGGCGATCGCATGCTTCCAGAACGCAGTTGAGCTTCAGCCCGATTGGTTGGAGGCCCGGCATAATCTGGCTCGCGCGCTTTATGAAATGGGCCAGGTGAGCGCGGCCTTGACTCATTTCGAATTCTGCGCCGCGCAGCCGCAAGAGGGCAGTGCTCACGCGCGGGCGATGATTGCGGTGATCATTCCCGGTGTTCCCGAAGCGGCTAACAAAACGGTGCTGGAAGCGCGGACGAGCTGGGCGGAACGGGATCTTTACCAACAAACCGTTTGCGAACAAACCATTTGCGAACAAACCATGGGAGCCGAGCCCGCACACAGATCGGAGCGCGGACAGCGGCTGCGAATCGGCTACGTTTCATCTTTCTTTCAGCGCGAAAACTGGATGAAGCCAGTTTGGGGACTTATCAATCAGCACGACAGGAGCGTCGTGCAGGTCCACCTGTTTTCCGATGCGCCGGCTACTTCGATTCGACATGGTTACCGCGCGCATTCCGGCGATCGCTTCTTCGATACCACGAATTTGTCGAACCAGGCGCTGGCCACCTTGATCCGCGAAGCCGGAGTTGATGTTCTGATCGATCTGAACGGCTACAGCAACATGCAGCGCCTCCCGCTATTTACTTTGCGCCCGGCGCCGATCGCCATCGGGTGGTTCAACATGTATGCGACAACGGGGATGAGCAGCTTCGACTATTTGATCGGCGACGAACACGTAATTCCCCTTGAGGAGGAGCGCTTCTATTCGGAGAAAATTCTCCGAGTCCCAGGAAGTTACTTGACGTTCGCGGTGAATTATCCGGTACCACCAGTGGCGGACCCGCCTTGCCTTACGAAAAGTGGGGTCACGTTTGGATCTCTCGCATCTCAGTACAAAATCACGAACGAAGTTATCGCGAGTTGGAGCCGCATTCTGCAGCAGAGTCCGAATAGTTCCCTCATCCTGAAGAATGCACACCTGGCCTCGCCGGTTTCGCGCCAGTTTGTTCACAGCCTCTTCGCGAAGCACGGCATCGGGCCTGAGCAGGTTCTTCTCGAAGGACCGGAAGAGCATTATGAATTCCTGAAGGCTTACGGCCGGATCGACCTGCTGCTCGACACCTTTCCTTACAACGGCGGCACCAGTACGACGGAGGCCATCTGGCAGGGCGTTCCGGTGGTCGCTTTCCACGGAGATCGCTGGGCCTCGCGTACCAGCGCTTCGATTCTCCGGGCGGGCGGCTTGGAGGAATTTGTGGCCCGCGACCTCCAAAGCTATATTTCTTTAGCGGCCCATTGGGGATGCTGGTCCGGCACGCCGCAGCGTCTCAGCGAACTTCGCCGCACCATGCGATCTAAGCTGTCCGCCTCGCCCGTTTGCGACACGCCCCGTTTCGCCCGCGACATGGAACATATCTACAAGACCTGCTGGAGCCGGACGGCCGAGCGTTGAAAGTCGCGATATGAAGCAAGGTGCGCCGTGTTACGCAGACCCTAACCACCCGGCATCATCGCGCCGGAAATCCTACGAGTCAGTTCTTCACGCGGTCCCCGACCTTGACGCCGGGTTGGCCGCTGTAGGTGCCTTCCGAGGAGCTCGAGTTCCGCTTGCGTGATGGTAACGGTGCCGAGATCGGAATCCGTGCGGCGTAGAACCTTGCCGGTGGCGGGGTCCTTGATCTCGCGGCCGAGGCGCGAAACGGTTAGCGTCGCGCCTACCTTGATGCCGGAACTGGTGCCGATGTTCAAGATCAGGTGCGTGCCGTCGACGTCGGCGACCAGGCCATCCAGCACCACCACGCGCGCAGGCAAGCTGGCGGCCTTGTCGTCGAGCCCCATGGCGCATTGCGTGACCGCCTCATTGGTGGCCTCACCGATGATGGTCGCCCCGAAATTCGAGCTCCCCATACTCATGCCCGCGCCGGCGCCTCCGCCGCTTCCCGCGCCCCCGCCCAACAGGGACGCGCCGCTGCGTTTGGATTCGCCTTTGCCTTGAACCGAGGCCAGAATCTCGCCAGTTTCGACGTTGACCAGGCGCGCCGTGATCTGCACCACAGCCTTGGCTTGTTTAGTGCCGATTCCGCCGATGCCGAACTTTCCAGCCGCCGCGCCGACCCCGCCGATGCTCTTGTTCTGGTCGTCGCGCCCGAATTGAGTGATGCTGCCGATGATGATTGCGTCCACGCCCAGGAGCTTGCCGAGCCGGGCGGCGCTGGTTGGATCGGCTCGATCGCTATTGGAGAAATTCTGCTCCGTGATCAGTTTGTCGAGCGCCTTGCGCTCAATGACGGAGTACTTGCCGTCATTGACCAGCCGATCCACCAGCATGTCGGCGATGCCTTTGCCGACGTCCTGGTTGTTGCCGAAGATCTGGGCGACGGACGTGGACACGGTTCCGTAGTCGAAGTTCATAATCGCGACACGCTTCTTATCCTGCGCAAATGCGACGGACGCAACAAGCATGGTAAACAGAATCAGTCTGCGCATAACGTTCATTTCCTCCTAATGAGCCATTTCTTCCAGATGCGGGACCAAACCGAACGGCAACGGCTGGAGCCGGAATTTCCGCTTTGGCTTTCCGTACCGAGCTATCATACACCCAACCGCCTCCGCTCGGACGTAAGCTGCCCGGTGGAGTCGCGCAGGCGTCCATTCTTGGACTCCAGGTTGGGACTCCAGCAAGAGGCCTGGGTGTCGCTGCGCCTGTAAGTCTTTGAAATTGTTTGGTCGGGCTGCCGAGGTTTGAACTCGGGACCTCTTGCACGCCTAGCAATACGGAGCTTTCGCTGCTTTCTAACGTTGATTTTAAACACGTTAGAAAGAAAACACAAGAGAAAAAGACCCCGAGGCAAGCGGTCAAAAACGGGTCACTACGGCTGCTTCTCTTTACCTAGGTGAGTTGGAGGCGCGGATCGGAGTCGAACCGACGAATAAAGGTTTTGCAGACCTCTGCCTTACCACTTGGCTACCGCGCCTCAATGTGCGGATATTCCATGGATACCACATCCGCGGGACCCGCGGCGGCTCTATTTAGGAACCGGGCTCTGCGAGATCGCTGGGCCGACCTTATTCGAGGTCGTTCCGCTTGCTGGACCACTGCCGCTCGGTGCTCCGCCGCGGCCGCGGCCTCTTCCGCCCCGGCCCGCGCGGCCGTTCTGCAGATTCTCAAGCTGCTGCCACTGCTCGATGGTCAATACCCCGCGCATCTTCAAACTCATCTGCGAAAGCACTCGGGTCAGGTTATCGCGCGCGTTCACGTACTGATCCACCGCAACGCCGGCCTTCAAATCGTCGATCTCGACCTGGTTGTAGATCTCGTTCAGATTTGTCTCGGCCTTGGTGACTGCTGCGTTGAGATCCTTCAGCGTGCCCACGTACGCCTGCTGAATTTCGTTCAGCTTCTTGGTTTGGGCATCAGATAGCTCCAGGCTGTTCGCGATGCGGCTGTTCCACCACGGATATTGAGTCGGCCCAGCGGCGCGTGGGGACTGCGCCAGCATCACGCCGGCCGCCAACAGCGCGCCCATAAGAACCTTCCGCATAAACTGCTACTGCTCTCCCGCTCCGGAACCTTCGTCGAACAGCTCGTGAATCGGCGCGTCCGCGCTGGGTTCGAACGATTGCTCCATCGAATACAGATCCGAAACCAGCTTCTCCTCGCTGGTCAATTCCTGCGCTACGGCCGCATCGGGCGCATGCGGATTGATCGCTTGCGGATGGGGAAGGAATAACAGACCCACGGCCAGAAGCCCCGCGCCGGCCAATGCCGGAGCCCAGCGAACATAGGAAGCCGTGACCGAAGCCGCAGCCGCATCCAGACGGCTGTAGATCGAGCGCCGCTGCGCCGCCAGGAAACCGCTGGAGACCTGCGTCCGAGCTTCCGCTTCCGCCCGCAGCCCGGCCTTGGTCCGAACCATCGCCGCCAGCCGCGCCGCGCACTCCGCGCACTCCCGCAGGTGGACGTCATCCTGGTCGAACCCCTGGCCGCCTACGCCGTACAGTTGTGCGAGCAGGTCGTCTTGAGAAAGATGGCGCTTCATCTCGATCCCTCGTACAAATCCCGCAGCTCTCCGCGCAGCTTGGACACCGCGCGAAACATGTGCGCCTTGACTGTTCCGACGTCCAGGCCCAGCAGTTGACCGATCTCCTCCAGGCTCAAGTCGTCGTAATGCCGCAGCGTGAACACCGCTCGCTGGCGGGCCGAAAGCCGGTCCAGCGCGGATTCCAACCGCGACGAAATCTGCGCCGCGAAATAACGATCTTCGGCCTCCGGGGCCGTAGACCGAACTAGCGCGAGCGTGGCCGTCTCATCCTGCGGCACCGGCCTGCGCCGCCAGAACTGCCACTTGCGGGAACGCAGCCGGTCCAGGCAGCAATTCACGGCGATGCGCGTCAACCAGCGCGCCGGATCGTCCAACTCCCGCGCATCCTCTTTGCGCAGCGCCTGATACGCTTTCAGGAACGTGTCCTGCGTGGCGGAGTCGGCCTCATCGGCGTCCTGCAGCAATCGGTGGCACAGAGCAAAAACGCGGCGCTGCTCCGATGTCATCCATGTGCCAAACGACGTCCCTAAAGACGTGACCAGCGAAGAAGCACCAAGAAAAGACGCGCAGGAAACGCCTCGCGCCGCGTCAGAATCCGCCGCAACGCCGGCCGAAACCGGTGCTCCCGTCAGAGGCACGGCGATCTCCTGTACCACATTTTTCAAGACGACTTTATTCTATAACGGTTTACACCCCGGACGTTTTGCATCTGGACGCGGCGCCGCTCGCCGCCGCTGCAAGTCCTTGCCCAGAAGCCGGCCGTTACTGGGCGCCGAAGGCAACCACGTGCGCCGGAATCAGCGAGGTCTTCTCGCGTTGCGGCTTGGCCGGCGCTGCAGCGCCGGTTTCATTGACCAGTTTGGAGATCGGCAGGCGCCCTTCGGACGCCGGAGTGTTGACGGGCGCCGGCAGGCGTCCATCGGCAATCGAGATCGGCGTGCGAGTCTCACCCACCGCAACCGGGCGGCGGCTCTCCGCCGGTCCCACCGCGGCAAACACCGATTCCTTGGGAAGCTGGTCCAGATCCAGGCCCTCTTCCACCACCATCTCGTGCTCGATCCAATTCGAAAGCGGGATGTTGCGGAAGAACAGCCGCTCCTGCATCACCATGGTCTTCCTGCTGCTGGTCAACGACCGGCTTTCGCGCGCGTAGCTGCGCTCCTCCACGCGGAACTCCTGCATGAAGTCGTCCATGGCCAGGCGCTTGGTGGTCTCCTCGGTGGCCTTGATGCGCTCCTCCATCGTCACCTTCTGAGAGGTGATGGTCGCGCGAGCTTCCGCCAGCGATTCCCGCTCCTTGGCCAGAGCCACTTCCATCTTGGCCTGCATGATGTAGTACGACAATAACGCGCTGCCGCCCGCGACAAACACCGGCAGGAACAACCACAGCAAAGCTTCCATATGCATTGGCATAACCTACTGCGGATCTATCGTCCTGGCATGAGAAGAAAGTTAGGGTAGTAGGGCAAAAACCTGACTAGAATTAGTTGCGAGGACGCCTAGTTGCGAGGACCGGGGGTTACCGCGCGAACGGATTTAATGGGCGAGGTCCGGATGACCCCATGCTCGACGGGAAGAAATACCATCCTCAGGCCGATGCCAAGAAAATGCCACTTCAGCTCGCCGGCGGAGCTGAGCGAGCCATGAATCTGCACCGGAATCGGCTCCGGGCAGTACTTCGGATGCCCGGAGAGCATCGCGTTTCCGTTGCCCATATTCTCCAGGCGATAGGTCGTATGCCCGGTCTCGATCTCCAGAACTGCGCCAACTGGCAAGCCTTCCAGGTCGAGCCCCTCCGCACCCGGTCCGGAGGCCAACGGGCTGTGAATCCCGCTAATGATGGAGATATTGGACTTCGGCTGCGGGCGGAGCGAATCGCTACTGTACGCCATAGCTACCTTTCTTCCTAAGTAGGAGCACGCGGGGTTCCAATCCGGAGTTTTACGTAGCTAGGCGCTTTTTGGACACGAGAGCCGTGACTTTCCGCTTTGATCGCTGCTGGCGCCTCCGAGCAGCGGATAGAATCGCCTTTAGGTCGAATTTGTGCCTGCTGGCCTGCTCCTGGCGAATCCGCCTGACCTCCTCGACGATAGGATCTTGCGTCATCACCCCAATTCTCCCAGCAGTTCTTCCGGAGTGCAAATGACCGGGCATTCATACCCATGCGATCGGCATGCCCGCGCGAGCGCCCGCACAATCACCGCGTTCGCAATGTGGACGCAGTTCCAGGTGATCAGAAGGTCCATCGCGTGCACCGCCGCAACCGCGATATGGGCAGCGTCGGTTGCGGCTTTGCGGGGCACGCAACCAGAGCGGAGAATCCCCAAAGACAGGACCTCAACCTCGCTGGTCAAATCCAGTAGCGGAAGCCGCTGAATGATCTTCAGTCTCTCGAATGCGGCGCCAGGATCGCCCCCCCCAGCCTCATCGATCACGAGCTGAGAAACGTACAGGTCGAAGGCTTGACTGCGCGTGTCCCACCATTCCCTGGTGATCTGCTGATGCGCCGCGATCACGACGTCGCGGCTGGGCCTCGACGTGAGGTAACTGGGAATCGTCGTCTCGAGATAGACTTTGGGCTTCATTGCCACCCTAAGGGACGACTGATTCTATCGCAAGAAGCGGCTACACTCATGGGAGCATTCCTGAGTTAAAGATGATCATCGTCAGCGAATGCCTTAGGTCCGTTCGAGAAGGTGTCCGGCTGGTCGAAAGCCGAGAACTGGTTGATCGCGCGCAGCATGACTAAGGACGAGATCGAGCAGACTGACCTTGGCCAGTTCCTCGCAAGTCTCTAGCGCTCACCCGGCAATCGATTTCCAGTTCTTCGCCAGATGCTCCGCCGTCCGCCAAGCCAGAGCCTGAATCGTCAACGTCGGATTGCGAGCTCCGCTGGTGCCGAACACGCTCCCGCCCAGCATTCCGAGATTTGGAGCCTCATGCGAAAAGCCCCATTTATCGACCACGCTGGTCTCGGGATTGTCGCCCATCCGCGTGCCGCCATAAGTATGCGTGCTCAGGTTCGGACCGTTGGGATTGCCCTTGGAGGTCAGGATCGCGCCCGCGGCTTTGAACCACTGCTCGGCCTTATCCTGCGCGTGCATCGCCGCGCGACGCTCATTCTCCCGGGTCATCGTAGTCACGCGAATCACTGGATCGCCGAGTGAATCCTCGGCCTCCGGATCAAGATCCAGGAACGTCGTCTCATACGGGAACGAGTTCGTTTGAATATACGCTGACACCGACCGGCCTGCGTTCTGATGAATCCACTTCTTCCAATCCGAGCCCCAGTTGCGCTGCGTCTGTCCCCACGTCGAGCCGCCCGCCGCCGCAATCGGATGCTTCTCCGTGTTCACCGTGATGCTGGCGCCGCCAATGAAGCCGAGGCCGCTGTGATCGAATCTGTCGTCGGCCCAATCGTCGATCACCACGCCCTGCGAAAGGATGGCCCCGTACCACACGTTCAGATCCATCGGAAACAGCGCGCCCGCGCTCGCTCCGGCCTGCGCGTCCCAATGCCCGAAGTGATGTTTGCCCACCTGCCCCTTGTTGTTGCCGAGCCCGTTCGGGTACGCCTTGGATTTCGACAACAGCAACAGCCGCACGTTCTCGTAGGTGTAGGAGCCCACCAGCACCGCTTTGGCCGGCTGAAAATATTCGAGACCGTCGAAGATGTAGCTGACGCCGGTTACTTTCCCGTCTGCGCCGGGCCCGTTCTGATCCACATTGATCCGCGTCACCTGCGCGCGGTCGAAGATCATCAGGTTCCTGGTGGCTTGCGCCTTGGGGATGGTCGAAAAGGAGGTCGAGTTTTTCGCCTCCAGGTGGCACCCACCCCTGTCGCAATACCCGTGGTACCCGCATGCCCCTCGCCCGTCGCGCGCCACCGAATTGATCGCCGCCGGGGAATGAAACGGATTCCACCCCAGCGACCGAGCCGCCTTCTTCATCATGTCGAGATAATCCGTGCTGCGCAGATGCGGCATCGGATACTCGCGCTGGCGCGGCCCCTCGTAAATATTACCTTCCCTGTCGATTCTTCCTTGAATGTTTCCCGCCTTGCCCGATACACCAACCTCGTGCTCCACCGTGTCATAGTACGGCTCCAGATCGTCGTAGCGGAGCGGCCAATCCTCCACCGTCGAGCCTTGCGGAAGATAGCTCCTGCCGTAGCGCTTGACGGTTTCACTGACAGTCTTGAAATCCCACGGCTTCAGGCGCCAGCTCTGCGCGTGGTAGTGAATCGAGGTCCCGCCGATGGCATTCATCATCGGGCTCGGGCCGCCGCGCCGGGTAGGGCCGTTGGGACCATTGCGAATGGTCGGGGCTTCGCGACGGATTTTGGTTCCCGTCGTCACCATCCCGCGGGTGTTGTTGTAAATCTCGTCGGCCTTGAAATCCTTGTGCGGGTCCATCCACGTTCCGGCCTCGATGCCGGCCACCTTCAGGCCCGCGCGGCACAGCGGCAGCACCGCGACTCCGCCCGCGGCTCCTAATCCCACTACGGCCACGTCAACCGGCTTCAGCGTAACGGCCATTACTGATTCCCCCAGGCGGAGCGCCGATACGGTTCCGCTTCATGATCCATCCTCTGCATGTCCGGCGAGGTCGCCGGCCGCGGACCGGGATAGCGGATGATGTCCCAGCCTTTGCCGCCGATGTTGCCGCCGTAATGCGGATCGCCGAAGGTTCCCTGCAGCGTGTACGTCCGAGCCTGGTTGAAGAAGCCTTGCAGATTTTGCGGCAGCGCCAGCAGCACCGCGTCGCGCTTGTCTGCCGGCAGGTCCGCGAACAGCGCGCCCTGCGACTGCATGGCGAACGCATCCAGCGTCTCGAGTCCCGCAACCCACGCGGCCAGCTGCGGCGCCAGATAATCCGCCATCTGCACGTCGATGTAGTTGGCCGCACCCAGCTCCAGCGCGCCCGGCCCCAGCTCATCGGCCGGAATGATGCGATCGACCAGCATCTCCGTGGTCCGGCGCTGCGCGGGCGTCAGCGAGCGGGGTTGAGTCAAGTTTTGTGTCCCCGTCTGCGCCGCGCTTCGGATCGCCCCCAGCGGAACAAGCGCCGCCGTCGCCGCACCGGCAATCATGGTCCGCCGCGTGACGCCGTGTTCTTCTTTTGAACTCATATAGGCGCAGTATACTCCTCCGTGATCTGTCACATCATCTGTTAATCCGCCGGTGCTAGAATAGCGGACACTATGAGAAGGACACTGCTACTCTCCTCGCTATTCCTGTTCGCCACCGTCTGTGCGTCGATGGCCTCGGCCGCTGTTGTCTTTTCGGTGAACGTCGCCCCGCCGCCCATCACCGTCTTCGATCAACCCGCCTGCCCCGGCGACGGCTACATCTGGGTTCCCGGCTACTATCAATACGGCGATTACGGATGGTATTGGGTAGCTGGCCAGTGGGTTCTCCCGCCGGCTGCGAACATGCTGTGGACCCCCGGCTATTGGGGATTTGAAGGCGGCCACTACCTCTGGCATGCCGGCTACTGGGGACAGACCGTCGGTTTCTACGGCGGAGTCAATTACGGCAACGGCTACTTCGGCTCCGGGTTCAACGGCGGACGCTGGGAGGGCGGCGTGTTCCGGCACAATACCGCGGTGGTCAATGTCGACCCGCGCAACGTGCACAACACCTACGAAGACCGGACGGTGGTCCACCCCGTGACCGGCCCGAACCATTCCTTCAACGGCAAGGGCGGGCTCGCCGCCAAACCGACGCCAGAGGAGACGCGCGCCGCAAGTGCTCCGCACCAGGGTCCTACACCCACTCAGACATCGCACGCGCAGGACGCGCACAACAGCCACTTGGCCGCACACGGCGCAGCGCCGCAGCGGGGCGGAGGCGCGCAGGGACGGGGCGAGGGAAAAGGGCGCTAAATTTAGAACGCGTCCGCTTCCTTCGGGCGCGGCTCAGTTCGATGCAGAGCGGACAAAGCGCCTCCGGGCGCTAGCTTAACTTGGCTAGCGCCCGGCCTGCGATCCCATATGCGAGCCCGACAACAGCAGGCTGAGCCGCTTGAAGTTGAACGCTAGCAGCGCGCGCAGGATCGCCGCCAGCCGGAATTGGAAGGCAGCGAACGCGCCGCTGTACTTGCCCAGAAACTCCGCCGCGCCCACAGTGCGATCGGCTTCCGCCTCGGGGAGACCCCACAAGGGGTCCTCGCCGGGATGGAGCGTGGCGCGCAGCGACGGAATCACGGGCAGCTTCTTTCCGGCGCGGCGGATTTGCATCGCCAGATCCAGGTCTGCCCAGTGCTCGCCGAAGCGCTCGTCAAAATAGTTCATCCCCAGCAGAAACTGCCGGCGCACCAACAAGGCGTCGCGCCGGGCGTATTCGACTGCGATGGAATCCTCATTGGTGTCGATGGGCATGACGCGCAGCCGCCCCGCGGAAAAATCGTCTGCGGAAGGGATGCGATAGGCGGTGGCGACCGGCTCGCCCGACGGATTCACTAACAGGGGCGACATCGCCGCAGAGCCGGAGTCCGCCTCCAGCCGGTCCGCCAACCCGAGCACCGTCGCCGGCAGCACCTCGACCATCGGCGATAGGAAGAGCAGCAGTTCCGCCTTAGCCGTCCGCATCGCGATGTTCATGGCGCGGGTGGCGCCAAAGTGCTGCGGGAGGCGCAGGATTTGTACTCCCGGATACTCAGCGTCGAGCTGCGCGCTCTCGTCCTGGCTGCCGCAATCCACCACCACGATCTCGATGCGCGGGGGCGCTCCCGGCTTTTCGGAGGACCGGTACAGTGATCCAATCGCGCGGCGCAACTCCGCAGCCTGGTTGAACGCCACCAGAATCGCGGAGACGCGTGGACCCTTAGGTTCTTGTTGATCCGGGCCCGGCTCCTGCAGTGAGCGCTCGCGCGGGGCCGCCGGAGGTTTAGCCGGGGGCTTAACTGGCATGAGAAAGTCCGGGGTAAGAGACGCCCGCGTTTATTCGGGCGCCTCTGAGATCTTGTCTGCGGCAGACCCTGGGGCCGGTTCCGCGCCCACCGCCACGGCTTCCTGCTCGGGTGGCGCCGCGTCGGCATCCTCGGAGTAGCCACCTTCTTTGGGCGTGTAGTAGGAGTGATAGTAGGTGTACTTGCTGTACAGTTCTCCGCGGCGCGCGCCGTTGACCACGATTCCCAGAACGTTGTTGTTGCACAGCGACTGCATCGCGCGGGTCACCGAATCGATGGTGGTATGGCCGATGCGCACCACCAGCAGAGTGCTGTGGCATAGCGTCGAGAGCAGGTTGGCGTCGGCGGCGAACAACAGCGGCGGGCTGTCCAGAATGATCCAGTTGAATAGGCCGGGCAGACGGTCCAGCAGCAGCTTCACCTCCCGCAGGTTCAACAGCTCCAGCGGATTGATGACCGCTTCTCCCGCCGGCATCACATACAACGAGGTGCCGGCCAGCTTGCGGATGCACTTGTGGAGCGGCGCCTTGCCCAAAAGATAGTCGGTGATGCCCGGGCTGCGATCCAGCCCGAACATGGTGTGCATCAGCGGGCGGCGGAAATCAAAATCGCACAGCAGCGTGTTGTTGCCGGCCAGATTCGACTCCGCCAGCGCCAGATTCGCCGCCGAAAGAGACTTGCCTTCGGCCGGAGACGGGCTGGTGACCACCACCGAATAAATCGGCTGGAGGCTCTTCATGTGATTGAGGCGCGTGCGCAGCGTCCGGAACTCCTCCATGGGAGCTTCGTGCGGGCGGGTGGCGTCGATCAGCAGCGAGTCCGTCGCAGCGCGGAAGGGGACTTCTTCCACCTGTTCCAGCAGTCCCGCCATGTTCGGTCCGACATCCATCCCCATCGTGCCGCCGCTGGCGCCGCCCCCAGCCGGAATGCGCGCCGCCGGAGGCGAAAGCAGTCCGCCTTGTTCGGCGCGGCGCAGGGCATCATGTACTCGGCTCATAGAATCAATCTCCTCCGCGGCTCATTGTGCCCTGGTAGTGAAAACGTAGTAGGCGATCGAACCGGACATCAGCACGGCCGCCGCAAGACACGCCGTGGTCCAGCCCAGCCAAGCCAGGCGCCGCCGGCGGCGCACCACGAAATCGTTCTCCAGCAGCGGAATGCTGCCCAGGATTGGCAGTTGCGTGTAGGCCCGCACATCCTTCAGGTTCTTGAGCGAGGTGTCTTTCATCTCCCGCGCGCCCGCGATCACGATTCCCAGCAACAGCCCGATGCCCGCACCCAGCGCCACGATCTCGGCGTGATTCGGATAGGCCGGAGTCTCCGGGTCCGAAGCCGGGTCCAGAATCTGCAGGTTTTGGCCTTCCTGGCGGTTTTCCATCTCTTGCGTGACTTGGCCCTTCACTAAGTCCTTTTGCATCTCTTCGTACTTTTGTTTCTTGAGATCCCGCTCCCGGACCAGGTCGTCGTATTCCTTCTCGCTCTGCGGAACCCCGTTTAGCAAGGCCTGCATCCGGTTCGCCTGCGACTCGAAGTTCTTCAACTGGCCCCTGAGGTCTTCCATCCGCGTGTCGTCGGCCTGGATCTGCATCTGAAGCTGGTTGATTCTGCCCTTCCGATCCAGGTCGTCTTTGATCGTGGCGATGCTCTGCCCCGGCTGTAATGGGCTGCCCGCTTCCTTCTTGGCATTCGCCTCATCCTGAGCGATCTGGTCGCGCTGTTTAATGGCGTCAGCCAACTGCGCTTTCGCCGCCTTCACGTCCGGGTAGGTCTCGGTATAACGCTGAAGCAGCTCGCGCACCAGCTTCTCCAGATTATCCACCTGAGCCTCGGCTTGCTGCAGCTTCAGGCTCTTCTGTTGTTGCGTCGCAGCGGCATCCGGCTTTATTTTGGACAGCGTCTCGGCTGTTTGGTTGATCTCGCCGAGGTTGCCCACCGCGAACAACTTTTCCGTCTGCAGCCGGCTGATTTCGGATTGGATATTGGCGCGATTCTGCTCCAGCAACTGCAGCTTCTGATAGTTCTCCGTCTTTTGCTCCGGCAGCGTACCGTTGTTCTGCATCTTGTAGGCAGCCAGTTGCGTCTCCACCACTTCCAGCTCCTTGGCGGACTGCTCGGTCTCGTGTTCGAGGAACTGGGTGAGCTGGGTAGCGCGGCTGGATTCGTCGCGCTGGCTCTGCTCAATGAACTTGCTGATCAGATCTTCGGCCACCTTCTGCGCCTGCCGCCGATCCGGATAGGAGAAGGAAACCTTGAAAGCAGGGACCGTACGGCCGTTGGTAGTGACGCCCAGCGGCTCTACTTTGATGGCCTTCTCCATCTCGGCCAGCGTGTCTTCCATGGGCTGCCGGTTGCGGTCCCTCAAATACAGGTTGTAGGTGGTGATGATGTTGGTGAGAATCGCGCGGCTCTCGATCTGCTCCTGCATCGACTGGATTTGATCGAGGATGTCCGTCGTGATCACGCCTTGCACCAGGTTGGAGGGAAGCTGCTGCGGCTCGACCTTGATGATGCCTTCGGAGATGTAGGTGTCCGGCCACAGGTACGCGCCCACGACGCTAGCAACCAGGCAGAACAGGAACGGGCCGAAGATCCAGCCCTTGTGGCGGCGCAGAATGTCGATATAATCTTCGACGTCCAGCGAGCGCCGCGGAATACTAAATCCTTCAGTTGGCTGCATGAGCTGACTTGTCCTCCTGGCGAAACGCTACTTCACGTATATCGTGTCGCCGTTTTCGATCGTAATGTTCTTGTTCTTGTCCTTGTTCTTCTGGTTGACCCAGTCTTTGTAGTTGAACTTGAAACTCTGGGTGCCGCGCAGAATCTTGATGTCCGTCTGATTGGCGAAATTATCCAGGAAACCGCCGGCCGCGTTGATGGCCTCGAAAACCGTGGTGTCTCTGACCAGGGGATAATCACCGGGACGCCTCACCTCTCCGGCAACCGTGTATTTCTTGCTGCGGACGTCAAAAACCGCAACCGTCACGCTCGGCTCCTTGATCTGCGACTTCAACGCTTCGGTGAGCTGTGCCTGGAGTTGCTTGGGCGTCAGGCCGGAGGCTCGCATTTCTCCGATCAGCGACACCGTGATCATGCCATCGGTTCGAACCTGGTAGTAACCGCTCCAGTCCTTCTCGCGGAAAACTTTAATATCGAGTACGTCATTGGGACCAATAATATAGGTCGACTCATCGACCGCCGCGTTGTTCGTACTCGGATCGTTGGCGCCAGGAATCGCCTTGGGGCCGGCGGGCGCCTCGGGGGTTGCCTTCGTGTCGTTCTGGGCCATGGCCGCCGCAGCCAGCAGCACCGGAAGAACTAGGAGTACCGACAATCGTTTCCGAATCACTTCACTGCTCCCTGGGAAGTTATCCCGAAACATGAGAAACCTTTTTCTAGTGTACAACGTAAGCCGCCTAGTCCGGGAAAGCCGGCGGCCGTTGTAGACTCGCCCTCGCACTCGAATGGTTCGCCCCAGCGGCCGGTTTTTTCTTTTACCATGAATAGAAGACCAAACAATTGGATTTGTGTCCAGTTACCGATGTACCGTGACCGGACCACCCATTTCGCCGGCGACGCATGAACTATTTCCTAGCCAAGACGGACCACGATACCTACTCTATCGACGACCTGGAGCGCGAACACCAGACCACCTGGGACGGCGTCACCAACCCCCAAGCGGTCCGCGCCATCAGGGAGATGCGGCCGGGCGACAAAGTGTTCATTTATCATTCGGGCGGGGTCTCCGCGGTGGTAGGGTTAGCCGTAGTACGCTCGGACCCGAAGCCGGATCCCCGCAACCCCAAGTCCGCCATAATCGATCTGGAATTCCTGGCGCGCATCGACCCGCCGGTCTCTCTTAAGGAGATTAAGGAAACCAAGCAGTTCGAGGACTGGGCGCTGGTGCGGCAAGGCCGCCTATCGACCATGTCCGCGCCGGCGAAGTTCGTCGAGTGGATGCGCTCGCGCTATCCTTCGGTCAAGATCTGATCGCCGTTCGTTCCCAAACAGGTTCGCGCCCCTAAAACGGCAACAGCCCCCTGGCCCGAAGACCAGGAGGCTGCTGTCTTAAGGAATTGCCTGCGCTTAGGTTAGAACGAGAACCGGCCGATCACAGTGCCCTGGCGGGCCTCCAGATACGGGCTGGTCGACATCGTTGGCAGGCGGAGGCGCCACGTTCGGCGCGAAGTAAGCCGGGATCACGCCGAAGCCGGTGGTGTAGATACCCAGGTTGTTCTTCGAAGGCGCAGCCTGAGGATTGGCGGTACCCGGCGCCGGCATCAGCAAGCGGTTGAACACGTTGACGAACTCGCCGCGGATCTGGAAGTTCATTCTCTCCTTGATCCGGAAGTTGCGGGCGAGGTTGCCGTTCTCGGTGGGCGTGCGCGGCGCGCGGAAATCCTTGTAGAGATTTCCAGCAGCCATGCAGTTGGCGTTCACGGGCAGGGCGCCCACGCAGCCGGGTTTAACACCTGCGTGTACCACGGATTGTAAGTGCTCTGGTTGTTGGGATTCACGCCGGCGGTGTACAGAGGCTGGCCCGCCACGCGAATGTCTTCGCTGGCTTGGTAGTTGGCATTGACCGTGCTGGTGGGCGGGGCCAGGAACGTACCGCTCTGGTAGTTGGCGAAGAAACCGATCTGCCAATCCTTGATGATTTGGTTCGCCCATTTGGGCAAATACGATGCACGTGGAATCGTATAAATGGCATTGAAGTTCAGATCCATGGGCGGGATGTTCTGGAGTGCCCACACACTGCTATTCGGGTTCCAGTAGTCCTGCCGCCCCTGAACGCGCGTTACGCTGGAGGCCCAGGTGAACGAACCGCCCGCCTGGAAGCTGTGCGCCAGTCGCTTGGTGGCCTTCACTTGCAGCGCGCCATACTTGCTATCGCCGGTCGGAGCCGAAGCCGGCTCGATGGCGCCGTACTGCGGGTACGGGTAGAGGGCAGCCTGCAGAGATTGACTCGTGGGGAATCCGGAGTAAGGCAGAATGTTGCTGATTCCCTGAGAAGAGAGGAACTGCTGCACGGCCACTGAGCTCAACGGATCGGCCAGCAGGGCGCGGGCGTTCTCGTTGTTGTAGCCCGCCGGACCGGTTCCGGGAATCGGGTACAGGCCGTAGGAGGCCAGCCGCTGCGGCGACTGCTGGCTCAGGAAGCCCAGGTTGCCACCGAAGGGTTGCAGCCATGCTGCGTGGTTACCCACGTAGGAGGCTTCCATGATGAAGCTCTTGGTAATTTCACGCTGGAAGCCGGCGCTCCACTGGTTGATGCGAGGCGGCCGGTTCTCCTGCCCGTCCGGAACCGTCGGCGCATTGCCGACCGATCCCAGCAGCGGATAGAGGTTGGGCTGGTTGACGATCGGCCAGTTCGGGGCCACTACCGCGCCCGGCGTCGACACGTTGATGAACTGGTCCGCCGCGGGGACGAAGGTCGGGTTCAGAGGCGTGATATTCGGCGCTCCGGCAGTTCCGATGGTGGTGCCGGCGGCGTTCTGCACGAACTGGTAGTTCACACCCCAGCCGCCGCGGAACACAGTCTTGGGGTCGATCTGATACGCGACGCCAAGCCTCGGACCGATGGCAAAAGGATACGCCGACTTGTAGAAGGCGCAGCCGCAGGTCTGGGCGTATTCGTAGTCTCCCGGATGCCCGCCGGCGTTGGTATTGATGCCGTTCGGATTAAAGTTGCCGAGACGGCCGTACTGTTCTTTCTCCGGCGTGTCGTAGTCCCAGCGCAGGCCGTAATCGACGGTCAGCTTGCGGGTGACCTTGAAAGAGTCCTGGATGTAGACCGCCCAGTCCATGGTCGCCAGGCGAGTGTCGGAAGGCAGGCTCTGGCCGGTCGAAGCTAATATCGCCCAGCAGGAAGCTGGCGAACGGGAAGCCCGGCGAGAACGCACCGTAGCTGTTCACGTTGGTGAACGGATCGGCAGTCGGGCCGGTGCCGGTGGTCAGGGTGACCAGCGGGTGCGGCTTGGAGTAAGCCTGCTCGTAATCCCACTCCGCGCCAATCTTGTAGGTGTGCTTGCCCTGGACATACGTCAGGCTGGTGGTGCCGGTGGGACGCATTTCATAGCTGGGACCCTGGCCGGCATACGGACCAAGTTCCTGCAGTCCGCCGGTCGCCTGACAGGTCGGCGTCCGACCGAAACCAGCGCCGCAAACGCCGGCGATGATCGGGAAGTTGCGGTTCGCCAGGTTGCCGCTCAAGCCCAACTGGGTTTGATCGTTGAAGGTCAACTCCGGGGAGTTGTCGACGAAGCTCTGGTGATACAGGCCCGCGCCGACGTGCAGCAGCATGCTGGGAGTCAGCGTGCGGTCGTAGTTCAAACGCTCCTGGTAATTGGTGATGAATGATCCGCGTGCCGCGGTGATCGGCAGGGGGTAAACCATCCTGCTCGCCGAGCGTCGGGTTGTACTGGTTGGCGGTCGTGTTTTCGGAGTAGTAGAACGACAGCTTGTCCTTGGCGTCGATGTTGTGATCGATTTTGAACGCCGGAATCGCCGAGTAGCGGTTTCCGGCCTGATTGACTGCGTAGTTGCCGGTGTACAGGTTGTTATTGGCAGACGGTACAAAGCTGAGGATCTTCAGCGAGATCGGATTGAACATCGTCGCCGGGATGACATTGCCCTGGAACGGCGTCGCATAACCCTGGCCGGCGAGAGAACCCGAAGTCGCCTGTGCGCGGGACAGCGGGTTAAAGATCTCATTGGCGAAGACCGGCTGTCCGTTCGGGTCAATCTGCACCGCGGGAGCGCCCAGCGCGGTCTGCTGAATGCCAAGCAGACTGCAGGCGCTGCAATTTCCATTGGGCGAAATGGCCGAGAAGTTTCCTTGCAGATAGGCCGCGGTCGGAACCGTGTTGTTGAAGCCGTACAAGTCGGTTTCGAGGAATTCTTCGTAGTTGAAGAAGAAGAAGGTCTTGTTGTGACCGTTGTAGATCTTCGGAATGAAGATGGGCCCGCCCAGCGTGCCGCCGAAGTCATTGCGGCGATTGCGGGGACGGAACTTTCCGCCGCTGCCGCCTTGCGTGCTGCAAACCTTATTGTTATTGCCGGTGAGGCAGCCGCCGCTACTGCTGAAGGGATCGCCGGCGTTCAAGTCTTCATTGACGAAGTAGTCGTAACCGGTGCCGTGATACTGGTTAGTGCCGGACTTCATGGTCATGTTGATCACGACGCTGCCGGCTTGCCCGAACTCAGGCGCGTAGTTGCTGGTCTGATACGCGATTTCCTGAATGGCGTCCACCGAGGGCTGCGCCATCTGCGTGTAATCGTAGTTTCCGAACAGGCGCGAGGTGGAGTCCTGACCTTCCACGCGCATCGTCTCGGTGGTCACAAAGGCCTGACCCAGACCGTTGATTTCGAACGTGCCGCTGGAAGAATAACCGCTCACGCCAGGCAGCGTCAGCAGCGTGTTGTACGGGTTGCGATACCCGGAAGTGCCGGAGTTGACCGTGCCGACGCCCAACATGGGCAGCGCGTCCATCTGAGAGATGGTCACGTTCGTGGCCAGCTCGCCGGTCTCGGTTTTAAGCAACGAAGCTTCCGCGGTAACCGTCACCGATTCGGTGTTGGCGCCGACTTGCAACGAAACGTCATCGCGAATGACACCCGCCGCGCCGACCGCGAGGTTCGAGTGCGAATACTTCTTGAACCCTTTCGAATCGACAGTGACGGTATAAGTGCCCACCGGCAAGTCTGTAATCGTATAGACTCCCGCAGTGCTGGTGGTTCCCGGGTAACTGACGCCCGTTTCCGCGTTTTTCGCTTCGACGGTCGCACCGGCGATGCTCGCGCCGGCTTGATCTATAACGGTACCAGTGATGGTGCCGTTACCGACCTGCCCGAACGCCAGCATTGCGGCGGCGAGCAGGCACACGAATAGTACTACCTTCTTCATCAAAAGTAACCCCTCAGTCGTGTTAAGAAATGGAGACTAACCTAGTCGGGACGATCCTACAATACAGTCGTTGATCGTGTCAATTAAAAACTTTGATACAGGAAGTTGTATGCAGCTTCCAAAATCGATAGAGGAGCTAGGTTGTTATATCGCTTTTTGTCAGCAACTTACGGGAGGAGGAAGAGCGGGCGCAGGAAGCCCTCCGGGAAAGTAGATGCGAGCAAACAAAAAGGACCCCTCGGTCCGAAAACCGGGAGGCCCTGTGGAAAACTCGACTTTACCGGCTCAGCCGGTGACTTTCTAGAACGAGAACCGGCCGATCAGAGTGCCCTGACGGGACTCGAGAATCGGGGTGGTGGACTGCGACGGCGGCGGCGGAGCGGTGTTCGGCGCAAAGTACGCCGGGATGACACCGAAGCCTCCCGTATAGATGCCAAGGTTGTTCTTGCTCGGCGGCGCAGCCGGGTTGATGCCAAAACCGCTGGCGATCGGAGCTGGCATGAGCAGCCGGTTGAACACATTGACGAATTCGCCGCGGATCTGGAAGTTCATGCGCTCCTTGATCCGGAAGTTGCGGGCGAAGTTGCCGTTCTCGGTGGGCGTGCGCGGCGCGCGGAAATCCTTATATAGGTTTCCGCCAGCCATGCAGTTGGCGTTAACAGGGCAAGCAGCCCAGGCATTCGGGTTCAACACCTGCGTGAACCACGGATTGTAGGTGCTCTGATTGTTCGGATTCACACCCTGGGTGTACAACGGCTGCCCCGCCACGCGAATGTCCTCGCTGGTTTGGTAGTTCAGCGTGGTGCTGGTGGGCGGGGTCAGGAACGTGCCGCTCTGGTAGTTGGCGAAGAAACCGACCTGCCAGTCCTTGGTGATCTGGTTCAACCACTTGGGGAAGAACGAGGCACGCGGAACCGTGTAGATCAGATTGAAGTTCAGATCCATGGGCGGAATGTTCTGCAGCGCCCAGACATCACTCTGCGGATTAAAGAAGTCCTGCCGGCCCTGAACACGGCTGACGCTCGACGCCCAGGTGAAGGTGCCGCCGGCTTGCAGTGAGTGCGAGAGGCGCTTGGTGGCCTTCATCTGCAGCGAGTTGTACATGCTGTCGCCGGTGGGAGCCGCAGCCATCCCGAGGGCGCCGTACTGCGGATACGGGTAGAGAGCCGCCAGCAGCGTCTGGTTCTGCGGGAAGCCTGAGTACGGATTGACGCTGCTGATGCCCTGGGAGGACAGGAACTGCTGCACAGCCAGCGTACTGATCGGATCGCTCAACAGCGCACGGGCGTTTTCGTTGTTGGTGCCCGCCGGACCGGTCCCGGGAATCGGGTACAGTCCGTAATGGGCCAGACGCTGCGGCGACTGCTGGCTCAAGAAGCCCAGGTTGCCGCCGAAGGGTTCCAGCCACACCGCGTGATTGCCCACATAGGAGGCTTCCATGATGAAGCTCTTGGTGATTTCACGCTGGAAGCCGGCGCTCCACTGGTTGATGCGAGGCGGGCGGTTCTCCTGCGGGTCCGGAACCGTCGGCGCTGTTCCGCCGAAAGCGCTGCCCACCGAACCGAGCAGAGGGTAGATGCTGGGGTTGTTCAGCACCGGCCAGGTCGGGGCCACGATCGAGCCCGGAGTGGAGATGTTCACGAACTGATTCCCGGTGGGCACGTAGCCGATGCCGGCGCCGGAATACGCGCCTTGGATGTTGTACGATCCGGCCGTTCCGATGGTGCTGCCGGCATTGTTGGAGACGAACTGGTAGTTGACGCCCCAGCCGCCGCGGAACACGGTCTTGGGATCGATCTGATACGCGATTCCCAAGCGCGGACCGATGGCAAAAGGATACGCCGCTTTATAGAAGGAGCAACCGCAGGTCTGCGCGAATTGATAGGCGCCGGGATGGCCGCCCGCGTTCAGGTTGGGAGTGTTGGGGTTGAAATTACCCAGGCGGCCGTATTGCTCCTCATCCGGCGTGTCATAATCCCACCGCAGACCGTAGTCGACCGTGAGCTTGCGGGTGACCTTCCAGGAATCCTGGATGTAGATCGCCCAATCCATGGTCGCCAGGCGAGTGTCGGAAGGAATCCCCTGGCTGGTGTAGGTCATATCGCCAAGCAGGAAGCTGGCAAAGGGGAAACCATCCGCGTAGACGCCGAAACTGTTGGTGTTGACGAAGGGATCCGCGGTTGGGCCCGCGGTGGTGCCAAAACCAACCAGCGGGAACGGCTTCGAATACGACTGCTCATAGATCCATTCGGCGCCCAGCTTGAAGGTGTGCTTGCCGTGCACCCAAGTAATGCTGGTGGTACCGGTAGGCCGCATTTCGTAGCTCGGATTCTGGTCGCCCGGTCCCAGGCCCTGCAATCCGCCAGTGTTTTGGGGACCCTCCAGCACATTTCCGGCGCCGACGGTCGGAAAGTTACGGTTGATCAGGTTACCAGTCAGGCCGAGCGCCGTGTCGTTGAAGGTCAACTCCGGAGAGTTGTCGACGAAGCTCTGGTGGTACAGACCCGCGCCGATGTGCAGCAGCAAGCTGGGCGTCAGGGTGCGGTCGTAGTTCAAGCGCTCCTGGTAATTGGTGATGAAGGAGCCGCGCGCGTTGGTAATCGTGTTCGGCATGCCGTCCTGGTTTCCGAGCGTGGGGTTGAACTGGTTGGAAGTGGTGTTCTCGGAATAATAGAACGACAGCTTGTCCTTGGCGTCGATGTTGTGGTCGATCTTGAACGACGGGATCGCCGAATAGCGTTTCCCCGGCTGGTTCACGACGTAGTTGCCGGTGAGCAGGCTGGCGGGCTGGTTGGCCGCCGGCACGTAACTCAGCACCTTTTGCACGATCGGGTTGAACATGGTGGCCGGAATCTGGTTGTTGACGAACGGCGTGGCATAGCCCTGGCCGGCGAGAGCTCCGGAGTTCGCCACCGCCACCGACTGCGGATTGTAGATCTCGTTGGCGAAGATCTGGCGTCCGGCCGGGTCGAGCTGGACCTGCGGAGTGCCCAGCGCCGTGGTCTGAATGCTCTGCTGCACGCACAGGCTGCAAGTTCCGTTCGCTGAAATCGCGGAGAAATCGCCCTTCAAATAGGCCGCGGTCGGAACCGTATCGTTGAAGCCATACAGGTCGGTCTCCAGGAACTCTTCGTAGTTAAAGAAGAAGAAGCTCTTGTTGTGACCGTTGTAGACCTTGGGAATATAGATCGGGCCGCCGAGCGTGCCGCCGAAATCGTTGCGCCGCGAACGCGGGCGGAACTTGCCGCCATTGCCGCCGGCGCCGCTGCAACTTTGCGCCACGGTTGAGCCCTGGATGCAACCGCCGCTCCTGCTGAACGGATCTCCGGCGTCGAGGTCTTCGTTGACGAAGTAGTCGTAACCGGTGCCGTGATACTGGTTGGTGCCGGATTTCATCGTCATGTTGATCACCACGCTGCCGGCTTGCCCATACTCCGGCGCATAGTTGCTGGTCTGATATGCGATCTCCTGGACCGCATCGACCGAGGGCTGCGCCATCTGGGTGTAGTCATAGACGCCGAACAAGCGCGAGGTGGAATCCTGGCCTTCCACGCGCATCGTTTCCGTGGTCACGAATGCCGCACCGAGTCCGTTGATTTCGAACGTGCCGCTGGAAGAATAACCGCTCACGCCAGGCAGCGTCAGCAGGGTGTTGTACGGATTGCGATACCCGGACGTGCCGGAGTTGGTGGTGCCGACACCCAACATGGGCAGCGAGTCCATCTGGTCGATGGTCACGTTATTGGCCAGCTCGCCGGTCTCAGTCTTGAGCAGCGAAGCTTCCGCGGTGACCGTAACCGATTCGGTGTTGGCGCCGACCTGCAGCGGTACGTCTTCTCTCAACGTGCCGGCCGCCTGGACTACCAGGTTGGTATGAGTGTACTTCTTGAACCCCTTGGCGTCCACCGCTACCGTGTAGGTGCCCACCGGCAGATCGGTGATGGTGTAAATGCCTGCGCCGCTGGTTGTGCCGGTGTAGGCGACACCCGTAGCGGCGTTGGTTGCTGAAACAGTTGCCCCGGCCAGAACTGCGCCGGCCTGATCTGTTACGGTACCAGTGATGGTGCCGTTACCGACCTGTGCTGAAGCACACAGGGCGGCTAGTAACAGACTAAAGACTAACCCCACAACTCTCTTCATGGACTCTCCCCCTTAATTTGGGAAATAAGCGTACGAGGCCGTAAGAGCAAAGAGAGACTAGAAAGTAACTTCAGGAATGCTACACCGACTTCCCTGATGGTGTCAATCAAAAAGTTTAAAGTGTGTAACCTTTTGACGGTCGGCTACGTCCGGGGCGATTCAAAGACGCCGGAAATACGAATTATCGCCGGCTTTACTGGCGAGATTCCTCTTGGCTGTCCGGCTTGGGTCGCCGCGTTATCTTGGCCATCAGGTCCAGGAACAAGTCGCGCTCGGATCCGCTCAGCGGCTCCAGCCAGCTTCTGGCGACAATTTTTCGCTTGTCGCGGAAACCCTCCTGCAGCTTGCGCCCGTATTCGCTCCTCTGGACCTCGACCACACGCCGGTCTTCCTCGCTGCGATTGCGCTCGACCAAACCTTTGGAAACCAGCCGGTCGACGGTGTGGGTTGCGGTGGACAAGGGCACGCCCAGCAGGTCGGCCAGATTCGTCATGGTGACGCGTTCACCCGAATCCAGCAGCACCAGGGCGCGGATCTCTTCGCGCGAAATTTCAAGCTGGGAATCGTCGGCGGGCTTGCGATCCAGCATCAGACGCCGGAACAGGGCCTCCAGATACTCGACCAACTGGTTGGACTGCTGGTCGAGGCCGCCTTCCGGATCGGCGGCGATTGTGGTTCGCCTTTGCAATATTTCGATTATCGAAGGTTCTCGCGCCGAAGTCAAGCTTCCACAATTCTGCCCACGAAGACGGGTATACCTTGCACTCCTACATGTATTGTGATATGTAGTAGTGATAGGTATGGCGACTCCTAAGTCCGATCTCCCGCAAGGCACCCTCGACCTTCTCATTCTTAAGATTGTGGCTCTCGGCCCCGTCCACGGCTATGCGATCGCCCAGCGCCTTCAGCAGGTCTCGCGAGACGTGGTGCAGGTCCCGCAAGGATCGCTTTATCCGGCGCTGCACCGGCTGGAAAACCGCGGACTACTGGCCGCGGATTGGAAGCAAACCGAAACTGGCCGTGAAGCCAAGTTCTACCGGCTCACACGTAAAGGGCGGTCGCAGCTCGACATCGAAGCGGCGGGCTGGCAGCGTCTGGCGAAGGCTGTTGGATCGATTCTGGCGATACCGGAAGGAGGCGCGTCATGACCTGGCTCGGGCGGCTGCTTCACCGATCGCGAATGGAAGAACAGCTCGATAGGGAGCTGCGCGTGCACCTGGAACAACACACCCAGGCGCTGATCGAGCAGGGCCACAGTCCGGAGGAAGCGCAAAGGTTGGCCCGTATCGAACTCGGTGGACCGGAACAGGTGAAGGAGGCATGCCGGGATGCGCGTGGAACCCGCTGGCTGGAAGACTTTCTCCAGGATGTCCGGTATGCTCTACGCACATTGCGTCAGAATCCGGGATTTGCTGCGGTTGCACTGCTGACGCTTGCTCTCGGTACGGGAGCCACCACGATCATGTTCACTCTGATTGAGGGAGTCGTGTGGAGGCCGTTCCCCTATCCGCATCCCGAGCAGCTCTTGCGCCTGCAGGAACAGACCGACTGGAGCACCGCGATCGGCAATCTTTGGGGATTCACCTATCCAAACTATCTCGATTGCAGGCGCGAGGTTTCCGCTGCCGATTTGGCGGTATCCAGCCCCGCCAGTGGCACAGTGAGCGCGCCGGGGGCGGCCGAATACGTCATTGGAGCCGAGATATCGTCGAATCTTCTGTCTCTTCTTGGCGTGCAGGTCGCGCGGGGCCGCGGTTTTCTGGCTGAAGATGACCGCCCAGGCGCTACTCCGGTCGCGATCATAAGTCGCGCGATGTGGGAAAGCCGATTCGGCGCGGCTGTATCTGGCACGACCACCGAAGCCATCGGGGCCCGGATCACCTTTGATGCAAAACCCTACACGATTGTTGGCGTCATGCCCGCCGGATTCCGGCTGGCCGACATTGAGCTCAGCATCCTCACCCCAATCGGGCAGGACACTTCACCGCGCATGCAGAATCGGGGAGCCCACGGATTCCAGGTGTGGGGACGGCTTCGCAACGGCGCGACGATCCAGCAGGCTGGTTCGGAGCTGGCCGTGGCAGGGAGCCGGCTCGCCCGGCAGTACCCGGAGACCAATAAGGGCCGGACGTTTATTGCCAGCCCGCTGCGCCCGGACGCGAGCGACACCGATGTGGAACACACCAAAGCGACGTTATGGCTCCTGTTGGGTGCGGTAGGCGCGGTTCTGCTGATCGCCTGCGCCAACATTGCGAGCCTGTTGCTGGCGCGGGCGGTGTCGCGCGAACGCGAACTCGCCATGCGCCTGGCTCTTGGCGCCAGCCGCGCCAGGCTTGCGCGGCAGTGCCTCACCGAAAGCGCAGTTCTGGCGGTAGGCGGCGGAGCGCTCGGCGTGGGACTCGCCTCAATCGGATTGCGGCCGTTTGTCGTCTTCTGGCCGGGTGGCCTGCCGCGGGCCTGGGAAGTCCGGCTGGACTGGCGGGTGCTCCTCTTTTCGCTTGCGGTTTCGATCTTGAGTGGTCTGCTCTTCGGAGTGGCTCCAGCGCTGCGTGCCCCTGCGCGCGATCTGGAACAGTCGCTTCGGGCAGGAGCGCGAACAGTGGTTCGATCCTCGCGGCGCCTCCATAGCGCATTCGTGGTTTCCGAAGTCGCGTTGGCCATCGTGCTGCTGGTTTGCGCCGGAATGCTGGGACGCATGCTGCAGCGCCTTTCGGCTCTCGATCCGGGCCTGAATGTCCACAATGTCCTGACGGCCCGCACCGCGCTTTCGCCTTCGATTCTGACCGACGCCGGCCGCACGCGCGCAGCCTGGCAGGATTTGGTCGACCGTGCGGGGCTGGTTCCCGGCGTGGAGGCGGTCGCCATGATCGATACGGTTCCGATGCGCGATGGCAGCAACCCCATCGGATATCGCACATCGCCTGCTGCCGTTCCTCAAAGTGAACAGCCGCTAGTCCTCGCCAACTGCACCACCCCGGGTTATCTGCACGTTATGGGAATCCCCCTGCGCCGGGGCCGCTTTCTCACGGACCAGGACCGCCTCGGCGGGCAGCCGGTAGTGGTGATCGACGAGGTCATGGCCCGCCAAGCTTTCCCCAGCCAGGATCCGATCGGCAAGCAGATATGGGGAATCATGCCGGACCCAGCGACCGTAGTTGGAGTAGTAGGCCACGTGCGTCAATGGGGGCTGGCCGGCGATGACGACTCCAAAATTCGCGCGCAGCTCTATTACCCGTTTGCGCAGATTCCGGATGCCTGGGTGCGGCGCTGGTCGGAGTTGATGTCGATCGCTGTGCGGACCAGGGTTGGACCCAGGGTTGGACCCGGGGTTGGACTCGGAAGTGCTGAGCCCAGGAGTTTGCTTCAACCGTTGCGCGTCCAGCTTCGCGGCGCGCTTAACGATCAGGTCCTCTACGAGGTTCATACCCTCGAAGAGCTTGACGCGGCATCCCTGGCACGGCAGCGCTTTTTAATGTTTTTGTTCGGAGCCTTTGCGATTTTGGCCGTGTTGCTCGCTTGCATCGGCATTTATGGCGTTCTTGCTTACTTGACCGGACAACGCATTCCAGAAATTGGCATGCGCATGGCCTTGGGCGCGAGCGCAGGTGAAGTGATGTGGCTGGTGTTGCGAAACGCTCTCGTCATGGTGTTGGTTGGCGCCGTTGCGGGAGTAGCGGCAGCGGCCGCGGCCGTGCGGTTGCTGACACAACTGGTGCAAGGCATGCACGGCGCTGAGCCGGGGACTTTCGCGCTTATGGTTTTGGCGCTGATTGTTGCGGCGATGATCGCCAGCTTCCTTCCAGCTCGTCGCGCGACCCGGATCGACCCGGTGGAGGCGCTTCGGCAGGACTGAACTGCCGGAACATTAGTTGGTACCGCTCCCTGTGGTCGCGGCTCGGAACGCCTTCGATACAGAGCCGCGACCGAAGGAAGCGGTTGGGTGCATGCTAACGGGACTCGCTGATGTCCAGGACGCCGCGCGCCGGAACGCCGCTATCGCAGCGTCGATTCCAACTGCTGCATCACCTGCGGCGATCCCTTGAACATCCCCTGGGGCGATTGCAGATACAGGCCGATCTGCCGCTTGATCTCCGGCGCATTGTTCCAGTTCAGGTTCATGCCGGCCATGTACTGCAGCCGCAGATCGAGATCGGTGTTGACGTGCGCGTCAGTCAGCCACGCGCGCAGGTCCTGGGCCCGGCCGGCATAGGTGCCGATCAAGTCCCAAGCCGAATTGATTCCGACCTCCCGCAAAGAGTCCGCCACGGGCCCCGAGAAGCGGCGGGTCAACTGATCCAGATCGATGGGTGCGTCGCCGTTTTGTCCCATCAGCACCGTATCGTAGCCTTCGCCGTTAATGTCGTTGGCCCAGATGGTCCCGTTGGGAAAAACTTCGAAGAACGTCGCCAGCTCAGTCTTGATCGTGTCCGGATCGCTCTCATACAACGGCACCCATTGCGTCACCACTCCGCCCGGATTCAAGTGTTCCTTGACCACCTGGAAATATTCTTTCGAATACAGCGTCGCGGTTCCCTTCACCCAGGGATGGATCGGATCGGAGGTGATGATGTCGAACTTGTCGCCGGTGGTGAGCACATAGTGCCGGGCGTCGTCGTAATGCACCGTCGTGCGCGGGTCGGTGAGCACGTGATAGTTTTCCGCGCCGAAGTAGCGTGAGGTAGCCGGCGGGATCAGCTTTTCGATCTCGCAGATGACAATGCGCTTGACCTCCGGGTGCACTACGAAGGTTCCGGCCGTGACTCCGGCCCCGAATCCGACGATCAGCACCGATTGCGGATTGGGGTGCACCAGCGCCGGCAGGTGCCCCAGCATGCGCTGCAGTCGCATGTCGAAAGGCTCGGTGGACGCCTCCACCTTGCCGCTCACGTGGAAATAGATCTGGCCGCCGGGCAGGCGCGACACCACGATCGAGGAATTCATTCCTTCGCCGCGGTACAAGGGCTGGCCGGAATCGGTGATGGTCAGCATTCGTCGCCCATAGGCGATGGCCATCCACGGCACTTCGTCCACTTTCCAGATCAGCACCGCGGAGCAGGCGGTGGCCGCGATGATCGCGATGCCCTGCTTCAAGTTCACGTTGCGCACCAGCACCAGCAGCGCCGCCAGCACCGACAGCGCGATCAGCATTCTCTGGGAGCCGCGCGAGCCGATCCAAGGAACGAAAATAATGCTGAAAGCGATGGAGCCCAGAATCGCGCCCACGGTGTTGGCGGCGTAAGTGCGCCCCACCAGCTTGCCGGGATCCTCATCGCGTGAAGCCGCGGCTGAAAGCGCCAGCGGAAAACTCGCGCCCCACAAGATGGCCGCGGGCAGGATAGCCCACAGGCAGCGCACGATATCCACCTGGAAGTTGAACCACGGGCTGATGGAAAGAAGCGGATTGATGGGCCAGTAAGGAATCGAGTCTGACAGCGCATAGGCGGCCCACGCGATGGCGGCGGCGAGCCCCATCTGGCACCAACCCAACGCGGAACGCGAGCCGGTGCGCGCCACCACCGATCCGCCCGCGCTGCCGATCCCGAGACCAATCAGAAACACGGCCAGAATGATCGAGAACGTGTAAGTGGTCGCTCCGATCATGACCGAGAGCAAGCGGGTCCAGATCACCTCGGCTCCCAGCGCGCACAGTCCGGAAAGCGCGATGGCGATGTAGACGTCCCAGTGAGTTTCCACGACACCGGCCGTTTCGCTCGAACTTTCCGGCGCAACCGTGTACGGCACTTTCTTGGCGAGGGAAAACGCCGCGAAGGCGACTGCGAAATTGATCGCCGCGCCAACGTAGGTCGCCACCGCCATGTCGAAGACGCGCAGCAAATAGAATCCCGCGAACAGGCAGCCGAACACCGCGCCGGCGATGTTGCCTCCGTATAGGAAGCCAAGCCAGGAGACGCCCTGCGGCGTCGATTCCACCCATCTGGCAATGGCGGGCAGAGAAGCGCCCATCAGAAACGTGGGAGGAAGCAGGCAGATCGCCGCCACCACGGCGCGCAGAAACACGCCCTCCATGCCGTGCCTGGCGATGGCCGCATACACGGAATCGAGCATCGGAATCAGGAACAACACCACGATGGCGAAGATGCCGATGCCCAGCTCCAGCTTGGCGTAAACGCGCAGCGGATGCTGATCCTTGGAGACCAATCGCGGCAGCAGCAGACTGCCCAGGCACATGCCGCCCATGTAGGTCCCCAGCAGCACGCCGAGGGAAACGGCGGAACTTCCGACTGCCAATTGCAACAATTGCAGCCACACGATTTCGTAGACCAGCGCCGCGCATCCGCTGCCCGCAAAAAGCAGCAATAGAAGCGGCAGAAATGGCCGCAATCGGGCTGTAACGGTGGTAATTCCGGAGGGGAGAACGCTAGTGGAGGAGAAAGACTGTGTTGTACTCATGGGCAGAACCGCATTTCGAGGGCCAGTCGGCCATCATACCGCAGCCGCCCGGGATACACCACTTCGGGTCCGACAGAGCCGCGACCGGAGGAGGCGGTTGAACGTTCCTCCGCTTCCTCCGGTCGCGGCTCTGTATCGCGTCGTTAGGAATCAACGCGTTTTCTAGCTGGCCCGCAACGGGCCGGTCGCGGCCCTCGATACGCCGAAGTAACACCTCCCTGTCGACCGCGACTAGGCTCCGTTTTGCGGGCGCTTACCAATGCTGATTCGCGTTACCGTTTTTGCGAGTGCTGCTGAGAACCCGGCTGAGAAGCCGAGGGCGGCGGCATGTGCTGCTTCTGCTCGTGCTGTGTCTGTTCCGGCGTGCCTGAGATCTTGGCCGCGGTTAGCCACTCGTCGGCTTTCTTTTGCGCCTCCTCACGGAGGTATCCATAACGTTCCTGCAACTTGCCGATGAGCCGGTCACGCTGGCCCGCGATCATTTCCAGGTCATCGTCGGTGAGCTTGCCGAACTGCTGCCGTGCGGCCCCTTTGAGCTGCTTCCACTTGCCTTGAAGTTCGTCTGAATTCATAGGATCACTAACTCCTTCTGTCTGATATGGAGCGGTGTGTCCGCTCCATTGTGACTAAGTTGAGCGCAGATTTAACGTGCGCACTAGCCAGGAGTGCAGTTCGCGTGCCAGCCCGCGCATGCGACTGAATCGGCACGGAGAGAGTGCCGGGGCGCTGCCTTGCCGGGCAAGATTACCGGCGCTGGGCTGGAAAGTTTTTCCGGTGCAGATGCCGCGGCGGCCCGCGGAAGAGCCGCTAACGCTCTTCGCGGGTGCCGTCCGGCTCAATCTGTTCCGGGAACACCGCGTAACCCTTGGGCGGAGGAAACAGTTCTTCCAGCGCGAGCAGACGCTTGCGCAGGAAGCGGCTGGGCAGTTGCCGCGGACCGGTATCGACATCGATATCGCAGCAGATGCCGTGCAGGTACAAGGTGAGAGTATCGACAAAAGACTGGCGTGTGTAGGCGTGAAAGGTGCGCGCCGCCGCGGCGTTCTTGGAGCGTCGCAGACCCTGCTTCAAGCGCCAGCTCGGCTCATCTACTTCGCCATGCGCCTCCGCGCTCAGCTCCTCGCGGAGCAGGCGGCCGAATCGCGTCTCGATCTCCTCGTTCCAGCGCTCGCCTAGAACGCTGGCCAGCAGATGATAGAAGCGGTAGTGGTACTCGGCGACCTCCTGACCTTTCAACGCGAAGGCCAGCACGGTTTCCTCGCCGAGTTTGAGCTGGGTGGACGTCGAGATGCGCCCTTCCGGCGGCTTTTCAATGGAGACGTACTCGCTGGCCGGCTCCTTCGCCGCGTTGCGCTCTTTCGATCCGTTGCGCTCCTTCCCGTTGGACCGCTCCAAATACGGCACCAACAGGATGGAAATTTTCGGCAGAGCCGCGGCGATCGAAGGCGGAAGCGCCGCAACCGGCTCCTCCAGGTACTCCTTCAGGTCTTCGTCGGACATCGGAACCGACGCGCAGAAGTAGGAGAACGTATTGCTGAGCGGGATCATTTCGCCGCGGAAGCGCTCCGCAAACTGCCGGACACTCAGCTTGGCGAGATCAAATTGGGCGGGCATCAAAGTGGCACCCTCATTCTATCTCCCATCGGAGGGTCGAGCAAGGAAGCGCAGTGGCCCTTTCAAAAAGGTCAATTCGACGGCGCATTTCTGAGCCGCGCGCGCAGCAAGCGGTTTTGGTCAATCGCGCTTGGCGACCTGGAAGTGGCTCAGAGACTCCGCGTAGGCGGCCACGCCCTTATACAGCGCCTCCGCGATTTTCTGCCGCTGCTCCGGTTTCCTGAGCAGCGCCTCGTCCGCAGAGTTGGTCAGGAAACCGATCTCGGCCAGCACGCTGGGCATCGAGGCGCCGATCAGCACCACGAACGGAGCCTTCTTAATCCCGCGGTTCTTGACGGCGGCGTTGTTCTTTGCCGAGACGGCAAATAGCGAAGTCTGGATGCTGCTGGCGAATTCGCGCGATTCGTCGATTTTGTCCTTCATCGCGATCTTCGCCAGCACGTCTTTGAGATCGAAAATGCTGCTCTGCGAGCCCGCGTTTTCCTTGGCCGCAAGATCCAGCGACGACTTGGTGGTGGTGAAGTTCAGATAGTAAGTCTCCACTCCGCCCACGCTCTTGAACGGCGAAGAATTGGCGTGGATGGAGAGGAACAGGTCAGCCTTGTGGTCGTTGGCGATCCGCGTGCGCTCTTCCAGGGGAACGTAGGTGTCGTCGTTGCGCGTATAAATCACCTCGCTGCCCAGGCGATCCTGCAGCAGCGCACCCAGCCGCAACGATACATCCAGCACGACATCTTTTTCCAGCAATCCCGACACGCCGTGGGTTCCGGCGTCGTGCCCGCCGTGCCCGGCGTCGATCACCACGCGGCCCAGCTTCAGCCCCAGCACGCGCGTGAGCGACGGCACTGCGGCAGAGCCGGTCTTGGCGGCGACGGCGTCCCTCTCCGGCCCAGCCGAAGCAAGCGAAGCCGGAGCCGAAGAGGCGGAAGCCGGTGCAACACTGGCACTCGGCGAGATGCTGGCGTTCGTTGAGGTAATGCTCGGCGCAACGCTCGATCTTGCCGCGGGCGCCGGTTTCATATTGAGGCTCGCGAAGCTCGGCAGCGGAGCCGGATCCGACGGCAGCGGAGCTGCCGCGTTCGATGGGTCCGCTTTCGGCGGAGCGATCACCACGCGCGGCGCAGGCAGCGAGACTTTGACAGAAGCGACCAGGGACAGGTCCGGCGCTTCCGACGCCGTCATTCTCAGGATCGGCAGCGAAGACCGGGGAGCAGGCGCAGGCGGGATATAGGCTCGCAGGGCCGGCTTCGCCATCACCGCTTCCCCAGCGGAAGTGGCCGGGACGGAAGTAGCCCCAGCGGAAGTAGAAAGATCGAGCGGCTGAACGGAGGAAACATCCGTGGCCAGCTCGCTCAATGCCGCATCGGTCGAAGCTCCTGTAATTGCCTTCGCCCCGCTCACGCTACCGGCCTCCGGCGGCGAGGGCTTGTCCTTGAGCCGCACCTCGATCACCAGCCGGTCCGGATTCGAAAGCTGCGACGCGGTGAAGGTGACCGGCGGAGTGTGCGCCTCCAGATCCAGCACCACGCGGGTCACGCCCGGCTGCGTTTCGGCCACTCGAATCTGCTTGAGCAGCATGTCGCCCACCGGAACCACATCCATGCGCTTCTGGCTCATCGCCGGCTTGGCGCCTCGAATGTCGAAGAACAACCGGTCCGGATCGGACAGCCGCTCGGAGTGATACTTAAAATCTGACGACACTTCGACCGAGATCCTCGTCAGATCGCCGAGCGACCAGAAGCGAACCGCGGTGACTTTGGCAGTCGCGCTCGCGGTTGCGTTCGCGGGCGCATTGGCCGTGGCTCTGCCCGCCGCAAACACTCCGGGGGCCAGCAGGACCAGCGCGGCGACGGCCGCCCCGGCGCGACTGGTATGGAGCGGCGTGTCCGCTCCATTGGGACTGAGGGGACGCCTCAGTCTATTGCGTCGTTCTGAGGTGCACTCTGCCATCGGCATCGACAAACTGTTCGACCTTGTTATAGGTTACCTCCGGAGCAGCCGGGTTATTGGTTACCGCCGGAGCAGCCGGCGAATTTTGAACCGCGACTGGCCCTGCCGTGACTGCGGCGGACGAGGCTTTCCGGCTCGCCGCGCTCTTTGCATCGCTGTACTTCTTGCCGACCTTCTCGACGTACTTCATCGTTTCCGGATACGGCGGGATCTGCCTGAACTTGTCAACGGCAGCCGGACCCGCGTTGTAGGCGGCCAGCGCCAGCCGGTCATCTTTATACAGATCCTGCAGGTACTTGAGATACTTCACGCCGGCCTCGATATTTTCGGCAGGATCGAAACTGTCGGTGACGCCCAGCATCTGCGCCGTCGGCGGCATCAGTTGCATCAGCCCCTGCGCGCCTTTGGGCGAGATCGCGTTGGGATCGTAATTGCTCTCGACGCGAATCACCGAATCCACCAGCAGCGGATCCACGTTGTGCGCCTTGGAGGTTTTCTCTACCAGTTGGGAGATTTCTGCGGGCGCGGGCTTGGGATGCGCGGCTGCCTCTTTAGACGAAAGACCGGCATTGGACACAAGAATCGTCGAACGCACCAGTTTGCCGGTGCGAGGATCCACCCGAACCACCGTCTTCTGCACTTGGGCAGTCTTCGGTGTCTCGGTGTCAGCAGCGCGCATGGGGGAGGCGGCCAGCATCACCAGTGCCAGTATGAAACAAATATACACGCTTTTGTTTCCTAACGCGAGGGGGTTTGTCCACCCAAGCCTAAATTCAATTGCTACCATCATCTCATGCGCGCGGGATTTCATCTGCCCGGGATGCACCGCCCTGACGGGGAGGAACTGCCCGGCTCCTCGCATTACATCGAGTTCGCCCATGTTTATAAGACGTTCGACACCCCGGTTTTAGACGACGTCAGCTTTTATTTGGACGCCGGGGAGACGCTCGCCATCATCGGCCGCAGCGGCGTGGGCAAGTCCGTGAGTTTGCAGCACATTATGGGTTTCCTGAAGCCCGATTCGGGGCGCGTCTTCGTGGCCTACCAGGACATCACCGACGCCGACGAAGCCATGCTGCGCAAGATCCGCAAGAAAGTGACCATGGTGTTTCAGTCCGGCGCGCTGTTCGATTCCCTGACCGTGCGCGAGAACATCCTGTTCTCGCTGGAGCTGCGCGAAGATTACGACGCCTCAAATAAAGAGGAGGTGGTGCACGGGCTCTTGCAGATCGTCGGCCTGTCCGATTTCAAGGATACCTACCCGGCCGACCTTTCCACCGGCTACAAGCGCGCCGTGGCTATCGCGCGCGCCCTAGCGGCGCAGCCGGAGTGCGTCCTCTACGACGAGCCCACCACCATGGTGGATCCCATCATGGCCGATCACCTGGGGGAGCTGATGGTGCGCCTGAAGACCCAGTTGCAGCTCACCGGCGTGGTGGTGACGCACGATCT
Organism: Bryobacterales bacterium; assembly: GCA_963838455.1. Lineage (GTDB taxonomy): Bacteria > Acidobacteriota > Terriglobia > Bryobacterales > Bryobacteraceae > Palsa-187. The sequence continues at coordinate 37,014 of CAWISY010000042.1, forward strand.
CGACCTGATGCGCCGCGTCGCCGATAAAGTGGTGGTGCTGTTTGAAGGCAATGCCATCTACTTCGGCCCCGTCTCCGAGCTGGACCAATCCGAGCACCCGCATATTCAGGAGTTCCTGGCGATGGACGCGCTGGCGTGAGGGGCCGACGGAATCCCGCGCAGAAGCTCTTGTTAGCCTCTTTTGGGCGGTAATTATTTCAACGGAGGACTACCAACCGAAGGGGTTCTCCTTAGTCTGGGCGAAGCACTGGAGCTCCCGGAATAAAGAACGCGGTGCCCCTTCTCCCCCGAGAGCCAGGACCAATTCTTCTGCGAGATGCTCAACATGCACTCTGCTTGCGCTTTTTTCAAAGAGCCTCTTGATGTTCGCGCCGTCCCCGGGGTCAACGATGATGACGTTTCGCAGGCGTACATTGTGCCGCAGCGCCAGGGCGAACAAATACTTCAGATACTGATCTGTTGGTGGAAGAGACGTGCCGACGAAAACCCATCGTCTCGAAATCTTGAGATGCGCGAACGCCTCCTCCCAGATGCGCTTCAGTGCGGGAGCCTGAATGCTTTTGTCCCATGAGGGCGGCACGAGCATCGGCAACATGGGGGTTCCGCACTGGCAGGCAGGTGTTTCCGCCACGCTTGCCGACAATTCCAACACCTTGGTGGTTTTGCACTCCGGACAGGTACGCCAACTGGTGGAACCGTGAAGTTTCAAAAGCGGAATGCGACCGCGCGGATCCACCCCGAAGCTACTGCTCAGCTCCGGCGTGCCGTAATTTGGTTCGAGGACCCCAGTTCTTAGCATTGCTCCCTCGACTAGAGTGTCGTAGTTAAGCGAGATGATCGCGTTGCGGCAGGGCAGGTGTCGAGGAACCTTGCCAGGCCGGTTGGCGACAAGGTTTGCGAGTACCTCCAACGGCGTGGAATCGAACTCCGCCACGTCCCGAGGCCCTTCGCAGGCTACGGAAAACCGTCGCCTTCTTTCGGGCTTGATCGTGCGCTCGAGGGTTTGGAGGATGACTTGAAGAAGCGCATCCCGAATCGGGCGCGAGGCAGGCCTAACACGGGCCTCAAGGTCGAGCAGGCCAAACACGTCCTCGATGTTCTTGAAGTTGCAGCCGAGCAACGGCTCCAATGCATCGTTTTCGGCGATGTAGACGAAAACCTTGTCGAAAAGCTGGTAGAGATTGTCGTCCTCGCCCTCCAGGTCGTCCATGGCCTTCATCGCCATGGCCAGAAAGTCCGAGATCAACGGCGCGCCGGTATGACGAGAAGCGCCGGCTCCTAGAATGAAGGTCGTAGGAAGGTAGCTCACGGCGTCCGCGATTGTCCCACCGGGACTGGCAGGGATGCCGGGCCCTCACCTGACGCCTGCCTGGGTATTCTCAGTGCGGGAACGCGAGCAAATCCCAGAAAAACCAATCCATTAGGCCCGATACCGACATCGAGGTCGCCTACACGCACCACGAAAAAGTACGTGCGGAAGAACGCCATCGCACTCACGCCCGCCAACAGGATCTGCGCCCAGCGGGACGTGCCGGAAAACTGGCTCATCTTGTGGATCAAGCCAAGAGCGGCGATCGACGCAACGGCATTGATCGCGATATAGAAAGCCGCCGGCCGGCTCTTGATCGATGCGCCTGGATCGTCTTTGTATCGGGAAACCAGCTCGCGCGCCCCGACCGCCCCGCCCAGAACGGCTACGGCGAGCCAGTCAATCCAGCTCCAGTCCATGTTCTTCTTTGAGTTGAGGCTTACGCCGGACGCGCGAGCTGTGCGACGGTCGCACCGCTTTCGGTCAGATAGACGTTTTGCTCCGGGGCGTCCCCGGAAATTGTGATGTAACCGGCATCCCGCAAGTTCTTCAGAGCCTCGCCGTAGCGCGACGGCTCCATGCCACTCCGGGTTTGCAACTCGAACAAGGGAAGCGAACGAAAGGCATGATTCGCCAGAATTTCAAGCAGCGTCAGCGGACTGGGCGGTGCGGGTGGCCTCGCTTCCCGCCGGGCTTCGAGAAATGGCAAAAACGAGCCCGGTTTCGACTTAAAATCCGCCATGGCCTGATCCTATCACAGGCAACTCCTTCTCACCCGTTATAATGAAGACGGTGACCCTGAAGAACTTGCGAAAACTCCTGCGCCTCTCCGCGCACCTGCAACTCCTGCCGATCCTCGAAGGCGGCGAGGAGACGCTGATCGGCGGCCAGGCGGTGATGGAAGGCGTGATGATGCTGGCGCCGCACAGTTGCTGCATCGCGGTGCGCAAGCCCGACGGCACCATCGTCACGCATGAGCAGCCGGTGACCAAGTTCGCCGACAAGCACCCCATGTTCAAGCTGCCCATCCTGCGCGGGCTCGCCCGCATCGGCCAGACGCTGGTTCTGGGCGCCAACGCCACCAAGTTCTCCTTCAACACCGCGTTTGAAGATCTCGCAAGCGAAGCTCCAAAGAAAGAGGGCGACAAGCCGGCCGAGCTCAGCTCCAACATGCTGACCGCAGGCTTCGTGATCGCCCTGCTGGTTTTCATCATGCTCTATAAAGTGGTGCCCCTGTACCTGGCGACGCAACTTGGGGCTCACGTCCACGCGCTGTCGAGCCGCTTCGCGGTCAACATGGCCGACGGCCTGATCCGCATCGGCATCCTGCTCGGCTACCTGTTCGCGCTGTCGCTGCCCAAGGACATGCGCCGCATCTTCCAGTACCACGGCGCGGAGCACAAAGCGGTGTTCAACTTCGAATCCGGCGAGCCGCTGAGCATCGAAAACACGCAGCGGTTCACCACGTTTCACCCGCGCTGCGGTACCTGCTTCCTGTTCGTAATCGTAGTGATCGCGATGTTGGTGTACGCGCTGCTACCCGTTGATGGTTTCGTGCCGAAGCTGCTCCTGCGTATCGCGCTGCTGCCGCTGGTGGTCGGGCTGAGTTATGAGCTGATCCGCTTCGCCGCCAAGCGCCAGGGCACGCTTATGGGACTGATCACTCGTCCCGGTCTGTGGCTGCAGCGCATCACCACCAAGAATCCCGACGACTCCCAGGCTGCCATCGCCCTTCACGCCTTGAACGGCGCCATGGAACTGGAAGCCAAGCAGGGCGGGAACCTGGTCATCGCGTAACCACGCGGAGGAACCATGCAGTATCGTCCCAAACTCGATGAGATGGACCGCCGTTACGACGAACTGACGGCGCAGATGGCGGACCCGGCTGTCATCAACGACCCTCAGCAGTATCGCAAGGTCACCAAGGAACAGAGCGATCTTTCCGAGACCGTCGGCAAGTACCGCGAGTGGAAGACCGCGCACCAGAACCTGGAAGAGGCTCGCGTCATGCTGACCGACGCCGACGCGGATCTGCGCGAGATGGCTCGCGACGAGGTCACGCGCCTGGAGCCGCAAGTGGCCGAGATGGAGCACCAGCTCAAGATCATGCTGCTGCCCAAGGATCCTAACGACGAAAAGAACATCGTGCTCGAAATCCGCGCGGGAACCGGCGGCGACGAAGCGACCCTGTTCGCGGCCGAGGTCTTCCGCATGTACTCGCGCTTCGCCGAAACCAAGCACTGGAAGGTGGAGGTGACTTCGGTCAGCGAGTCCTCCGTGGGCGGATTGAAGGAAGTGATCGCGCTGATCAGCGGCAACAAGGTCTACAGCCAGCTCAAATACGAAAGCGGCGTGCATCGCGTGCAGCGCGTTCCGGAAACGGAGCAGCAAGGCCGCGTTCACACTTCGGCGATTACCGTCGCGGTGCTGCCCGAAGCGGATGAGGTCGAGGTCAAGCTGGAGCCGAAGGATGTCCGCATCGACACGTTCTGTTCCTCCGGTCCCGGCGGCCAAAGCGTCAACACCACCTATTCCGCTGTGCGCCTCACCCACCTTCCCACCGGCCTGGTGGTTTCCTGCCAGGACGAGAAATCGCAGATCAAGAACCGCGCCAAGGCCGAGCGGGTGCTGCGATCGCGCCTGTATGAACTGGAACTGGAGAAGCAGCAGGAGAAGCTGGGCGCGGAGCGGCGCAACATGGTGGGCTCGGGCGACCGCAGCGAAAAAATCCGCACCTACAATTTCCCGCAGAACCGTTTGACCGATCATCGCATCGGCCTGACGCTGCACCAGCTCAATCTGGTGATGGAAGGCAAGCTCGATGCGGTCATCGACGCGCTGACCACTTATTACCAGAATGAGCTTCAGCCTGCGTGACCATCCAACCTGCGTGACCATCCAGCCTGCGTGACCATCCAGAGTGCCCTGCTGCAAGGCCAGCAGCTTTTAGATGAGGCTCGCGTAGGCGCGCCGCGTCTGACGGCGGAAGTCCTGCTGGCGCACGCGGTGGGATGCGAGCGGGCATGGCTTTACGCGCATTCCGATGCGGCGCTGAAGGAGCTGTGGTGGATTCACTACGGGCGTTACCTGCATGAGCGCATCAAAGGCAAGCCTACGCAGTACATCACCGGACGCCAGGAGTTTTACGGGCGCGAATTCCGCGTCACGCCGGACGTGTTGATCCCGCGGCCGGAAACCGAGCATTCGGTCGAAGCTGCGCTCGCGTTCGGCGCCAGCAGCATCGTGGACATTGGCACCGGCTCCGGCGCTATCGGGATCACGCTGTCGATCGAGACGAACGCGCAGGTCATTTGCACCGACATCTCCGAAGCCGCGGTGCGCGTGGCGCGGGCGAATGCGCGCGCCTTGGGGTCGAACGCGCAGTTCGCTGTCTGCGATCTGGGCGAAGCGCTCGCCTCGAATGCATTCGATCTGGTCGTGTGCAACCCTCCCTACATCCCCGAGCATGACCGCGCCAGCATCCAGCGCGAGGTGCAGGAACATGAGCCGCACGTGGCGCTGTTCGGCGGCTCCGACGGCCTCGACCTGTACCGACGCCTGATCCCGGACGCCGCGCGCCTGCTCCGCCCGGGCGGCCACCTGGTGATGGAAGTCGGCTGGTTGGCCGCTGACGCGGTGTCGGCTATTCTGGGCGAGTGGGCGGGCACGTGGACAAGCACCGAGATCAAGCCGGACCTGGCGGGAATCCCGCGGGTTGTAATCGCGCGGCGCGCGTGAACCCTGCGCTGGAGTTGCTATCCCAGCGCGCCGACCAAGCGTGGGAAGCAGGCAACCTGCGATCCGCGTTCCGGCTGTTCCTCCGCGCCGCCAAGGCGGGCGAGATCGGCTGCCAGTTGAATCTTGGCACGTTCTACTGCCACGGCATCGGCGTAAAACCAAATCGCGAGAAGGCTCTCTATTGGTACCGCCGCGCCTACAAACTGGGCTACAGCCCCGCAGCATCCAACATTGCGTGCGTGTACCGCGACGAGGACAACCAACGGAAGACCCTCGAATGGTTCCAGCGCGCCGTCAACCTCGGCGACGTTGAGGCGAACCTGAACATCGCCAAAATTCTACTCGACCGTGGCGAAAAGAAACAGGCGATCCGCCGGCTGAGGCTAGTCGCCAAAGCGAAGCCTTACGTCGAAGTCACCGCGGATTCGTGGGAACAAGCCCGGCGCATTCTCCGGCGTTTGGAGCGGGTGCCGCGATGAACCGCACCTACTTCCATCTCGACATGGACGCCTTCTTCGTCTCCGTCGAGGAGCTCTTCGATCCATCGCTCAAAGGCAAGCCGGTGGTAGTCGGCGGGCGGGCGAATGAGCGGGGCGTGGTCTCGGCGGCGTCGTATGCGGCGCGCAAGTTCGGCGTGCACTCGGCCATGCCTCTGCGGACCGCGCATAAGCTGTGCCCGCAGGCCATCTTCGTCCCCGGCCATCGCGAACGCTATCGCGAATACTCCGGCCGCGTTTTCGAGGTGCTGAACCGCTTTACACCCAGCGTTGAAATGGCCTCGATAGATGAGGCCTATCTCGATCTAACCGGCTCTGAGCGTCTGCACGGCCCGCCGTTCGAAGCCGCGCATAAACTGCACAGCGCCGTGAAACAGGCCACGAATCTCAACTGCTCCATCGGTATCGCCGCATCCAGGATGGTCGCCAAGGTCGCCTCCGATCAAGCCAAGCCGAATGGCATCCTTTGGATCGTTCCTGGTCAGGAGGCAAGTTTCCTGGCGCCTCTCGACGTGCGCAAGATCCCCGGCGTGGGCAAGGTGACCGAGCGCAATCTCCACGCCTGCGGCATCCGCAAGGTCGGGGACTTGGCCACGCTCGACCGTACGTTTTTAGAGGAACGTTTCGGACAATGGGGATTGGCGCTGGCCGGCAAGGCTCGAGGCGAAGATGCCGGCGGCTGGTTCGACCACGAGGTCGGCGCACGCAATGAACCGAAGTCGATCAGCCATGAGCACACCTTCATGGAGGACACGGCAGACGCCGGAACTCTCGACGCCATGCTGGTGCGCCTGGCCGAAATGGTCGCGCGCCGGCTGCGCGATCACGCTCTGTACGCCCGCACCATACAGATCAAGCTGCGCTACTCCGATTTTTCCACCTTCACCCGCGCCCGTACCCTCGACCGAGCCACGCAGATCGACTCGGAGCTCGCCGCCGCGGCTCGCGACTTGTTTCACCGCAATTGGAAGCGCAAGCCCATCCGGCTGCTTGGAGTTTACGCCCAGCAACTCGAAGCCAGCGAGGGCCAGGCTAGCCTGCTCGAAGAAGACAAGACGCAAGCCTGGCGCAAAACTCTGGAGGCGGTCGATAAGATGCGCGGCAAATACGGCGACAGCATCGTTTCGCTCGCCGCCGGGATGAGCGCGACCTTCCGCGCCCGCGTCCATGAGAACCCGGAAAACCTCCCGGGCAAAGAGCCGAAGAAGACCTGAGCGGTCACCCCTCTCGGCGGCCTTCCGGCGGACGCATCGGCGGGTCCTGAAATTGCTGCCACGGCCGCAGCGCGGGAGGGAAGCTCCAGTGGTTCCGGTCCCGATCCACGCTGAGGCGCGACACATACGCGCGGCCGCCTTGGAGTCCGACATGAAGCAAAACCTCGGCGCTGCCGTTCGCAAATTCGCCGGGGCCGGAGAGGCAGGCGTACTCTTCGTTCGGCCGGGCGCAAGCCGTCAGGTTGAAACTCCGCCAATCTCCGAGGCGCGCGCGGAGATCCTGGCATTGGTCCGTCCACTCCGTGCCGGAAGAAGGCGGGAAATGGACGAGACAATCGCCGGCGTTGAATGCTTCGCGTGCCTGATCGACCGCCTTAAGGACCGACGCCTTTTGCGCCTCACTTAGCGGCTTCGGAGCGGCGGGCTTGTCCTCGCACGCGGCCAGCAGCAGCGTCGCAACCAACAATCCGATGGCGAAGCATCTTCCGTCGCGCATCGCGCGCCCTCCTAATGCGTCATCGCGTAAATGATCGCGTTCACTCCCAGCCTTATCCCCAAGTCCGACATCCGCTCCGGATAGCTCGGATCGTCCGCGTATTCCCAGGAATCGCCCACATCCGAGTTGAACCAGCCGATGATGCTCGCGCGGCCTTTTTCGTCGTACATGGCGACCCAGCGCGGCACCCTTCCGCCGTTCTTGCCCACGCCAATGTGCGCGTATCCGTTGATGATGAAGCGGTCATCCAAATCGTAGACCGTGTGGAACAACGCGTCATTGTTGGGAATTTCCACAATGGGCCGCTCCGGGAAGGCGTAGTGGACGCGCTCGTCGAACTCGCCCCATTCGTCGGGACCATGGAAATCGTCGCCGATGAAGAAGCCGCCGCGGTTGACGAATTCGCGCAGAATCTTGCCCTGCTTCTCGGTCAAGCCCCACTCACCGGCCTGCACCGCATAGAGGAACGGAAAGTTGAAGGCGTCGTCGCCGTCTTCCAGATCCACCACCTGCTCCACCGACCTGGCATCCACGCGGGTCAGCCTGCGCACCGCCTGCAGAAAATGCCGGTCGGCGCGCGGATAATCCTGCGTCCACAGCGACAATCCGAAGTGATAGTCGCCGGTGAACCTTCCCGTCCTCTGATAGCCGTCGAGTGGCCCTCCTGGAAACATCAGACGCGCGAACGCGAAATCGGTTTTCTGGTCCCAGTCCGGTGGAAGAGGAATGTCGCCCTTGAAATACTCGGTGCCCGAAAACTCCCGGAACGGCTTCTGAAACGCGTACAGCGTTCCGAAGAACAGCAACAGCCCCGCGCCGGCAAGCAGACTCGGAATGCGCATTTTAGAAGTTAGGCCTCCGCGGGTCCCGACGTGGCGATTTTATCATGCCGGTACCCGCCAGAAGTCGACGAAGAAGGGCTCTGCATCCCATCGCAGTGCCCACGCTGACGCGCAAGGCTCACAAAGGTTTACCGCTCTCGATCGTCTTTTCGAGCAACATTTCCGGCTTCTGTGTTATCCTTGCAACCAGAAGATAGGCCGAATGGCAGGGTCGCGCCTAGGCAGTAATGGGAGGACCACGCGGCCCGATTCAGGAAACAGGGTGAGAGCGCGCCGTGTGCGGCATCGCGGGGTTTACACATAGAAACGGGGCGCGCGATCCGGACCGGATCTGGGAAATCACCCGCTCTATCGCGCATCGAGGGCCGGACGAACAAAACGTCTGGGAAGACTCGGGCGTTTCCCTTGGCGCCGTCCGTCTGAAAATCATCGAGCTCAGCCAGGGCCAGCAGCCCATGCTGAGTCCGGACGGCGATACCGTCCTCGCCTTCAACGGCGAGATCTACAATCATCTGGAACTGCGGCAGGAACTTGAGCAGAAGGGGCACGTCTTCGCCTCGCGGTGCGATACCGAAACGCTGCTCCACGCGTTCCTGGAATGGGACACGGCCGCGTTCGCGAAGTTGCGCGGGATGTTCGCGGCAGCCTTCTGGAGCCAATCCCAGCAGCGCCTGGTGCTGGTGCGCGACCGCATGGGAATCAAGCCGCTGTATATCGCGGAGCGCCACGGCGAGCTGTACTTCGGCTCCGAAGTTAAAACCATCCTGGCGCACCCGGCCATCGATCGCAGGCTGAGCCCGGCGGGTCTGCATCATTTCCTCTCCATGAACTACGTTCCGCAGCCGGCGACGCTGGTGGAGGGAATCGAGAAGCTGGCTCCGGGACACTGGATGGAATGGCGCGAGGGCCGCGCCACCACGCAGGCGTATTGGAAGCTGGAATTCGCGCCGGAACCGCGCATGAATCTGGACGCAGCCAAAGAGGAGCTCGACGTTCTGCTGCGCGATTCGATCCGCGAGCATCTGGTCTCCGACGTTCCGCTGGGAGTCTGGTCCAGCGGCGGCCTGGACTCCTCGACCATCGTGCATTACGCCGCCCAACAAGCTCCCGGACGGCTGAAAACCTTCTCGGTCTCCTTCCACGGGCGTAAATTCGACGAATCGCCCTATTTCCGTGAGGTCGCCCGGCACTACCAGACCGATCACCATGAGTTCAATCTGGACGCGGATTCCGCCCTGGCGGACGCGATCCACCAGTTCGGCTATTACTCCGACGAACCCAGCGCGGACGCGGGCGCCGTGCCGGTGTGGTTTCTATCGAAGATGACGCGCGGCCAGGTGACGGTCGCCCTCTCGGGTGAAGGCGCGGACGAAATCTTCGGGGGCTATTCGACGTATCTCGCCAACCGCTATGCCCGGGGCCTGCGGCTGCTGCCGATGTGGGTCAGGCGCGCGGCGGCTCGCGCATCCTCACTGCTGCCCGTGTCGGATGAAAAGATCGGGCTCGATTACAAGATCACGCGGATGCTGCAGGGCTCGGTTCTGAATCCGGTGGAAGCGCATAGTTTTTGGAACGGCACGTTCTCGCCGGGCTCGCGGCGGCTGTTGCTGAATACCGAAGGACGCAGCAGCATGCTTCCGGGCGAGCCTCTGGCGCTGCCGCAGTCGCGCAATCGCATCGGCTATCTGAACCGCTTCCTGTGGCTCGACCAGATGTATTATCTTCCGGACGATATTCTGAACAAGTCGGACCGCATGAGCATGGCGCATTCCCTCGAAGTGCGGCCTCCGTTCCTGGATCACCGTATCGTGGAGTTCGCCGCGCGTCTGCCGCAAAACCTGAAGATTCGCGGCGGGACGCTGAAATTCCTGTTGCGGCGCCTGATGCAGGACCGCCTGCCCGAACCGGTGCTGCGGCGCAAAAAAGAAGGCTTCGACATCCCCGCGCACCATTGGCTGCGCACCGTGCTGCGTCCACTCCTGCTGGATACGCTCAACGAGCGCAGCGTCCGCCAAACCGGCATCTTTTCGTGGCCCGCCATCGAGGCCACCATCCGCGCGCACCTGGATCGGCGTGCTAACCTCGGTTATCACTTATGGGGGCTTCTGGTTCTGTTCCTCTGGATGAGGCGCTGGGGGTTCACTCTGGCGGCTCCTCTGGGCAGGAGCGCGGGGCTCGCAACGGCTATCTCCGTAGCCAGTTAATCGTACTGGCGGCAGCCGCCGCCGTCTTCCTCGGTTGCATCGTCAGTCCGCCGTCGTTGATGGACGATGTGGACGCCGTGCAGGCCCAGATCGCGCGCAACATGATCGACTCCGGGGATTGGGTGACGCCGCATCTGGACGGCATCGCCTACATGGAAAAGTCGCCGCTCAAATACTGGCTGATCGCGGCATCGTTCAAGATTTTTGGAGTGCGCGATTGGGCCGCGCGTCTACCCGTCTCCTTGTCGGCCGTGCTCTTGTGCTGGCTGGTTTTTCGCATGGGCGCGTGGGCGTGGTCGGTGAAAGCCGGACTATATGCCGGCCTGGCGATGTCGACTTGCATCGGGCTGTTTCTGTTCACCCGTTTTCAGATCCCGGAATCGGCTCTGGCGGTGACCATCGCGCTAGCCGTGTGGAGCTTCCTGCGCGCGATAGATTCCGGCGAACCGCGGCCCGGCGCCTGGGCTTCGGCGATGGCTGCTGCCATCGGAACCGGACTGCTGTTGAAGGGGCTTATCGCCGCCGTGTTCCCCGTCACCGCGGCGCTGCTGTATCTGGCGATCACGCGGCAGATTTTCTTGAAGGAGACTTGGGCTCGCCTGCATCCCTGGCGCGGCATCGCGATCGTGCTGGCGATCGCTGCCCCGTGGCACATTCTGGCCGCGATTCGCAATCCTCCGCTGTTCGATTTCACCCTGCACAGCGGACCGGGCCAGTATCACGGGTTTTTTTGGTTTTATTTTGTTAACGAGCACATCCTGCGCTTCCTGAATCTGCGCTATCCCCGCGACTACAACACCGTCCCCCGCTATTATTTCTGGCTATTCCATCTTCTCTGGCTCTTTCCCTGGAGCGTCTACTTTCCCGCCGTGGCGAAGTTGAATTACTCGGGCACAGACCGGGCAGGCAGGATGCGGCTGATGTGCCTATGCTGGGCGGGATTCCTGCTGACGTTCTTCACGTTCTCCTCGACGCAGGAATACTATTCCCTTCCCTGCTACGCGGCCTTTGCTCTGCTCATTGGATCGGCCTTGGCCGAACCATCTAAGGACGTTCGGCGCTGGGTGCGTGTCGCAACCGTGGCTCTAGTGGCGCTCTCAGCCGTCGCCGCGCTCGCCGCCGGCTGGATCCTCACCCAGGTCTGGAGCCTTCCCGCTCCCGGCGATATTTCCCGCGCTCTGGTGGTGCAGCCGATTGAAAAGTACACGCTTTCGCTTGGCCACATGGGGGATTTGACGCTGGCCTCGTTCGCGTATCTCCGCACGCCGCTGGCTCTGGCTTGCGCCGGATTCGCGTTGGGCGCGCTGCTGATCTGGCGCTGGAAGATCGCCGGAGCCGTGGCAATGATGGTGCTATTCTTTCACGCGGCGCGCCTGGCCCTGGTGGTGTTCGATCCGTATCTGGCTTCGCGTCCACTGGCCGAGGCTCTCAATCGCGCTCCGCGCGGCACATTGATTCTGGACAACCCCTACTGGGAATTCTCCTCCATCGTCTTTTACGCCGAGGCCTACCATGGCCAAAAAGTCTTGCTCCTGAACGGCCGCAAGAACAATTTGGAGTATGGCTCCTACGCGCCGGGCGCGCCCGGGGACGTCTTCATCAACGACGCAGAGTTCCGCCAGCGCTGGCTTTCCCCTAACTTGGCCTACGTCTGCGTGGAGCATGAGAAAGTCGACGACCTGCGCAAGCTGGTGGGGGCGGATTCGCTGCACCAGATTGTGGAGAGCGGCGGTAAGTTCGTGTTCGCCAACCGTCCGGCGGCCTAACTGTGGCAAACGTGATGAGAATCACAATCGACGCAACTTCCCTGCTGCTGCGCAGCGCCGGCGTCAAGAATTACACCTTTCATTGGTTGCGGCACCTCCGACGCGCGGCAGCGAAAGGCGAAGAGATTCGCGCCTACCCGCTATTGGGCGACGTGAACCAGTTGGATCACGAGGCTTCCGCCCTCTCCTTCTGGCAAACCGCTCCCCGCCTCGCCGTGCTGTACGCCGTGAATGCCCTGGGGCCTTCCGCCCTCGATCTCGCCATTGGCCGGTCCGACATTTTTCACGCCTCCAACCAGGTGCATCACGCTCCGCGAAAGGCCCGCCTGACCGCGACCGTCCACGATCTGACCGCGTTCCTGATGCCGGTGCTGCACACTCCCGGCAACGTCCGCGCGGACCAGATCTTCGCCGAACGGATCCTCAAAAAAGCGCATGGATTGATTGCCGTTTCGGAGAACACGCGGCAGGATGCGATTCGGGTTCTGAAGATCGCACCGGAAAAAATCGTCCCCATTTATTCAGGCGTCGCACCGGAGTATTTCGACGCTCTCCCCACGCGCCGCGCCAAACCGTACGTGCTCTACGTGGGGGCGATCGAGCCGCGCAAGAACCTGGATACCCTGCTCGACGCCTGGAGCCAACTGCAATCCGACCTGCGCGAAGCTTTCGAGCTGGTTCTAGCCGGGCCGATGGGCTGGGCTCCGGAATCGACCCAAGCGCGCATTCGTAGTGAATCGACTTACCTCGGCTACGTCCCCGAAGCCGAGCTGCCCGGATTGATCGCCGGCGCGGACGCGTTCGTCTATCCATCCTTATATGAAGGCTTCGGCTTCCCGGTGGCGCAAGCCATGGCCGCTGGAGTCGCAGTCGTCACCTCAAACGTCTCCTGCCTTCCGGAGGTTGCCGGGGACGGCGCGTTGCTGGTGGATCCACGCAGCGCTTCGGACATCGCCACCGCCCTCACCCGCGCTTTGGAATCGGAAACCCTGCGCGCCGACTTGGGCCGGCGAGGACGAGAGCGGGCCAAGCGCTATAGCTGGGAAAAATGCGCAACCCAGTCGCTCGAGTTCCTCCGCCGCGTGACAGGGAGCGGGTAATACCGCTCTTGCAGAGCCGCGCGCGCAGCAAGCGGTTTGTTGCTCTTGCACGCCGCCCGGCCGCTTCGCGTCTAAGCTAACGGAGGAAACTATGTCCGCTTATCGGAGTTGTCTCATCCTATGTTTGGCCGCCTGTCTGCGCGCTCAGGATGGCCCGCCGCCGGTGCTGACCTCGCCGTTCCCGCCGCCAGTCACCCAGATCGAGGCGTTTCAACCTCTCCCCGGTTCCGTCTATACCATCGCGCAGGAGCGCTTCGGCCCCGCGGTCCTGGGCGTGGTACTCGAAATACAGGAAATCCGGGACTCCGCGGGAAAGGTCATTCGCGGCGTTATGGTGGATTCGGCAGGGACGCAGTCCTACCTCGACCCCGATGAGCTGGCCGGCCTGGTGAACGCGTGCGACATGCTGCTCGATATCACTTCCAACCCCAGCCAACTCCGCGCCTATGAGGCTCATTACACCACGCGCGGCAGCCTGGAACTGACGGCGGCCATCTCCCCCAACAACAACATGCAGTATCGCGTGAAGGTCGGACGCTTCCGGACTCGGGAGATCACCGCGACCGCATCGGAGATGCGGCAGCTCCGCGATCAGTTCGCCGCCGCAGCCGAGAAGCTGGCTTCCCTGGAGTGACTTGTACCGTATACAATACTTTTGTATTCTTTACACTACACCAAAGGTTGTGATCTTATAGGGTTGAGGAGTTGCGCATGAAACGAATCTCTGTTTGGATTGGCGGGTTGCTTGTGGCCGCGGCAATGACCTCCGCGGCTCCGTTTCCGGCACCCAGCGTGGACACGCCGAAAGCGGCCGGCAAGATGCAGACGGCAGTACTCGCCGGAGGTTGCTTCTGGGGCGTGGAAGCTGTCTTCGACGACGTGGCCGGCGTGAATGACGCGGTTTCCGGCTATGCCGGAGGGCCGGCCAACCTGGCGCACTACGAAATCGTGAGCACCGGAACCACAGGACATGCCGAATCCGTGCAGATCACCTACGACCCCTCCAAGGTCAGTTACGGGCAACTGCTCCAGATCTATTTCTCGGTAGCGCACGACCCCACGGAGTTGAACCGCCAGGGTCCGGATACCGGCACGCAGTACCGCTCCACCATCTTCTACGCCAATGACGAGCAAAAGCGCATCGCCGAAGCCTACATCGCGCAGCTCAATCAGGCCAAGGTTTTTCACGGGAAGATCGTCACCACGCTGGAGCCGCTCAAGGGCTTCTACGCGGCGGAAGACTATCATCAGGACTTCATGAAGAAGAATCCCAACTATCCCTACATCGTCATCAACGATGCTCCCAAGGTGAAGAACCTGAAACAGCAATACCCGCAATTGGTGAAGGGAGGTTCCAAATAATGACGCGCAAAGATTTTCTGAAACTGGCCGCGAGCGCCACCGGGTTGGGCACCACCTTGCGAGCGGCAACCGCTCCGAAGACCGTCAAGATCGCGCAGATCGACGCCGCGGGAAACACCAAGGGCGTGATCCAAGTAGAGAAGATCGTTAAATCCGAAGCCGAGTGGCACAAGCAGCTCAGCCCGCAGGAATTTGAGATCGCCCGCCACGCCGATACCGAGCGGCCCTTCAGCGGAAAATACGACGAGTTTCACGGCGACGGAATCTTTGGCTGCATCTGCTGCCAGACCCCGGTGTTCGATTCCAAGACCAAGTTCAACTCCGGCACCGGCTGGCCCAGCTTCTACGCTCCCATCGCCAAAGAGAACGTTTCCCTCAAGCACGACCTAAGCCACGGCATGGACCGGACGGAGGTGCTGTGCACGCGCTGCGACGCCCACCTGGGACACGTCTTCGATGACGGCCCGCCGCCCACCGGCAAACGCTACTGCATGAACTCGGCCGCGATGACGTTTACTCCGCGGATGAAAGGTTGATCTGGGAATGAAACGCGTAATCGTAGTCTGCACGGGAGTGATGCTGGGAGCGGCCATCGTGGCCGTGATTCCGACCTCCGCGCAGCAGATGTCGGACATCAAGAAGACCGGCAAGAACACCAAGAAAGCCGCCAAGAACTCCGGTAAGAAGGGCAAGACCAGTTCGAAGAGCACCGGTAAGTAGCGCCGGCCTCAGCGGCGAATACGCAACGCGTTACTGATCTGTGACTAGCCGCGACCGGAGGAAGTCCTCATGGGCCAGCGGCCCACCGATAGTGATGAAGAACGATCGCGAAATGGCGAATATGCGGCGAATCGCGGGCCGTTCTTCAGGGGAGCGGGTTCCTGCGACGAACGACCGAACCTCCGCTCGGCCCGGCGGGCGCCCCGGTCGCGGCTCTGAAAGAAAACCGCCGAGCGACGTCACTGGTTGTCCCATCCGGTCCCACCGGAGGCAAGGCTGAGCCGCGACCAGAGGAAGCGGTTTTACGGGCTGCTAACCAAACGTAAACGAGTAAGCTTCGACGCCGGGATCGAGGAATTCGATCTGGATGGTCCGATCGTTGATCGTGCCTTGCTGGCGTATCAATTGATACAGTCGCTGCTCCTTGACCACGCCGTCGCCTGAGGCGTCGACGTCGATCCCGTGCGCATCGCCCGGCGCCTTCCCGTCCAGTGTCACGCGGAAGCGCACCGGCTTTCCCCCCGGCTTTTCTCCCGGTTTTCCTCCCGAAGACGGACCCAGCACCAAGTGCACGTCGCGGGCGTGGAATCGAAAAATGATCGAACCCGGCGCTCGATCCAAAGTCCCCGCTTCTGCGCCGATGGTCCAACGGCCGACCAGCGCCCAATCGTTCAAATCGAAGCTCTCGGGAGCGGTGTAGGTAGCGGCCTTGTCTTGGGCGACATCCTCGGGTGACATGAGGTTGTCCTGGCGATCGTAGCCGATGTAGGTTTCGGGCGACTTCACCTCGGCCAGAGTACTCGGCGCTTCCACGCCCTGTCCCGCTGCAGTAGTTCCGGCGTCGAACATTTTTCCATCGCGCTCGGCCAGCAACCGCTGGATGATCCGTTCGGATTCGTCATAATCGCCCTCGCCGAAGTGATGCGCGCGAATGTGGCCGCGGATGTCGATAAAATAATGCGCCGGCCAGTAGTGATTGCCGAACGCCTGCCAGATGACGCGATTGGCGTCGTTGGCCACCGGGTACGTAATCTTGAACTGGCGCACCGCCTGCTCCACGTTCGATTCTTCGCGCTCGAAGGCGAATTCCGGAGAGTGTACGCCGATCACCACCAGACCCGCATCTGCGTATTTGCCGGCCCAGCTTTCGACGTAGGGAAGAGCACGCAAGCAGTTGATGCAGGAGTAAGTCCAGAAGTCGATCACGACGACTTTGCCCAGCAGAGCCTCGCGCGTCAGTGAAGGCGAATTAATCCAGGCGACCGCGCCCTTGAGCTCCGGCATCGGCCCCCCGTCCGCAAGACCTTCGTCCGCGAGTTCCTCGCCCTTCGTCTCCGGTCCGGAGACCAGCCGCTGCTCCAGCCGCATCGGCGCGCCGCCCAGCGAAATACGAGTCAGGAAGCCTTGGTCCCAGCCGAACGCAATCGCCGCCGCACCCGCCAGCACCAGCACTCCCAGGGCGCGGCGAATCCATTCTTCCGCTCCCAGCGACCGCTTCATCGCCTGAAAAACCTTGCCGCCTACCAGTAGCGCGAGCGCCAGAGGACACGCCGCGCCGATCGCGAACATCAGTAGCAGGGGCCAAGTCGCGAGTCCTTTGCCGCTGGTGGCCGCGAAGGTGAGCAGCAAGCCGAGAATGGGTCCGGCGCACGGAGTCCACAGCAGACCGGTGGCGACGCCCAGCACCAGCGACCCTCCGAAACCCGAGTTCGGCGCAACCCCTTGCTGCAGCCGGTCCCCGAGTCTCACGAAAGGCCGCGTCAGAAATGTCGCCAGATTAGGCAGCAATAGCGTCAGGCCCAAAATGGCTACGATGACGATCGCGGCGGTGCGGCCGATCTGGTTCACGCGCACCACCCAGCCTCCGCCCACCGCGGCCACTGCGGCAACCATCGAAAACGTGAACGCCATGCCAAGTAGCATCGGCAAGCCGCTCTTGCGGAAGGAGACTCCGCTTTGCGCGAATACGAACGGAAGAACCGGAAGGACGCAGGGGCTGAAGATGGTCAGCACGCCGCCGAAGAAGGCCAGGATGTAAAGCGGCATCTGTCTCTGTCAGCCCCGCGTACTCAAGCTACAACTTCACCGTGACCGTCTTGACTTCGGTGTACTGCTGCAGGCCGTATTCGCCCAGTTCGCGGCCGATGCCGGATTGCTTGAAGCCGCCGAACGGGGCCGCGGCGTCGAACACGTCGTAGCAGTTCACCCACACCGTGCCGGCGCGGACGCTGTTGGCGATGGCGTGGGCCTTGCCGATGTCGCGCGTCCACACCGCCGCGGCCAGGCCGTAGTCGGTGCGGTTGGCGCGCGTCGACCACTTCGTCGATGCTCTTGAACTTGATGATGCTCATCACCGGGCCGAAAATCTCCTCCCGCGCGATGCGTCATGTCGTCCTTCACATCGGCGAAAACGGTGGGCTGGATGAAGTAGCCGCGGTCGCCCACGCGTCCGCCGCCGCAAACCAGCTTCGCGCCTTCCTTCTTGCCGGTCTCGATGTAGCCCATCACCTTGTCGAATTGCGTCCTGGTCCACTTGCGGACCTTGCTCGGTGCTGGGATCGAACGGATCGCCGACCGTGCGGCTTGCGGGCGCGCGGCGCCGCTCTTCTCCACGAATTCGTCGTAGGCTTTTTCTTCCACGAACAGGCGCGAGCCGGCGCAGCAGCACTGGCCCTGATTGAAGAACAGGGCGAAGTGCGCGCCCTCGATGGCCTGGTCCAGATCGGCGTCGGCAAACACGATGTTGGGGCTCTTGCCGCCCAGTTCCAGGGTGACGCGCTTGAGGTTGGATTTGGCGGCGGCCTCCATGATCAGGTGGCCGACTTCGGTCGAGCCGGTGAAGGCGACTTTGTCCACGTCCATGTGGCGGGCGATGGCCGCGCCGGCCGTCGGGCCGTAGCCGGGAAGCATGTTCACCACGCCCGGCGGGAAGCCGGCTTCGACGAATCAGTTCGCCCACGCGCAGCGCCGTCAGCGGCGTCTGCTCGGCGGGCTTCATCACCACCGTGTTGCCGGTGGCCAGCGCCGGCGCCAGCTTCCAGGCCTGCATCAGCAGCGGGAAATTCCAGGGGATGATCTGCCCCACCACGCCCACCGGCTCCAGGCGCGTGTAGCAGAAATAGTCGCCGTCGATGGGGATGGTCTTGCCCTGAATCTTGTCCGCCCAGCCGGCATAGTAGCGATAGCAGGCGATGGTCAGCGGCAGGTCGGCGGCGCTGGCGACGGCGAACGGTTTGCCGTTGTCGAGAGATTCCAGGCGCGCCAGTTCGTCGGCATGGCGCTCGATCAGGTCCGCCAGCCGGTTCAGCAGGCGGCCGCGTTCGGACGCGGGCGTCTTCCGCCACGGTCCGTGTTCGAAGGCCTCGCGCGCGGCGCGCACGGCGTTATCGACATCGGCGGCATCGGCTTCAGCCACCTGGCAGATGACCTCTCCCGTGGCCGGATTGATGGTGGGAAAAGTTTTGCCGGATTGGCTGCAACCCAGCGATTGCTGATCAGGAGTTTCGTTGCGGAAATAGCCACTTGGGCTTGCTTCGGACTGGACACGACTGAGGCCATGGAGAAGCTCCTTCTTATTCGTTCAGCAGTCGCCCGCGCCCTGACTTCAGGCGGCGGGACACACCAGGATTTTATGACATTCGCGGTTGTCTTGCTTACACGACTGAGTAAGCTACACTAGACAGTACCATGATGGAAGCCGCGGAGCGTACGGACCCGGGCCGGTCTGCAGCCGCCGGACACCATGGAAAGCATGCTGGCGACCTTGTGTCTGCGACGAGCAGCAGTTCGGCCCCAACAGTCCGGTCACGCTGCGCCTGCTCGCCGAAGTTGGCGCGGAATTGGGGCGCCGGGGCGAAACCCGCACAGCGAGGGTTCTGCTGGAACGCGCCTCGCGGGATCTTACGCGATTCCTGGGCGCCGATCATCCGGCGGCCATCGAGGCCCGGACGCAGCTCGCCTGGGTTTCCGCCACGCTACCGGACAGCCCCCTCGCGTAATAAGTGAACGCGTGATACAAGAACAAGAGGAGATTGTGGATGGCAAAACAACTTGTTTTAGCAGGAGTGGTCTGCCTGGCGCTAGCCGCGGGCGTAGCCTTGTCCCAGGACAAAGGCGGCAAAGGCAAGGGCGGAAGCGGTAAGCAGCCGGCCGGCCCGGGGTTTTACCTGGACCTCGCCCGACGTCGAAGACGGCGCGGTGATCCCGGAAAAGTTCAGCATGCGCGCCTCGCGCGGATCCACCCCGCCGGCATTGAATTCGCCCCGGCTCGAATGGACTCACGTTCCTGCCGGCACGCAAAGCTTCATCGTGCTGTTCCATGACCCGGACGTGGCCTTGCAGAAGAAGCTGGACGACGTCACCCACTGGATGATTTTCAACATCCCCGGCACGGCCACCGGACTTCCCGGAGGCATCCCCAACGACGCCAAGCTCCCCGACGGCAGCATCCAGATCAAGAACAGCGGCAATGCGATCGGCTATATGGGCCCGGGCATGGGCCCGCAGGGTCCGTACCATCACTATACGTTTGAGTTGTACGCGCTCGACACCAAACTGGATTTGACCGGCACCGCGACACGTGCTGAGGTCTTGAAGGCGGCCGATGGTCACATCCTGGCCAAGGCGGTACTCGCTGGCAGGTACCACCAGTAGCCCAGCAAGGCGCAATTCTACCTGCGGCGCGCGTCAGCATCGCGCCGATTTGACACACTGTGCGGGTAATTACTTCGCGGGATGAACGTCTTGCGAGCGATCTTCGCTCCGCTTCGGGGAGGAGGAAACCATCTCGAAAAACAGCGAAACAATCAGCAATCCTGCAATGCCTGCTCCGATTAACATGTGACCCTCTTTTTGTTGTCTCTAACCGTCACCATCAAATGAGCACGCCGGCTTCCATTCTTCTCATCGGATGCCGGCGTCTCTTTCTCTAGTTCTTTCCGCGCATTTACTATCTAAGACGGATCACCTAGCCCCTCGGATTCAGCTACTCTTTCTCGTTCGTCTCGCGGCTCGGCGACGGAGTAGACTGTTAAGTGCATGCCCAAACAATACAAGGCCCCGCCGCCCATGACCATCGATCCTGAAAAGAAGTACACCGCCACGTTCAACACCTCCAAGGGAGAGATCGTGGTGGAGCTCTTCGCCAAGGACAAACCCGTGACCGTCAATAACTTCGTCTTCCTGGCCAAGGACGGCTTCTACGACGGAACCAGCTTCCATCGGGTCATTTCCGACTTCATGATTCAGGGCGGTTGCCCGCAAGGCACCGGCTACGGCGGTCCGGGATACAAGTTTGACGACGAGATCAAGGGCAAGACCAACAAGCACAAGCCCGGATCGCTTTCCATGGCCAACGCCGGCCCGGGCACCAACGGCAGCCAGTTCTTCATCACCCACGAGAAAAGCAACACCGGCTACCTCGATCCCAAGCACACCGTGTTCGGCCAGGTGACCAAGGGGCAGGATGTTGTGGAATCGGTAAAACAGGGCGACAAGCTGAACACTCTGACCATTTCGGAAGCTTAATATTACGGCGTGACAAAGATCCTGGCCGTCGGCCCGCATCCCGACGATATCGAGTTCGGATGCGCTCCCGTATTGATGCAGGAGGTTCGAAGCGGAAACCAGGTCCGGATGGTAGTGCTGACAAAGGGCGAGGCTTCGACCTCCGGGACTCCGCAAGAGCGCGTCGAGGAGGCTCGCGCGGCGGCGCACGTCATGGGAGCCGAAATCGAGTTCCTGGAGATGGGCGGGGATTGCCACCTGCGTCGCGATACCGCCAGTGCGGTCGCCATCGCCCGCCAGATTCGCCAGTTCCAGCCCGGCATCGTGCTGGCGCCGCATGCCGATGAGAATCAGCACCCGGACCACATCGCCGCCTCCGGGATGGTACGCGATGCGACGCGCTTGGCCCGCTACGGCGGAGTTCCCGAGTTACAAGACCTCCCGCGGCACGCCATCGGGCATCTTTATTTCTATTCGATTACGCAGACTTTTTTGCCCACTCCTGACATCGTGATCGACGTGAGCAGCATCGAATCGGAGTGGGAAGCCGCGATCGCCTGCCACAAGTCCCAGATGAAGACGAAAGCGTATATGAAACTGGTGCAGACCCGCGCCCGCGCTCTGGGCGCCACCATCGGAGTCTCCTCGGCCGTGGGCCTCTGGGCCAATGATCCGATTCGGCTCGGCAAGCTAAGCGACCTGACGCTGTCTTCCCGGAACTACTGATGGCAAACTACTAGATGGCGCGCAACTCTCCATCGGCATCACCTGTTATCCAACCGTCGGCGGCAGCGGCATCGTGGCCTCGCAGTTGGGCAGCGAACTCGCCAAACTGGGCCATCGCGTCCACTTCATCTCTTATGAGCCGCCCTTCCGGCTGGACCTGGGCCAGCCCAACGTTTTCTTCCACAAAGTGGAGATCAACGAATATCAATTATTCAAGTATCCGGATTACACGCTGCCGCTGGCGGTGAAGATGGTGACCGTCGCGCAGAAGCACAAGCTGGATTTGCTGCACATGCACTACGCGGTTCCGCACGCCACCGCCGCCTTGCTCGCCACCAGCATTCTGAAAGCGCAGTGCCGGCGCGCGCCGCACGTGGTTACGACGCTGCATGGGACCGACATCACTCTGCTGGCTCGTGACCCGAATCTGGGACCCATCATCAAGTATTCGATCGAGAGTTCCTGCGGCGTGACGGCCGTCTCGGAGAGTTTGCGCAAGGAAACGGTGCAAGTTCTGCGCACGAATAAACCGATCCAGGTGGTGCACAACTTCTACCGCCCCGCGGAGCCCAGCCGGAATCGCGCCCAGGTGCGCAAGTCGCTCAAGCTGCGGGATAGCGATTTCGTGCTGATTCACATGTCGAACCTGCGGCCGGTGAAGCGATTTCTCGACACGTTGAAGGTGGTGGCGGAGCTGAAGGATCTCCCGCGCGTGAAGCTTCTGATTCTGGCGGGCGGAGGGTTCGACGAGTTCAAGCAGCCGGTCAAAGACATGGGGATCGCCGCCAACGTGGTGGTGCGCCGCGATGTGGTGGATATCGAAAATTACGTGCACGCGGCGGATGCGGGATTGTATACCTCCGAGAAGGAAAGCTTCGGGATGGGCGTGCTGGAGACGATGAGCTTCGGTAAGCCGGTGGTGGCTACCGGAGTGGGCGGAGTTCCTGAGATCGTGCTGGATGGCAAGACCGGTTTTCTGACCAAGCTCGGCGACGTGCGGGCGATGGCCCGGCAGGTGCGAAAACTCGCCGGGGACCCGGCGCTGGCCGCGCAAATGGGAGCGGCGGCCAAGGAGCGCGCCGCGCAGGGATTCTCGGCCGAAAAGAGTGTCGCGAAATACCTGCAGTATTACCACGAAGTCATGACCTCCTGCCCGGGCGGGGAGCGGGTGGCTGCGGTCGCGGGGGACTGACCGGGCAAGGCGACTCGCAAACCAGGTCGGTCTATCTCATCGAGTCTCCGGCCCGAATCCCCCTTGGCCGAGCTCAAAAAAAATTTATACCGGACCATCAATGCGCGCGTAATAGTGATTTGAAGGATGTCCGTCCAGCCGCGTTAGGAGAAGGAGGAAGAAGATGAAGCGCATTGGCCGCCTGTCCAGGCTTGGAACCGT
Source organism: Bryobacterales bacterium (assembly GCA_963838455.1). Lineage (GTDB taxonomy): Bacteria > Acidobacteriota > Terriglobia > Bryobacterales > Bryobacteraceae > Palsa-187. The sequence continues at coordinate 59,886 of CAWISY010000042.1, forward strand.
GGTTACTGGTATCACGGCACTGCAAACCTTCCACGTGTCCGCAGTCAGGGCGCAATCGAGCCCGGCAACAGTTGTGGCGCGCCCAGCATTTGAGGTAGCGTCCATCAAGCTCAACTTGGACTGCTCTGGCGATCGGCAAGATGAACAGTTTTCGCCCGGCAGGGTAAGCGTGACCTGCATTACCCTTCCAAATCTAATCAAGGCAGCTTACGGCACCTTTGCGAATGGCCCCGAACCCAAACCGAACCGGCTGCGCCTTTTCGATGTGCCGGATTGGGCGCAGTCCAACAAGTACAACGTGACAGCGAAAGCGAAGGGTGCTACGCCCATGGACCAGATGTTTGGACCGATGCTCCAGGTGTTGCTCGAAGACCGCTTTAAGCTAAGGGTCCATCGCGAGACCAGGGAGCTTCCGGTGTACACCATGACCGTGGCAAAGGGTGGTCTCAAAATTCGGCCGTCCAAAGAAGGCAGCTGCGTGCCGGTTGATTTGAACCATGCAGATCAGCCCTCGCCAAACTGGTGCGGTCGAATGACGGGCAAGGGGAGCGGTCTGCGCGTGATTGACGACGCCTACGGCATGAGTATGGCAGAGATTGCCAGCAAGTTTCTAGCAAACAGGTTGGATCGGCCTGTAATCGATGAGACCGGGATTTCAGGATTATTCGACGCCCACCTGGAGTTTACGAGAGACAGCGTGGCCGCCCCGGACAGTCCAATCGAGCCTGACGCGGGAGGAGCATCCATCTTTACCGCGGTACAGGACCAGCTGGGATTGAAGCTGTCGCCCGCCAAGGGTCCACTGGAAGTGCTGGTGATCGACCACGTGGAGCGCCCCTCCGGCGACTAAGCGCCGACCAGAATCACCCATCCAGCCTCATGGCCTCCAGGTCGCCTTCCCAGTGCAGTTTCCCGCGAAGACGCCGGCCTTCGGCTTGCTTGCTCAGGCGCAGCAGCGTACGCAGGGCTTCGTCGACAACCTCACGCTTGGTTTTGAGGCCCGTTGCCTTCAGGGCGTCGCGCATCAATTTGTCGTCGATGACAATGTTGGTCCGCATGATGTGTATGTCTCACTCCAATTCTACACATCACGCGTCCCAGGGACTCGAGCTGGCCGATGACTGCAGCGGCCAAGTTCTCCAGCGATGCCAGCACCGGGGGCGTCAGATCCGGGCTCCATTCGGTCGAGAGCGGTTGCACGCCCAGGACGACAATTTCCTCGGGAGTTCCTCCCAGGAGCTGCATCGCGGCCATCAAATCGGCGAAGCCCAGTTGATGCACCGAGGGTTTCCCCGGCAATCCCTGGAGCGCGGCCCCTTCGAAGCGGATCAGAGTGCCGGGCGCCTCGCCGACATCGATGGCATCCACCACCAGCAGCCGCCGCAGGCCGGAAATGCGCGAAAGCAGATTCAGTCCGTGCGTGCCCCCGTCCAGCAGCTCGACTCCGGGCGGGACCCGGGGATCGCTCAAGAGCCGGTCAATGAGGTGCACCCCGACGCCGTCGTCGGAGTGGACCAGATTGCCGAGGCCCAGGACCAGCGTGTCTTTATTGACGGTCGGTGTCATCGTTGGCATCACAGGTGGCGTGATCGTTAAGGTCATGGTTGGGATCAGAGCTGGCCCATCTTGCGGAAGTGCTCTTCGTCCTCTTTCAGGTCCTCTTCCGGAATCACTTTATAGCCGATAAAAATGCTGTCCATCAGGCCTTTCTTTTCCTCACGCGAAACCAGCATGGCCAGGTGCACGTGCAAAATGCCGAAGGCGATGAACACCCACATCAGCAGGAAGTGAATCAAGCGAATGTTGCCGATGTTGATAAAGCCCGGAATCCAGCCGACCAGGAAGCCGAGGAAGGCGCTGAAGCGCGACCCGTCCTGCAGCCAGTGATACATGACCATTCCGGTGACGATTTCCACCAGCACCATGGCGTACAGCCCGACGTACGACATCGCCGCCATCGCGTTGTGCCCGATTTTCGAAACCGGTTTAGGTTTGATGAACAGATAGAACTGGGCCATCTGCAGCATTTCCTGGAACTGTTCCTTGCGGTAGGGAACGTAGTTGCGCCAGCGCACCCAGCGGTTGCCCGCAAAGAAAAGATACATGCGCAGAAGGAACAAGGACGTGAAGAGCATGGCAAAGCACTCATGCACGAAGCGGAACTCGCCCATCAGGAAAGGACGGTTGACCTGTCCGACGATGTAGGGGTCGTGAATGTAGTAGCCGGTGACGCTGAGGACGGCAATCGAGAGCACGATCCCCCAGTGCACCAGGCGCAGAGGGTATTGCCAGACGTAGACTCCGACGGCCCAGCCCATGGGCACTTCGGGATGGTGCGCGTCGGCTTGAGTTTCGGGAGGATGCGTAACGGTGGCCATGGGTTCACCTCACATTGGGCAGAGTGTATTTACGGCCCTGGGCGTCGAGGACGTGCACCGCGCAGGCGATGCAGGGATCGAAAGAATGAATGGTGCGCAGGATCTCCAGCGGACGGTTGGGGTCGGCGATGGGGGTGGTCAGCAGCGCGGCTTCATACGCCCCGCGCTGGCCCTGACCATCGCGCGGACCCGCGTTCCAGGTGCTGGGAACGACGGCCTGGTAGTTCTTGATCGCGGAGCCCTGGATCTCGACCCAATGGCCGAGGGAGCCGCGCGGAGCTTCATGCCAGCCGTAGCCGGTGGCATGATCGGGCCAGGAAGCGGGATCCCAGCGGACCGGATTGAAGGTGGCCACTTTGCCGTGAGAGAGGTTGTCGTCGAGCGCGTCCACCCAGCCTTCCAGGTGGTTGGCCATAATCTGCGATTCGAGCGCGCGGGCTGCCAGGCGGCCGAGCGTCGAGAACAGCACCGAGGGTTGTGCGTTCAGCGCCTTCAATGCGCCCGCCACGGCCGCTTTGATTTCGGGCTGGCCGGAGGCGAAGCCGACCACCATGCGCGCCAGCGGCCCGGTTTCCATCGGCTTGCCGTCATAGCGCGGAGCTTTTAGCCACGAATACTTCTTATCCACGTCGAGCTGCTGGTAGGGCGGCTTAGGTCCGGAGTAGCGGGGATTGGTCTCGCCCACCGAAGGGTGCCTGGGCGCGCCGTTGCCGGAGTAGTCGTACCAGGAGCGGTCGAGGGTATCGGTAATCTTGACGGGGTGAACCGGCAGGACCTTGGTGATGTCGTGGTTCATTACGATGCCGCGGGGGGACAGGAAGGTGGAGGGATCTTTATCGCTAGAGGAGTAATCGCCGTAGGAAAGGAAATTGCCCAAACCTTCGCCGAGCCCGAACCAATCGCTATAGTATAAAGGCGCGATAGCCAGGACGTCGGGAATGTAGACCTGCTCCACGAACTTGCGCGCGACTTGGCCAAAAGCGCGCGCAAGTTCGTGGAGCAGGTCTACATTCCCGACGTCCTGGCTGTCGCGCCATACTACAGCGATTGGTTCGGGCGCGGCGAGGGTCTGGGCAACTTCCTGTGCTACGGCGACTACGGGTCGAGCGATGATCCGGCCACCTTCCTGTTCCCCCGCGGCATCGTAATGAACCGCGACATCAGCAAGGTCCTGCCGGTGGACCCCGCCAAGATCACCGAGGCAGTGGACCGCTCCTGGTACGACTACTCCGGCAACGGCGCGCCCAGGCACCCTTCGGTGGGCGAGACCAATCCCCGCTACTCCGGCCCCAAGCCGCCGTATCAGCAGCTCGACGTGGATAAGAAGTATTCGTGGCTAAAAGCTCCGCGCTATGACGGCAAGCCGATGGAAACCGGGCCGCTGGCGCGCATGGTGGTCGGCTTCGCCTCCGGCCAGCCCGAAATCAAAGCGGCCGTGGCGGGCGCATTGAAGGCGCTGAACGCACAACCCTCGGTGCTGTTCTCGACGCTCGGCCGCCTGGCAGCCCGCGCGCTCGAATCGCAGATTATGGCCAACCACCTGGAAGGCTGGGTGGACGCGCTCGACGACAACCTCTCTCACGGCAAAGTGGCCACCTTCAATCCGGTCCGCTGGGATCCCGCTTCCTGGCCCGATCATGCCACCGGCTACGGCTGGCATGAAGCTCCGCGCGGCTCCCTCGGCCATTGGGTCGAGATCCAGGGCGCCGCGATCAAGAACTACCAGGCCGTCGTTCCCAGCACCTGGAACGCGGGTCCGCGCGATGGTCAGGGCCAGCGCGGGGCGTATGAAGCCGCGCTGCTGACCACCCCCATCGCCGACCCCAACCGTCCGCTGGAGATCCTGCGCACCATTCATTCTTTCGATCCCTGCATCGCCTGCGCGGTGCACGTCCTCGACGCCCAGGGCCGTAAATACACTCTGCCCAATGTGAGGTGAACCCATGGCCACCGTTACGCATCCTCCCGAAACTCAAGCCGACGCGCACCATCCCGAAGTGCCCATGGGCCGGGCCGTCGGAGTCTACGTCTGGCAATACCCTCTGCGCCTGGTGCACTGGGGGATCGTGCTCTCGATTGCCGTCCTCAGCGTCACCGGCTACTACATTCACGACCCCTACATCGTCGGACAGGTCAACCGTCCTTTCCTGATGGGCGAGTTCCGCTTCGTGCATGAGTGCTTTGCCATGCTCTTCACGTCCTTGTTCCTTCTGCGCATGTATCTTTTCTTTGCGGGCAACCGCTGGGTGCGCTGGCGCAACTACGTTCCCTACCGCAAGGAACAGTTCCAGGAAATGCTGCAGATGGCCCAGTTCTATCTGTTCATCAAACCTAAACCGGTTTCGAAAATCGGGCACAACGCGATGGCGGCGATGTCGTACGTCGGGCTGTACGCCATGGTGCTGGTGGAAATCGTCACCGGAATGGTCATGTATCACTGGCTGCAGGACGGGTCGCGCTTCAGCGCCTTCCTCGGCTTCCTGGTCGGCTGGATTCCGGGCTTTATCAACATCGGCAACATTCGCTTGATTCACTTCCTGCTGATGTGGGTGTTCATCGCCTTCGGCATTTTGCACGTGCACCTGGCCATGCTGGTTTCGCGTGAGGAAAAGAAAGGCCTGATGGACAGCATTTTTATCGGCTATAAAGTGATTCCGGAAGAGGACCTGAAAGAGGACGAAGAGCACTTCCGCAAGATGGGCCAGCTCTGATCCCAACCATGACCTTAACGATCACGCCACCTGTGATGCCGACGATGACACCGACTGTCAATAAAGACACGCTGGTCCTGGGCCTCGGCAATCTGGTCCACTCCGACGACGGCGTCGGGGTGCACCTCATTGACCGGCTCTTGAGCGATCCCCGGGTCCCGCCCGGAGTCGAGCTGCTGGACGGGGGCACGCACGGACTGAATCTGCTTTCGCGCATTTCCGGCCTGCGGCGGCTGCTGGTGGTGGATGCCATCGATGTCGGCGAGGCGCCCGGCACTCTGATCCGCTTCGAAGGGGCCGCGCTCCAGGGATTGCCGGGGAAACCCTCGGTGCATCAACTGGGCTTCGCCGATTTGATGGCCGCGATGCAGCTCCTGGGAGGAACTCCCGAGGAAATTGTCGTCCTGGGCGTGCAACCGCTCTCGACCGAATGGAGCCCGGATCTGACGCCCCCGGTGCTGGCATCGCTGGAGAACTTGGCCGCTGCAGTCATCGGCCAGCTCGAGTCCTGGGACGCGTGATGTGTAGAATTGGAGTGAGACATACACATCATGCGGACCAACATTGTCATCGACGACAAATTGATGCGCGACGCCCTGAAGGCAACGGGCCTCAAAACCAAGCGTGAGGTTGTCGACGAAGCCCTGCGTACGCTGCTGCGCCTGAGCAAGCAAGCCGAAGGCCGGCGTCTTCGCGGGAAACTGCACTGGGAAGGCGACCTGGAGGCCATGAGGCTGGATGGGTGATTCTGGTCGGCGCTTAGTCGCCGGAGGGGCGCTCCACGTGGTCGATCACCAGCACTTCCAGTGGACCCTTGGCGGGCGACAGCTTCAATCCCAGCTGGTCCTGTACCGCGGTAAAGATGGATGCTCCTCCCGCGTCAGGCTCGATTGGACTGTCCGGGGCGGCCACGCTGTCTCTCGTAAACTCCAGGTGGGCGTCGAATAATCCTGAAATCCCGGTCTCATCGATTACAGGCCGATCCAACCTGTTTGCTAGAAACTTGCTGGCAATCTCTGCCATACTCATGCCGTAGGCGTCGTCAATCACGCGCAGACCGCTCCCCTTGCCCGTCATTCGACCGCACCAGTTTGGCGAGGGCTGATCTGCATGGTTCAAATCAACCGGCACGCAGCTGCCTTCTTTGGACGGCCGAATTTTGAGACCACCCTTTGCCACGGTCATGGTGTACACCGGAAGCTCCCTGGTCTCGCGATGGACCCTTAGCTTAAAGCGGTCTTCGAGCAACACCTGGAGCATCGGTCCAAACATCTGGTCCATGGGCGTAGCACCCTTCGCTTTCGCTGTCACGTTGTACTTGTTGGACTGCGCCCAATCCGGCACATCGAAAAGGCGCAGCCGGTTCGGTTTGGGTTCGGGGCCATTCGCAAAGGTGCCGTAAGCTGCCTTGATTAGATTTGGAAGGGTAATGCAGGTCACGCTTACCCTGCCGGGCGAAAACTGTTCATCTTGCCGATCGCCAGAGCAGTCCAAGTTGAGCTTGATGGACGCTACCTCAAATGCTGGGCGCGCCACAACTGTTGCCGGGCTCGATTGCGCCCTGACTGCGGACACGTGGAAGGTTTGCAGTGCCGTGATACCAGTAACCACGGTTCCAAGCCTGGACAGGCGGCCAATGCGCTTCATCTTCTTCCTCCTTCTCCTAACGCGGCTGGACGGACATCCTTCAAATCACTATTACGCGCGCATTGATGGTCCGGTATAAATTTTTTTTGAGCTCAGGCCAAGGGGGATTCGGGCCGGAGACTCGATGAGATAGACCGACCTGGTTTGCGAGTCGCCTTGCCCGGTCAGTCCCCCGCGACCGCAGCCACCCGCTCCCCGCCCGGGCAGGAGGTCATGACTTCGTGGTAATACTGCAGGTATTTCGCGACACTCTTTTCGGCCGAGAATCCCTGCGCGGCGCGCTCCTTGGCCGCCGCTCCCATTTGCGCGGCCAGCGCCGGGTCCCCGGCGAGTTTTCGCACCTGCCGGGCCATCGCCCGCACGTCGCCGAGCTTGGTCAGAAAACCGGTCTTGCCATCCAGCACGATCTCAGGAACTCCGCCCACTCCGGTAGCCACCACCGGCTTACCGAAGCTCATCGTCTCCAGCACGCCCATCCCGAAGCTTTCCTTCTCGGAGGTATACAATCCCGCATCCGCCGCGTGCACGTAATTTTCGATATCCACCACATCGCGGCGCACCACCACGTTGGCGGCGATCCCCATGTCTTTGACCGGCTGCTTGAACTCGTCGAACCCTCCGCCCGCCAGAATCAGAAGCTTCACGCGCGGGAGATCCTTCAGCTCCGCCACCACCTTCAACGTGTCGAGAAATCGCTTCACCGGCCGCAGGTTCGACATGTGAATCAGCACGAAATCGCTATCCCGCAGCTTGAGCGACTTGCGCACCTGGGCGCGATTCCGGCTGGGCTCCGCGGGGCGGTAGAAGTTGTGCACCACCTGGATCGGTTTATTCGTGCGCAGAACTTGCACCGTTTCCTTGCGCAAACTCTCCGAGACGGCCGTCACGCCGCAGGAACTCTCGATCGAATACTTGATGATGGGTCCCAGATTCGGGTCACGAGCCAGCAGAGTGATGTCGGTCCCATGCAGCGTCGTAACCACGTGCGGCGCGCGCCGGCACTGCGCTTTCAGAATGCTGGTGGCGAGCAAGGCGGCGGTGGCGTGCGGAACCGCGTAGTGCATGTGCAGCAAATCCAGCTTGTGCTTCTGCGCGACGGTCACCATCTTCACCGCCAGCGGCAGCGTGTAATCCGGATACTTGAATAATTGATATTCGTTAATCTCCACTTTGTGGAAGAAAACGTTGGGCTGGCCGAGGTCCAGCCGGAAGGGCGGCTCATAAGAGATGAAGTGGACGCGATGGCCCAGTTTGGCGAGTTCGCTGCCCAACTGCGAGGCCACGATGCCGCTGCCGCCGACGGTTGGATAACAGGTGATGCCGATGGAGAGTCTGCGCGCCATCTAGTAGTTTGCCATCAGTAGTTCCGGGAAGACAGCGCCAGGTCGCTTAGCTTGCCGAGCCGAATCGGATCATTGGCCCAGAGGCCCACGGCCGTGGAGACTCCGATGGTGGCGCCCAGAGCGCGGGCGCGGGTCTGCACCAGTTTCATATACGCTTTCGTCTTCATCTGGGACTTGTGGCAGGCGATCGCCGCTTCCCACTCCGATTCGATGCTGCTCACGTCGATCACGATGTCAGGAGTGGGCAAAAAAGTCTGCGTAATCGAATAGAAATAAAGATGCCCGATGGCGTGCCGCGGGAGGTCTTGTAACTCGGGAACTCCGCCGTAGCGGGCCAAGCGCGTCGCATCGCGTACCATCCCGGAGGCGGCGATGTGGTCCGGGTGCTGATTCTCATCGGGATGCGGCGCCAGCACGATGCCGGGCTGGAACTGGCGAATCTGGCGGGCGATGGCGACCGCACTGGCGGTATCGCGACGCAGGTGGCAATCCCCGCCCATCTCCAGGAACTCGATTTCGGCTCCCATGACGTGCGCCGCCGCGCGAGCCTCCTCGACGCGCTCTTGCGGAGTCCCGGAGGTCGAAGCCTCGCCCTTAGTCAGCACTACCATCCGCACCTGGTTTCCGCTTCGAACCTCCTGAATCAATACGGGAGCGCATCCGAACTCGATATCGTCGGGATGCGGGCCGACGGCCAGGATCTTTGTCACGCCGTAATATTAAGCTTCCGAAATGGTCAGAGTGTTCAGCTTGTCGCCCTGTTTTACCGATTCCACAACATCCTGCCCCTTGGTCACCTGGCCGAACACGGTGTGCTTGGGATCGAGGTAGCCGGTGTTGCTTTTCTCGTGGGTGATGAAGAACTGGCTGCCGTTGGTGCCCGGGCCGGCGTTGGCCATGGAAAGCGATCCGGGCTTGTGCTTGTTGGTCTTGCCCTTGATCTCGTCGTCAAACTTGTATCCCGGACCGCCGTAGCCGGTGCCTTGCGGGCAACCGCCCTGAATCATGAAGTCGGAAATGACCCGATGGAAGCTGGTTCCGTCGTAGAAGCCGTCCTTGGCCAGGAAGACGAAGTTATTGACGGTCACGGGTTTGTCCTTGGCGAAGAGCTCCACCACGATCTCTCCCTTGGAGGTGTTGAACGTGGCGGTGTACTTCTTTTCAGGATCGATGGTCATGGGCGGCGGGGCCTTGTATTGTTTGGGCATGCACTTAACAGTCTACTCCGTCGCCGAGCCGCGAGACGAACGAGAAAGAGTAGCTGAATCCGAGGGGCTAGGTGATCCGTCTTAGATAGTAAATGCGCGGAAAGAACTAGAGAAAGAGACGCCGGCATCCGATGAGAAGAATGGAAGCCGGCGTGCTCATGTGATGGTGACGGTTAGAGACAACAAAAAGAGGGTCACATGTTAATCGGAGCAGGCATTGCAGGATTGCTGATTGTTTCGCTGTTTTTCGAGATGGTTTCCTCCTCCCCGAAGCGGAGCGAAGATCGCTCGCAAGACGTTCATCCCGCGAAGTAATTACCCGCACAGTGTGTCAAATCGGCGCGATGCTGACGCGCGCCGCAGGTAGAATTGCGCCTTGCTGGGCTACTGGTGGTACCTGCCAGCGAGTACCGCCTTGGCCAGGATGTGACCATCGGCCGCCTTCAAGACCTCAGCACGTGTCGCGGTGCCGGTCAAATCCAGTTTGGTGTCGAGCGCGTACAACTCAAACGTATAGTGATGGTACGGACCCTGCGGGCCCATGCCCGGGCCCATATAGCCGATCGCATTGCCGCTGTTCTTGATCTGGATGCTGCCGTCGGGGAGCTTGGCGTCGTTGGGGATGCCTCCGGGAAGTCCGGTGGCCGTGCCGGGGATGTTGAAAATCATCCAGTGGGTGACGTCGTCCAGCTTCTTCTGCAAGGCCACGTCCGGGTCATGGAACAGCACGATGAAGCTTTGCGTGCCGGCAGGAACGTGAGTCCATTCGAGCCGGGGCGAATTCAATGCCGGCGGGGTGGATCCGCGCGAGGCGCGCATGCTGAACTTTTCCGGGATCACCGCGCCGTCTTCGACGTCGGGCGAGGTCAGGGTCAAGCCCGGGCCGGCCGGCTGCTTACCGCTTCCGCCCTTGCCTTTGCCGCCTTTGTCCTGGGACAAGGCTACGCCCGCGGCTAGCGCCAGGCAGACCACTCCTGCTGAAACAAGTTGTTTTGCCATCCACAATCTCCTCTTGTTCTTGTATCACGCGTTCACTTATTACGCGAGGGGGCTGTCCGGTAGCGTGGCGGAAACCCAGGCGAGCTGCGTCCGGGCCTCGATGGCCGCCGGATGATCGGCGCCCAGGAATCGCGTAAGATCCCGCGAGGCGCGTTCCAGCAGAACCCTCGCTGTGCGGGTTTCGCCCCGGCGCCCCAATTCCGCGCCAACTTCGGCGAGCAGGCGCAGCGTGACCGGACTGTTGGGGCCGAACTGCTGCTCATAGCAGCACAAGGTCGCCAGCATGCTTTCCATGGTGTCCGGCGGCTGCAGACCGGCCGGGCCCGTACGCTCCGCGGCTTCCATCATGGTACTGTCTAGTGTAGCTTACTCAGTCGTGTAAGCAAGACGACCGCGAATGTCATAAAATCCTGGTGTGTCCCGCCGCCTGAAGTCGAGGCGCGGGCGACTGCTGAACGAATAAGAAGGAGCTTCTCCATGGCCTCAGTCGTGTCCAGTCCGAAGCAAGCCCAAGTGGCTATTTCCGCAACCAAACTCCTGATCGGCAACCGTTGGGTTCCCGCCGAATCAGGCCGAACTTTTGCCACCATCAACCCCTCCACCGGCGAGGAAATCTGCCAGGTCGCCGAAGCCGACGCGGCGGACGTAAATAAAGCCGTGCGCGTCGCGCGCGAGGCCTTTGAGCGTGGCCCTTGGCGCAAGATGCAAGCCTCCGACCGCGGCCGCCTGCTGCTTCGCCTGGCCGACCTCATTGAAAAGCACGCCGACGAACTGGCCGCCCTGGAAGCCCTGGATAACGGCAAGCCGTTCCAGGTGGCCAAGGCCGTGGACGTCGCGGCCAGTGCGGGCTGCTACCGTTACTTCGCGGGATGGGCCGACAAGGTGCACGGCAAGACCATCCCCATCGACGGCGACTACTTCTGCTATACCAAACTTGAGCCAGTGGGCGTGGTGGGGCAGATCATCCCCTGGAACTTCCCGATGCTGATGCAGGCCTGGAAGCTGGCGCCGGCGCTGGCCACCGGCAACACGGTGGTGATGAAGCCGGCCGAGCAGACTCCGCTTTCCGCGCTGCGGATCGGCGAGTTGATCGTCGAAGCCGGATTCCCGGAGGGCGTGGTCAACATTCTCCCCGGATTCGGGCCCACGGCGGGTGCTGCTATCGCTAATCACATGGACGTGGATAAGGTGGCGTTCACGGGCTCGACCGAAGTCGGGCACCTGATCATGGAAGCGGCTGCGAAATCCAATCTCAAGCGCGTAACTCTGGAACTGGGCGGCAAGAGCCCCAACATCATCTTCGCCGATACCGACCTGAATGAAGCCGTGGAGGGCGCGCACTTCGGCCTGTTCTTCAACCACGGCCAGTGCTGCTGCGCCGGATCGCGCGTGTTCGTGGAAGAAAAAATCTACGATGAGTTCGTGGAGAAATCCGGCGCCCGCGCCCGCAAGCGCACCGTAGGCGATCCCTTCGATCCCAAGACGGACCAGGGCCCGCAGGTGGACGACGCGCAATTCGAGAAGGTCATGAGCTACATCGATTCCGGCCGCGTCGAAGGCGCGAAGCTGGTATGCGGCGGCGAACGCGTCGGAGATCGCGGCTACTTCATCCAGCCCACCGTTTTCGCCGATGTCGAAGACGACATGCGCATCGCGCAGGAGGAGATCTTCGGCCCGGTCATGAGCATCATCCCCTTTAAGAGCGTCGATGAAGTGGTGACGCGCGCCAACCGCACCAACTACGGCCTGGCTGCCGCGGTGTGGACCCGCGACATCAAGAAGGCCCACGCCATTGCCGACAGCGTTCGCGCCGGCACGGTGTGGGTGAACTGCTACAACGTGCTCGACAGCCGCGCGCCGTTCGGCGGATTCAAGCAATCCGGGATCGGCCGCGAGCTGGGTGAGTACGGCCTGCAGCAGTACACCGAAGTGAAGACGGTCACCGTGAAGCTGTAGCTTGAGTACGCGGGGCTGACAGAGACAGATGCCGCTTTACATCCTGGCCTTCTTCGGCGGCGTGCTGACCATCTTCAGCCCCTGCGTCCTTCCGGTTCTTCCGTTCGTATTCGCGCAAAGCGGAGTCTCCTTCCGCAAGAGCGGCTTGCCGATGCTACTTGGCATGGCGTTCACGTTTTCGATGGTTGCCGCAGTGGCCGCGGTGGGCGGAGGCTGGGTGGTGCGCGTGAACCAAATCGGCCGCACCGCCGCGATCGTCATCGTAGCCATTTTGGGCCTGACGCTATTGCTGCCTAATCTGGCGACATTTCTGACGCGGCCTTTCGTGAGACTCGGGGACCGGCTGCAGCAAGGGGTTGCGCCGAACTCGGGTTTCGGAGGGTCGCTGGTGCTGGGCGTCGCCACCGGTCTGCTGTGGACTCCGTGCGCCGGACCCATTCTCGGCTTGCTGCTCACCTTCGCGGCCACCAGCGGCAAAGGACTCGCGACTTGGCCCCTGCTACTGATGTTCGCGATCGGCGCGGCGTGTCCTCTGGCGCTCGCGCTACTGGTAGGCGGCAAGGTTTTTCAGGCGATGAAGCGGTCGCTGGGAGCGGAAGAATGGATTCGCCGCGCCCTGGGAGTGCTGGTGCTGGCGGGTGCGGCGGCGATTGCGTTCGGCTGGGACCAAGGCTTCCTGACTCGTATTTCGCTGGGCGGCGCGCCGATGCGGCTGGAGCAGCGGCTGGTCTCCGGACCGGAGACGAAGGGCGAGGAACTCGCGGACGAAGGTCTTGCGGACGGGGGGCCGATGCCGGAGCTCAAGGGCGCGGTCGCCTGGATTAATTCGCCTTCACTGACGCGCGAGGCTCTGCTGGGCAAAGTCGTCGTGATCGACTTCTGGACTTACTCCTGCATCAACTGCTTGCGTGCTCTTCCCTACGTCGAAAGCTGGGCCGGCAAATACGCAGATGCGGGTCTGGTGGTGATCGGCGTACACTCTCCGGAATTCGCCTTCGAGCGCGAAGAATCGAACGTGGAGCAGGCGGTGCGCCAGTTCAAGATTACGTACCCGGTGGCCAACGACGCCAATCGCGTCATCTGGCAGGCGTTCGGCAATCACTACTGGCCGGCGCATTATTTTATCGACATCCGCGGCCACATTCGCGCGCATCACTTCGGCGAGGGCGATTATGACGAATCCGAACGGATCATCCAGCGGTTGCTGGCCGAGCGCGATGGAAAAATGTTCGACGCCGGAACTACTGCAGCGGGACAGGGCGTGGAAGCGCCGAGTACTCTGGCCGAGGTGAAGTCGCCCGAAACCTACATCGGCTACGATCGCCAGGACAACCTCATGTCACCCGAGGATGTCGCCCAAGACAAGGCCGCTACCTACACCGCTCCCGAGAGCTTCGATTTGAACGATTGGGCGCTGGTCGGCCGTTGGACCATCGGCGCAGAAGCGGGGACTTTGGATCGAGCGCCGGGTTCGATCATTTTTCGATTCCACGCCCGCGACGTGCACTTGGTGCTGGGTCCGTCTTCGGGAGGAAAACCGGGAGAAAAGCCGGGGGAAAGCCGGTGCGCTTCCGCGTGACACTGGACGGGAAGGCGCCGGGCGATGCGCACGGGATCGACGTCGACGCCTCAGGCGACGGCGTGGTCAAGGAGCAGCGACTGTATCAATTGATACGCCAGCAAGGCACGATCAACGATCGGACCATCCAGATCGAATTCCTCGATCCCGGCGTCGAAGCTTACTCGTTTACGTTTGGTTAGCAGCCCGTAAAACCGCTTCCTCTGGTCGCGGCTCAGCCTTGCCTCCGGTGGGACCGGATGGGACAACCAGTGACGTCGCTCGGCGGTTTTCTTTCAGAGCCGCGACCGGGGCGCCCGCCGGGCCGAGCGGAGGTTCGGTCGTTCGTCGCAGGAACCCGCTCCCCTGAAGAACGGCCCGCGATTCGCCGCATATTCGCCATTTCGCGATCGTTCTTCATCACTATCGGTGGGCCGCTGGCCCATGAGGACTTCCTCCGGTCGCGGCTAGTCACAGATCAGTAACGCGTTGCGTATTCGCCGCTGAGGCCGGCGCTACTTACCGGTGCTCTTCGAACTGGTCTTGCCCTTCTTACCGGAGTTCTTGGCGGCTTTCTTGGTGTTCTTGCCGGTCTTCTTGATGTCCGACATCTGCTGCGCGGAGGTCGGAATCACGGCCACGATGGCCGCTCCCAGCATCACTCCCGTGCAGACTACGATTACGCGTTTCATTCCCAGATCAACCTTTCATCCGCGGAGTAAACGTCATCGCGGCCGAGTTCATGCAGTAGCGTTTGCCGGTGGGCGGCGGGCCGTCATCGAAGACGTGTCCCAGGTGGGCGTCGCAGCGCGTGCACAGCACCTCCGTCCGGTCCATGCCGTGGCTTAGGTCGTGCTTGAGGGAAACGTTCTCTTTGGCGATGGGAGCGTAGAAGCTGGGCCAGCCGGTGCCGGAGTTGAACTTGGTCTTGGAATCGAACACCGGGGTCTGGCAGCAGATGCAGCCAAAGATTCCGTCGCCGTGAAACTCGTCGTATTTTCCGCTGAAGGGCCGCTCGGTATCGGCGTGGCGGGCGATCTCAAATTCCTGCGGGCTGAGCTGCTTGTGCCA
>CAWISY010000043.1:0-4894 GCA_963838455.1 Bryobacterales bacterium
GATCTCCACCATCGACAGGCGATAATACAAATCCTCGCGAAACTGTTTTTCGGCGATGGATTTGCGCAGGTTGCGGTTGGTGGCGGCGATCACCCGCACGTTGACTTTGCGGGGCGTAAGCGAGCCCACCCGCAGAACCTCCTGGTTCTGCAGGACGCGGAGCAGCTTGGCCTGGGTGGCCAGCGGCATGTCGCCGATCTCGTCCAGAAACAGGGTCCCGCCGTGGGCGTGCTCCACCAGGCCGGCCTTATCGGCGGTGGCTCCCGTGAAAGAGCCGCGCACATGTCCGAACAGCTCGCTCTCAAACAGCGTTTCCACCACGGCGGAGCAGTTCAAGACCACGTAGCGCCCCTGCGAAGCCGGACTCAGCCGGTGCAGAGCCTGCGCCACCAGATCTTTGCCGGTACCGGTTTCGCCGGTCACCAGAACCGCGCGATAGTGCGGGGCGACCCGGCGGATGCGCGAGA
Organism: Bryobacterales bacterium; assembly: GCA_963838455.1. Lineage (GTDB taxonomy): Bacteria > Acidobacteriota > Terriglobia > Bryobacterales > Bryobacteraceae > Palsa-187. The sequence continues at coordinate 468 of CAWISY010000043.1, forward strand.
ACATCTCCCACATCAGCGGGCTGTTGCCGATGAATCCCTCGAATTCGGCGCTGGCCGCCAGTTCGTCTTCGAGTTGGCTGGCCCTGCGGCGCTTGCGAGCCCCCTCCAGCAATTTGCCCACGCGCTCCCGCAGCGAGGAGATCGACACCGGCTTGTTCAGATAGTCCGATGCGCCTTTCTTGATGGCTTCGACGGCGGATTCGGTGGAATAGTGCGCGGTCATGAGGATGACGTCGGTGGAGGGGTCGAACTCCATCACCCGCTCCAGCACATCCATCCCGCTCATCTTGGGCATCACCAGATCGGTCAGAACGATTTGAGGATGGTGCTGGTGCAGCAGGTCCAGGCCTTCCTCCGGATCCGAAGCCGTCAGGACTTCCAGCTCCGGCTGGGCCAGGGCGCTGGAGAGCATTTCCAGGCTGCCGGGGTTGTCATCGATGATCAGGAGCGACAGGGCGGGTTTGGCGGGCATGATTTGTTGTGGAAGGTTATCTTAACCTAACATTTGCTACGCACCTAACATCCGCTCGGCGCCTAACATTCGTTCAACTTCGGCCCGCAGCGCGCTCAGGCGAATGGGCTTGGCGATGTAGCCGTTAAAGCCGGAGGCGAGCGCCAGTTCGCGATCGCCCATCATGGCGCTGGCGGTCAGCGCCATCACCGGGGTCTTGGCAAAGCGCTGGTCGCGCCGCAGCTCCTGGACCACCCCGAAACCGTCCAGGCCGGGCATGTGCAGATCGAGGATGATGAGGTCGGGCAGGATCTGGCGCGCCTGATCCACCGCCTCCACGCCGTTGGAGGCTTCAAAAACTTCGTAGTTGCAGTTTTCCAGCACCGTCCGGACCAGCTCCCGGCCGGTGTCTTTGTCGTCGGCAACCAGCACTTTTTTCATGATGACGCTACCTCTTGGGCTCTCTCCAGGACCGGACTGGCGGCCGGAATCGTGAACGTGAACCGGCTGCCCTTTCCAGGCTCGCTCGCAACTGTTATAGTACCGCCGTGCTCCTCCACCAGTCGCTTGGTGATGGCCAGACCGAGGCCGGTGCCTTCGCGAACTCCCTTGGTGGTGGGGCTTACCTGGTGGAAAATGTCGAAGATAGCCTCGTGCTCCTGGGCGGGGATGCCGATGCCGGTGTCGGTGACCGAGACTTCGGCCCAGGCGGCGGTCAGCCGCGCGGTTACTTCAATCCGCCCTCCCACGGGAGTGAATTTGACGGCGTTGCTCAGCAGATTCACCAGAATCTGCTTGATGCGCAGCGGATCGGCCTCCACCATCCCTAACCGACCGGCCCCTAACAGACCGGCCCCTAGCGGACCGGGCCCCAGCGAAGCGATGCGGGTCTCCAGGCGCAGCGATTTGGCTTGCGCCAGCGCACGAATGGAGGAGAGCGATTCCTCGATGGCCGCGCCCAGGTCCAGCGTCTCGGGACGCAGCTCAATCCGGCCGGACTCGATTTTACTCAAATCCAGAATGTCGTTGATCAGCTCCAGCAGGTGCAGGGAGTCGCGGTGAATGTGCTCGATGAAGCGTTTCTGCTTGTCGTTCAAGGGACCCTGCAGTTGCTCCCCCAGCAGTTCCGAGAAACCGATGATGGTGTGCAGCGGGGTGCGCAGCTCATGACTCATGCTGGCCAGAAACTCGGTCTTCAGGCGGTTGGCGCGCTCCACTTCGAGATTGCGCAGAGCCAGCTCCTGGTTATGGAGCGTCAGCTCACGCGTATAACGCTCCTGCACGGCGCGCAGATGCTCTTCGGCCTCCCTGCGAGCGGTGATGTCGCGCACGATGGCCGTGGCTCGAAATCCGGCCTCGGAGCGGCCAGGGCTCAGGCTGATCTCGACCGGGAACCGGGAGCCGTCCTTGCGCACCGCCTCCAGCACCAGGCCGTTGCCCATGGCGCGGGTAGTTGGATGGCTGGCAAAGCGGGAGCGATGGGCGGCATGCGCCGCGCGCAGCTCGATCGGCACCAGAATCTCCACCGGCGCGCCCAGCAACTCATCCTTGCTGTAGCCGAACATTTGCTCCGCCATGTGGTTCAGCAGGACGATCCGGCCTTCTTCGTCCACCTGAAGAATAGCGTCCGGAGCGGCCTCCAGCAATTCGCTGAGACGCTGTTCGGCTTGAGGAGTACGCCCTGCTTGTGGATGGTTTTCGACTGCCAAGGATCTTTCAAGCTGCAATCCTGATTCCATCCCATTGAAAGGAAAACTCGAAGGACTGAGCCTCGACCGCCGAAATCTGGGTCAAGCGGCGCAGGAGCCGGGGTGATTTGGCGCAATTTCCAAAATGGAAAGGGCCGGCTCGCGCAACGGCGAGGCCGGCCCATTCCTTCGAGCGATCGGTCCCAAGTTAGTTAGTTTGCTGGTCCGCGGCCGCCGGCTCCTCGTCCACCGCCTCCTCCGCCACCGGCGGCCTGTGGACCACCGGCAATCGCGATGTACTGCTTGCCGTCGAGCATAAATGTCATCGGCGGACCGACCATGTTGAGGTGGGTGTCGATGTCGGCGAGTTTTTCGCCGGTATCGGCGCGATAGACGCGAAGGTTGCTGCGAACGCCCGCAAAGACCAGGTTTCCGGCCGTGGAGAGCGTACCGCCCTGGTTGAAGCCGGCGGAGCCGTCATCGGCATGCCAGCGCTCCTTCTGGGCAACGGGATCCCAAGCGACGAGCGGGTTTCCGCGAAGCGCAGGGCCGATGGTCGGCAGAGGCTGAGGCGCCGGACCGCGAGCGGCCCCGCCTGCACCACCGCGGCCTGCTCCACCACCTGCTCCGCCGCGGCCTCCACCACCTGCACCGCCACGGCCTCCGCCACCTGCCGCGGGAGCTGCGGTCGCAGGAGGAGGTTCAGGGAGGGTCGCATTCGCATCCAAGGCGTAGACTTGAAGCCGTGCGGGAGGAGCTGGGGCTGCCGCTGCGGGAGCTGCGCCACCTCTTGCTGCGCCTGCGCCACCACGAGCAGCGCCTCGGCCCGCTTGGCCGGGGTCGATTCCAGGGGCAACCGGTTGCGCACCGGCTCGACCGCCGCCTACGCCACCAGCGCCCGCGCCACGAGCCGCGCCACCACCATTCCCACGGCCCGTCGCCATGTTGCCCATGACGCCGCGGCCGGTTCCGGTTTCACCAATATCGGTCGAGATGGGTTGGTAGTCGGGATTCGCCTGGAAAGAGTACCCGCCGCCCGCGGTGCTGGGGACATAGACCAGTCCAGTGGCGGGATTGAACGACCAGGGCGGCCAGACGTGTCCACCACCGGGCCCCGGCGTCACGCTGACGCTGTCGAACCCATACCGCGCTTCCGGATTCACCGTGGGCCGGCCGGTCTTGAGATTGACGCCGGAAGCCCAATTCACCGGCACGTAGGGATCGGCGGAGAGCAACTCGCCGGTGCCGCGGTCGAGCACGTAGAAGAACCCGTTTTTGGGCGCATGCATAAGCACGTGACGCAGCTTGCCGTTGATAGTGATATCGGCGAGCATGATGTCGGCGATGGAATCGAAGTCCCAATCGTCGCCGGGAGTGGTCTGGTAATACCACACCAGTTTTCCGGTCGAGCCGCGGACGGCGAGGATGCAATCGGTGCACAGGTTGTCGCCCTTGCCACGGTATTGCTCGGTCCAGGGACCGGGCTGGCCGGAGCCGACATAAACGATATCGTCGGTCTCGTCATAAGCGACGCCGCCCCATACAGGTCCGCCGCCGCCGATCTTCCACCATTGACTTTTCTCATCCCAGGTCTTGGCCCAATCCGCCAGCCAGGGCTGTTCGAAGGGCTTGGAGGGATCGCCGGGGACGGTGTAGAAGCGCCAGGCCAGCTTCCCGGTGTTGACGTCGTAGGCGTCGAAGAATCCGCGTACGCCGAACTCGCCGCCGCTGGCGCCGACGATCACCTTCCCGCCCTTGATGACGCGCGGCGCCATAGTGATGCTGTAAGGCTGATTGGCGGGCGTGACGCGGGTCTCCCATAAGATCTTGCCGGTAGCGGTGTCCAGTGCGCGGATGCGGCCGTCGACCACAGGAGCGATGATCTTGCCCTGGTACATGGCGATGCCACGGTTCACCACGCCGCAGCAGATGCGTCCGGCGTTGACCCGTTGATCCACCTCCGGATCGGAGCGCCACACTTCCTTGCCGGTGTGGAGATCGACGGCGTACACGATGCTCCACGGGGTGATGCTGTAGAGCATGCCGTTGTAAACCAGGGGCGTGGCTTCCTGGCGGTTGCCGCTGGTTCCCGCCGGGGCGGAAGGAATATCGTAATACCACGCCAGGCCCAGACGGCTGATGTTGGAGTCGTTGATCTGGTTGAGCGCGCTGTAGCGCTGCTCCATCCAACTGCCGTTATATTCAATCCAGTTGTCGCCATTCTTAGCGGCGCTCTTCAGAGCGTTGTCATCGACCTGGCTCGGCTGCTGGGCTTGCATCAGCGATAC
>CAWISY010000044.1:0-42100 GCA_963838455.1 Bryobacterales bacterium
GGAACTCCCAGAAGGTTTCGCCATTGAATCTTGCGGTTTCGCGCCGAAACAGAAACTTGCCGTCTCGCAGACGCACAGCGGCGAAGTAGCCGACACTCTTGCGGGTCGGATGATGGTACACGACGGGGTCTTTCAGTTCTGGTGGAATCCACATGCGGCAGCGCGATCCCTGCTGCTGAAAGTGCACCTCGTCCAGTGCCCACAGGTCCACAGAGGCGTCGCCCATCAGCTTGCGGAGTTTTTTTTATGCGTCTTCTGCCGTGCTGGATCGGCTCGCGCTAAGACTGGACGAGGCTTGCGGAGACGGAACTCCAACTGCCGGAACAACCGCTGGCATTGGCGGACGCCCAGTCGGACGCCATAGGTTTTGTCGATCCAGGCCGACAGCGTCTTGCCATCCCATAGATTCACCCGCATTCCCGCGTCACTCGGCTTGGCCCGTAATACGCGATTGATCTCTTTCACCTGCTTTTCGTCTAGCCGGGTGGGACGACCGGATCGCTCTCCTTCCGTCAGACCAGCCAATCCCCGTTGGTCGAAGCGGTGAACCCAGTTCTCCACAGAACGAGGGGCGTCGCCCAGAAGGCGAGCCACCTCCGGGCAGGTCATGCCCTGCGCTACCAATAGGACACTGTGCAGCCGGTGGTCATACCGCGACTCCTCGGACCGCTGAATTTCCTGCTGTAAGCCCAGCACCGAAGTGGCATCGGATATCATGAGTGGTCTCATGACCCCAGGAGACCACGTTCCGGCTCTATGCGCAAATACTTATGACGCTATGTTTAGCTTTCCAGGTCTGGCGGCTTTCCAGGTCTCATGGGCGCCGGTTTTTCTGCCCGGTTTTCCCCCAACTCTATGAAGTCTTTCGCTATCTTAGCGATAAGAAGGGAGAATGGGGTACCTTGAAAAGGACTGAGGATTGAGTGCGCCTTCCATGCGAGTTTTAATCGCTGACGACAGCATCGTTTCGCGGCACCTGCTGGACGCCACGCTTCGTAAATGGGGTTACGAAGTGGTGGTGGCCTGCGACGGGATGGAGGCGTGGAATGCGCTCAAACAGGAAGATGCGCCGCGCATCGCGATTCTGGATTGGGTGATGCCGGGGCTGACTGGTCCGGAGGTTTGTAAGCGCCTGCGGGAGCACTCCAAGGGATCGACCGCGCAGGCCTATACCTATTTGCTGCTGCTGAGCTCCAAGAGCCAGCGCGAGGATCTGATCGAAGGGCTCGAATCCGGCGCCGACGATTACTTGACCAAGCCGTTCGATCAGCACGAGCTGAAGGTGCGGCTGCGCGCCGGAACCCGCATCATCGACCTGCAGCGCGAGCTTCTGGCCGCGCGCGAGGAACTGCGCGAACAGGCGACCAAGGATTTTCTGACCCGGTTATGGAACAGGTCCTCGATTCTGGAGATTCTGCAGCGGGAGCTGTCGCGCGGGGCGCGGGAGGGCCGCTCGGTGGGCGTGGTGCTGGCCGATCTGGACCGGTTCAAAAGCGTCAACGATACCTTCGGCCACTTCGCCGGGGATGCCGTACTACGCGAGTTTTCCCGCCGGATGCAGGCGTCGATGCGGCCCTACGATGCGATCGGACGCTACGGCGGGGAGGAATTCCTGATCATCCTGCCCGGTTGCGACGAGAGCTGCACCGCCAACCAGAGCGAACGGATGCGCGCCGCGCTGGCCAATGAAGCGATGCTGATCAACGACACCCGGCAGATGATCACCGGCAGTTTCGGAGGCACCAGTTGGCGCCCGGGAACCCCGGCCCATTCCGAGAACCTGATTCGGGTAGCAGACAACGCTCTGTATATGGCCAAGAATCAGGGGCGCAACCGGGCGGTGGTGCTGCCGCCGGTTTGACGTGCTGGCTATTCCTGTGGGGGGTACGTTGCGGGATAATTCTGGCCGGCTTTTTGCGATAGCTCCACGCTACACTTGACCTTTCCGCACCCCTTTTAGAAGTTACTAAGTGCTCCCGCGCGGCTGTCGCGGGTGCGATCCAAGGCGCCGCCGAGTGCTCGACCGAACGGGAGGGTATTCTACGCAGCGCCCAAATAGTGGCGCCTGCCCCCGACTTCTTATATAAAATCGCGAAGGTTCATTATAGAGCCATAGAGCGGGTGGGAGGACGATGGAGGTGGACGCGCCAGTTCCTCATTTGCAGTGTTAATCTAAAAAAGTGTCTGCCCATCGAGACTTTTAGGGAGCGGCAGGGTTTCCAAGAATTGGCAAGGTGTAGGGATGGCTTGGCTCAGACGGTTGACTCGTATCTCCGAGCTGCCGTGCAGCAGTCGGACGGCGGGCCGGCGATCCTGGGAATCGGCCGCAAGCCGCTTGCCTTTGCTGACTTACTTCAACAAATCGAGCGAACTGTTGAGGTTCTGAACAGCATCGGCATCGGCCGCGGCGACAAGGTAGCCATCGTTCTCCCCAACGGACCGGATGCTGCGACGTTGTGCTTGTCGGTCGCCGCCGGGGCCACCGGTGCGCCGTTCAATCCTAGCTCAAGCGTGGCTGAGTTCGAGTCCTATTTGTCCGATTTGAACCCCCAAGCGCTGATTGTTGAAGAAGGCAGCAAGTCAGCGTCCATCGCGGTTGCGCAACGCCAGGGGATCCCGGTGATCCGGCTGGTTTCAGATCCACAAGGACCGGCGGGGAGCTTCTATTTGGAAGGAGGCGATAGAAGGGAAGCGTCTAAACCTGGATTTGCGGAGCCGGATGACATCGCTCTGATGGTTTACACGACGGGATCGACGTCGCGGCCGAAAATGGCGCCCCTGTCGCATCGAAACGTGTGCAGCGGAGCGAACAACAACATCCTGCAGCTTGGCCTCAATGCGCGGGATCGCGCCCTGTGCATCACGGCCATGTTCTACACGCAGGGCATCCTGGTCTCTGTTTTTTCCGCGCTGACCGCGGGCGGCAGCGTGGCTTGTACTCCCGGCTACGATTCGGTGAAGTTTTTTGGCTGGCTCGACGAGTTTAACCCCACTTGGTATTCAGCGCCGACAGCCATCCATCGATCGATTCTGGGGAGCGCCGCCCGTCACGCCGAGGCCGTCTCCCGGTCGCGTCTAAGAGTGATACGCTGCTCCTCTGCACCCGCCGGTCCGGATTTGATCAGAAGGCTGGAAGAGCTGTTTCGCGCGCCCGTGCTGGATTCCTACGGCCTGACCGAGGCGAGCTCCACAATTGCCGGCGAACCTTTGCCGCCCGCGCCGCGCAAGAGGGGTTCGGTAGGCGTCGCGCTGGGATGCGAGATCGCGATTCTGGATGAGCAGGGCTCGGCACTGGCGCCGGGCCAAGTTGGAGAAGTCGTGGTCCGCGGTCCCAGCGTCATCAGCGCCTATGCCGCCGCGCCGGAGATCAACCGCCAGTCGTTCATAAACGGATGGCTGCGTACCGGCGATCTAGGCAGTCTCGATCCGGACGGATATTTGTTTCTGACCGGCCGGAGTAAGGAGATCATCAATCGCGGCGGCGAAAAAATCTCCCCGGCGGAAATCGACCACGTCCTGAACGCTCATCCGGCGGTCGAGGAAGGGATCGCGTTTGCGATCCCGGATGCAAAGTTGGGCGAAGAAGTCGCGGCGGCTGTCGTTACACGTGAAGAAGCACGCGGCAACGGACCCCATGGCTCGGCGCGTTCGCACCAGCAACTGGAGGCGGAGTTGCGCGAATTCTGCGCGGCTCGCCTGGCCCCGTTCAAAGTTCCCCGCCGGATTGTGTTCCTCGCTGAAATACCGAAGGCGGCGACGGGGAAGGCACTGCGGATCGGTCTGGCGGAGAAACTTGGGCTTACCGTTTCGGCGCTGACGAAGGATCCTGCGGCGATGCATTCGAGGGCGCGCGCCGGCGGCGGGGATGAGCGCTCTCCACGGGGCGTTGTCGAAATGCTGCTGTTGCACATCTGGGAAGAGGAGCTCAACCTGCGCCCCATCGGCATCGATGACGACTTCTTCGATTTGGGAGGCGATTCTTTGCTGGGTGCGCGCCTATTGGCGCGCGTAGAAGAGACCTTCGAGAAAAAACTTGCGCTGGCCAGCCTTTTCGAAATGCCCACAGTCGCGCGCATGGCATTGTCATTGAGCGATTCGCCCCCCAACGGCTACGACTTCGGGGACTCCAAGATCTTTGCCATCCGTTCCTCCGGCTCGCTGCCGCCTCTATTCCTTCTGGGCGCTCAGCCGTTGTTCCGCCCGCTGATTCTGAATTTGCCCGAAAACCTGCCCGTGTTAAGCCTCAGTTTCCCGGATGTCGCGCGTCTTCCCGTGCCATACCGGATCGAGGATATCGCGGCTCTTCAGGTAGCGACGCTGCGGCGATTTCAGCCGGACGGACCGTTCGCGCTCATGGGATGGTGCGCTGAGGGCGTGCTCGCCTACGAAATGGCGCAACAACTTCGCGCACAAGGACAGGAAGTTTCGCTGGTGGCAATGGTGGACGCCTTCAACCCCAGGCGCTGGGAGTACGAGAGCCGCTGGACTTCGAACCGGAACCGGTTGCGATTCCATCTCGCTAACCTTACGAGCTTGGATGTCAAGGCCGGGAGCGAATACATCCGCGAGCGGATGCGGACGCTGCGGAAAAGAATGCGCCAGAAGCTGTGGCGCTCACTCTACCACTTCCGCTTGCTCACCGATCGCCGCGTTGGTTCCTCGTCGCGGGAAGCCGAACGGATCCTGGCTTTTTCAGTCAGCCAATATGTGCCCGCTCCCTACGACGGGTGTGTGATGGTGATGCGCGCCGAGGCCCGTCCTCCGGGAAGGTACGCGGACAGCGCGTACGGATGGCGGGGACTGGTCGCTGACCTGCGTGTGGTGGACGTGCCGGGCAATCACCGGGATATTTTCGTCGAGCCGAACGTAAGAGTCATGACGTCCGCTGTCGCCGGTGCGCTCCATACCGGAGCGGGAGCGGCCCGAGGGCAATCTGATGCGCCAGGGCCGGCCCTTCGATCAGCCAGCGCCAGGGCCAACCCGCGCCAGTCTTCGGAATCGATGATGCTGTAAACGGGTTCGATGTCGGGACGATCGAGCGAGGCCAAAGCGAGCCATGCGGTCCCGATCGCGCAATCGAGCCGCAGGCAGGACCTTGAGCGCCACGTCACGCTTCAGCGTGGTGTCGCGGGCCTTGTACACCTGGCCCATACCGCCCTTGCCGAGCAGGGAAATGGCTTCGTAGTTGACCGAGTGCGCGGCCCTTGACAAGAGAATGTACTTAGTACTCACGAAGTTACTTTTGGGGTATTCCGCTTCATTTGGCTCACGGGCGAGAATCCAGGCATGAGCACTCAGTGTCGTGAATCCCGCGTTACGACAAATGCCGAAGAGGGTTGCGGGCGCCAGTTTGCCAAGCTTGATCCGTTACTGCGGTCCTGGGCAACTTGGAAAGGCCGCAGGGTTACGGTTGTGTGCCTGCTCGCTGGTGTGCTGCCGGCAGGAGTCGTTCGGGCTCAGATGCATTCTGGAGAAAGAGTCGTCGAGAGCATAGTTCCATTGTTGAACACCAATTCATCGTGCTCATCGGCGGTGAGGCTGCAGAACCTGGGCAACAGGGAGATCGAGGTAGAGGTGGAGGCTCACAAGGGTAGCGGAGCTCTGGCAGCAGTTGTGGGGCAACGCGGAACGCAACTGCGTCTGCGCCCGGGCGAGCACGCCGAATACCGACTTGAGTTGCCAGACGAAACCACCGGCGGTTGGGTTCGGGTGCGCGAAAAGATTCCGGGGCCACAATTTTCACCCGTCCTGGCCGTAAGCGGAGCCACTGAATGCTCATCCGCTCATGAGCTGAAGACGACGGTTCGCGAGGTCGCTTGGCCAATTCGTAATCCCGGGTTTTCGGCCGATGTCAGCTACGGCGACGACGGGGTCATCGTCTTCATCAACACGTCGGAGCGCCCGGCCCGGGTTTGGGGATGCTATTCGTCTGGAGCGCTGTACTCGGTCCCCAGGGGCGAAGGGTCGGAGCTGGTGCCGCTTTGTTCCGAGACCATCAGTGAGCTGGTCCCCCCGTTCGGATCACGGCAGTTTCCGGTGGCGCGCGGCGGGAACTCGCACTTCTCCCTGGGCACCCAGGGCGACGCGATTGTTCTGCAAATGTTGCGCCCCACTGGGTCCGGCGTAAAGACGTATCGAGCGGACTCCGCGATCACTTTTGGGAAGGAGGTTCCCGCCCAATGAGCCCGAGCTTATGTGGCCACCATCCGGGCGTGCGGTCCAGCCGGCTTCAATCCTGCCGCGGCGAAGGGAATTAGGAATGGAAGCCACAGCCAGGAGACAACGCAGGAAATCGCCTAGGAAACCAGCCTGCTCCTCTCTGATTCATCTCGAAATAAAAGAGGGCGCGGGCACGCCACGGTGGGTAACCGCCGATCTCGCCGATGTCATCGACGGCGGATGCGGCTTGATGTTGATGACCGTGCTCAGGCCGGGCTCTACTGTAATCGTACGCGGTAAGTTTGGAGGGAGCCATACCGCGGAGCATCTCAAAGCCGTAGTGAGATGGTGCATTGGAAAGCCCGACGGCACGTTCCGGGCAGGCTTGGAGTTTCTAAGCAGCCATACGACTTTTAAGTTGGATGAACAGCAGGTTGGTCGTGGCCATCTGCTGGACTGTTATGAAGTGATGCAACTCAGCCCCAATGCGGACGCCGAAACCATTTCCCGCGTCTACCGGATGCTCGCTTCCCGTTACCATCCAGACAACGCCGCCACTGGCAATAGCGAGAAGTTTATACGCCTGTGCGAGGCGCATGAAATCCTGAGCGATCCGGCAAAGCGGGCCAGTTACGATGCGCGCTATCGCGCCGCAATGCAACTTCGCTGGAGGGCTGGGTCCGGCCAGGCGACCGCGTCAGGCGAGAGCGAAGAGAGAGAGCGACGGCGCTTTGACCGCGTGCGGGACGAAGGGACAGCTTCCCGCGGGGGCAGAAGAAGAGAGGGCAACCTCGCGCCATCCCCGGGCGCGCTTCGCGGTTGGAGCGCGGCGCTGGGATATCCAACCTCGTGATTGTCTTGCGCCAAGTGAAGTTCGGGCATGGCTCGACGGAATGGAGAATTCTGATGCAATCGGAGGAGAAGGTTGCGAGCGTAGGATTCCGCCCGGAGTAGGCCGGAGCGTGGCCGCGAACGCTTCGGCCGCGCCAGACGCGGATTCGGAAATGGCGTTAATGAGCCGGGTTGAGTTTCGGGGAAGCGTAATGCAGATTCGCCCACTCGACCGTATCGGCCGCAGCGCGCTCCACCTCGGTTGGTTCCGCTGCGAAGGCTTCGCGAAAGCGGCGATCGTCGATGACGAACGGCTCATCCCACTGATACAACATTTCGTTGATCTCTCGAATCATCGGCACCAGGAGTCCGAGCCCGTTCATCGCCCAGCGTGGCATCACTGTCATTCCAATGTCGCGGCCCAGATAATGCGAGAGCCGCGCAACGAGAGCGCGCAAAGATTCGGCCTGCGAGCAGGGCAGCATCCAAGGCTTTCCATACGCGCCGTCACCCGCCGTGCCCAAGGTCGCGAGCCCTGCGGCGACATCCGGTACGTAATGATAGGTGTGGATCGCATCCGCATTGACCAGCACACGTCCCCGCCCGCCTGCGACCACCGGCTTCCAGAATTGATCACCTACGTGGCTGGTCGTGGCGCCGGGGCCGTAGTAGTCGGAGGCCCGCGCCGCCGTCGCGCGCACTTCCCCCCGCCGATGCGCTTCGAATAACCGCTCGGCTTCACGGGCGCGGATCTCGCCTTTGCGGCTGCAAGGATTCATAGGGGTGTCTTCATTCATGGGGAGCCCGCCCGTCCGCCCCAGCATGTACACGCTTTCCAGCACCACCAGGCGCGCACTGCTGCTTCCTGCAGCGGCGATGAGATTGTCGATGTACTTCGGAATTACTTCCGCCCAGATGCGTGCGGAATAGGGTGGATTCATGCAGTGATACACGGTCGCGGCGCCCCGCGCGGCTTCCCGGCAGAAGTTCGCGTCAGTCGCGTCGCCCTGCATGAGTTCGATGCCTTCCGGCGCACCCGCTGACCGCTTCACCATCCGGACGCGCAGGCCCCGTTTGCCAAGGATGCGAGCCAGCGATTGCCCAACCTGGCCGCCGCCAAAAATGACGTGGAGCTCGTTAGTCATTGCAGGTTCCCTATTTGATTTGTAGCACCGAACGGGGTTCGTCGAGATTCACCCGGCGCATCAGCATGGTTCCTCATGGTTCCTCGATTCACGTGCTCGACGAGATTTCCGCCTCGACCCCCGCTATGCCGAACCGGCGCGGAACTACGGCGCGAGCAAGCCGTACGCCGGCTGCAAGAGCGGCTTTTGCTTCGCAGTTCGTCGGCCTTCATCTGCCACGGACTCGGGGGTGGATCTCGTCCTCGACACTAAGGAGCGGAAATACCTGGTCCAATTGAAGTCTTCTTCAGAGGGACGCCGAAGCCGGCGCGCGGCGCCTGCTGGAACCACGCCAGGAACTCGTTGAGCGCCATGTTGTACACGCGTTTCGTGATCGGTGAGGAGACGCTATCGAGCACCAGCGCCTTCAGTTTCTCCCACCCCGCGATCTTATGCACTGCGATCAAATCGTCGAGTCCTCTTGCTGCCTGTTGTTGGGCATTATCGGCTGCCACATGAACGGTACCTCTGGGCCGTCGGAACATCAATCGGAACATCAATAGGAAGAACCGCTCGATGATTCGGGCAGACGCTCGCACTCCTAAGCTATGCGCCGAGGTGCCCATCGAACGGGTTACACTTCAGTCAATTATCTTTGGCGGGATACCACGCGCGTGTTTATAAGCTTTCGTGACGGACTGAGTCGGCCTTAGAAGAAGGCAATGCCGCGGGCTGCCAATAACACGCCCGCCCACAGCGTCAAAGTCAGAGTAGTGCCAATTTTCGACCGCACCTGATTGGCTGCCGCCAGTACAACCAACAATAGAAGTTTCAATCGAAATGATTGACTAGCGGCACATCGCAGTGGCTCGATTACAAACAGAAGCGCTCCGGTCAGCCCCATAATTGTCCCGCCGATCCACAACATTGCGGGCTGCGCTCCACCCTCGCTATCGCCGCGGCGCAGAATCGCAAGTAGTACGGCCCCGCCAAACCAGGCTATCCCCAATACGTGCAGCCCGCCAATCACCGGGTAGGCCCAGGTCGAGCCCGCCAGGGCCACGCTAAGCGTCGTCGATTGGACCCACTGGGCAAACGTCAGCATCATTGTTCAAATATCAAAATCGGCAATGGCTCTCGCCGCGAGAACCACGAGACTCCACAGCACCAGGGACACAATCGCGAGCGCCTTGTGGCTTCGAGGCGCGAAATATGAGATCAGCGCTACCACCGCGAGCGCCATTTTCACTCTGAACGCGGGGTTGCGCTGGTAACGCTCCCAGTCCGCGAACCACATTAGCGCGCCGGTCGCCAGAAGGATTGCCAGCCCGCTGTGAGTCCAGGGCTTGAAGATACGATCAAGCTCTTCAGCCCCCTGGGACGCGATCCTGAACCCGAGCCTGCGCAGGTCGGCGAACAGGACTGTGCCGGCGAACAGCGCAACGCCGAATAAATGCGCAGCTTCAATGACCGGAAACGCCCAGGAGTTCTTCAGTGGAACGATCCACACCTAGCTTCCCGATCCGCTTAGAAGGTGAACCGGGCGATCAGCGTGCCCGTACGGCCGGTAAGATAAGGCGGCGCGGCCGTGGTCGGCTGGCTCCCGGGAGTGGCGAAAGTGTTAATCACGCCGAAGCCGCTGGAATTGATCCCAGCGGTCTTTGTTACGGCGTTCTGCGGGTTCGTTGCGGTTGGGACCGGCAGCAGCGTCCGGTTGAATATATTGACGAACTCGGCCCGGACGTGGAAGTTCATTCGTTCCTTGATCCGGAAGTTGCGCCCAATGTTCGCATTCTCGCTCGGGTCGCGAGGAGCGCGGAAATTGGGATAGAGCGTCGATGTCGCCGGACAGGTCGCATTGGTGGGGCAGGCGGCCCAGGCTGCAGGATTCAGAACCTGCGTGGTGGCCGGATTGTAACTGTGGATATTGTTGATGGCGACGTTGTACAAAGGCTGGCCGGCAACAAGTGTGTCTTCGCTGGAGAGGAAGTTCGCGGTCGGGCTGACCGGCGGCGTCAGAAACGCGCCGCTTTGGTACAGCGCATACGCCCCGATCTCCCAGCCTCTGGTAATTTGGTTTTCCCAGTTGTTCAGGAACGGAGCCTTCGGCGTGGTATAGACCAGGTTGAAGGTCAGCGCCAGCGGAGGAATATTTTGCAACCCCCACGGATTGCCCGCGGGGTTGAAGAAGTCCTGCCGAGTGGGCCGGGTGAAGCCCTTGGCAAAGGTGAACGCGCCGGCGGCCTGAAGGCCATGCGAGAGACGCTTTGTCGCCTTCATCTGCAATGAGTCGTATTTGGAATCGCCGGTGGCGGATCCCGTCGGCTCAATTGCTCCGAACTGCGGGAAGGGGACCAGAGCGCCCGACAGCGCGGTGCTGGTGGGGAACCCCGCATATGGCAAAATGCTGCTTCTGCCAACGGAAGCCAGTTTCTGAATTACCGCCGAACTGCTGATCGAGTCGGCCAACACGATCCGATCGTTATTGTTGTTATAAGTTGTGCTGGCGCACACTCCGCCGCCGGTGGAGCAGGGGCCGGTTCCGGGGTAGGGGTACAACCCGTATTGTGCGTAAGTGGCCGGTGAGATTTCGCTGAGCTCGCCCAGAGGCCCGGAAAGCCAAGCCACGCGATTGCCGACGTACGCCGCTTCGATGACGAAACTCCTGGTGATCTCGCGCTGAATGCCGACGCTGAACTGGTTTTCCCGAGGAGGCCGGTTTTGGTTCCCGTCGGGCATCACGGGCTTCGGCGACGTAGTGCCGACATTTGGATAAATGTTCGGATTGGTGACGGGCCAGACGGGTGACTGGATCGCGCCGGGAACCTCGATGTTCACGAATTGCGAGGCGACTGGAACGTAGGACGGGCTGTTGGCGGCCACAGGATAGACTCCGTTGGAACTGACAATGCCGCCCGCGGTCCCGAACACTTCCGTGTACTGGACTCCCCATCCGCCGCGAACTACAGTCTTGGGATCGATCTGATAGGCGATGCCGAGCCGCGGCCCGAGGGCGTACGGATAACTCGCTTGGTAGAATTGGCAACCGCACGTGCTGCCGTAGATTGTCGCGCCTGGATGACCTCCGGCATTGGCGTTCGCCAAAGTTTCATCGAACTGTCCCAAACGCCCGTACTGCTCATGCGGTTGCGTGGCCAAATCATACCGCAGGCCATAATCCAGGGTGAGCTTGCGGGTCACTTTCCACGAATCTTGAAGGTACAGCGCCCACTGCTGATACCCCATGCGGTAATCGTATGGCGCGCTCTGCGTGGTGGAGTTATAATCCCCCAACAGCCAACTGGCAAACCCGAAACCGGTGCTAAATCCGTTAAGGCTATTTGCCGGAGTGAACGGATCCGAGGTCGCATTGGTTCCGGTCGCCAGCGTAACACCGGCGTACTCTCGTATAGGCGCCCCCTGGAAGTAGACTTCCGCGCCGAGTTTGTAGGTGTGCTTGCCGTGAACCCACGTTACGTTGGCGTTATAGGTGGGCTTGTTGTCGTGGTAGAGACTCTGGATTTGAAGGAGCGTCCCGACGGTTTCCATGCCGCCCGCGCCCGTGCAGGGCCAGCCTCCAGTGCACATCCCCGTAATGGAGGGGAACTGGCGGTCTTGTACAAAGCCACTGAGCCCAAACTGTGAGGGATCGAAATTCAGGAACGGCGCCTTGTCGCTGAAACTGGTGTAATAGTAGCCCACGCCAAGGTGCAACAGGAGGGTCGGTGTCAGGGTGCGGTCATAGTTGAGCCGCTCAATCCAGCCCTCAATGCAATTGCACCGGTACTCGCCGATCTCGAACGGCAGGCCATCCGCGCCTTGCGGAGCGCCAATGCCCCCGGAGACCTCGTTCTCAAGATTGGTCTCCTGGTAATAAAAGGACAACTTGTCCTTGGCGGAGATATTATGATCGATCTTAATTGACGGAATGACCGTGTAACGATGGCTGGGGACGGCCCCGAGGTAATTCCCGATAAGATTGGAGTTCTGCGACGTGGCGCCCAGCTTTTGGAACAGATTTAGAAAGTTCACCGTAACCGGATCGAAGCGGGTCGGAGGAATGATGTTGCCTTGGAAAGGCGTCGCGTATCCCTGGCCGGCCAGAGGGCCGGTCGTAGCTACGGCTCGCGAGCTAGGATCAAAAATCTCATTCGCGAAGATCTTGTTGCCCGCAGGATCCAGTTGGGTCGCACCACCCAACTGTGTGGCCGGAACCCCGAGGCCTGCGCAGAGGCTGCAAGTTCCGTTGGGTGAAATCGCGGAAAAATTACCCTGCAGATACGCGGGCGCCGGGACTGTATCGCTATTGACAATCTGCGAGGTCTCAAGGTACTCCTCATAGTTAAAGAAGAAGAAACTCCGGTTGTGCCCGTTATAGATTTTGGGGATGGTGATGGGACCGCCCAGGGTGCCGCCGAAATCGTTGCGCCGGTTCCTCTGCCGGACCTTTCCCACGCCCGACGTTCTCACACTGAAAGGATCGCCGGCATTCAGATCTTCGTTGACAAAATAGTCGTAGCCGCTGCCGTGATATTGGTTGGCGCCGGACTTCATGGTGAAGTTCATTAACACGTTTCCCGTGGTCCCGAATTCGGGCGCGTAGTTGCTGGTCTGGAACGCGACCTCCTGAATCGCGTCCACGCCGGGCTGGGCCATCGATTCATAAGCCAGCGCGTGAGGCGTCGCGTCCTGACCCTCGATGCGGATCGATGCCTGCGAGGTCTGGCCGTTGAAATTGCCCAGGCTATAGCCGGGCGTGTTGGCGTTGGTGTAACCGGACGAGCCCGGAAGCGTCAGCACCACGTTGAATGGATTACGGACAGCGTCGGGGCCGTTGTTTGCAGGCCCGATGCCCAGTAGAGGAAGAGTGTCCATTTGCGTCAGCGTGACGTTGTGGGTCAACTCTGCGGTCTCGGTCTTCAGCAGGGAAGCTTCGGCGGTAACGGTAACGGACTCCGCGGCGGTGCCCACTTGCAGCAGAATATCTTCCTTTAAGACCTGCGTAGCCGCCAGAGCTAAATTCGTGTGGGTGTACGCCTTGAACCCCTGAACCTTAGTCGTGACGACATAGTTGCCGACCGGCACCTCCGAGATGGTATAAACCCCGGCATTGCTCGACGCCCCGCTATACACCAATCCCGTTTGCGTGTTCCTGGCCTCCACGGTCGCCGTGGGTATGACGGCTCCCGCCATGTCCGTGATCGTGCCCGTGATGGTTCCATTGCCACCTTGGCCAAATGCCAGCGATGCAGCCATCCCGAGATATACCGCCACTTGCTTCAAGATCACACTGCTGAACAAGTCGCGCAGACCGAGCGCTGTTATCTTCATGGAAGTTCCCCCCACCGTTCCAGCCGTTCAATAATTCTTAGTGAGGCGGCGTGCTAGACATACGGAATGCCTTTTCCCGCGGCTCCCACCAGGGTCCAAATCACAACCGACAACACGGCGGCGAGCTTGGCTTTCCCTGCGCTCGCGTCGCCGCTCATAACCCACTTTCGTTGGATCGTGAACTGAGAAGTGATTCCCAACAGAATGAGGCCCATCTTGATCGGAAACGAATAACTTTCAAAACACTTCGCCGGCTCCGAGAAAGCCATAGGAATCCCGGATGCGATCAACACACCAATGCTCACTAACATCCATGGTTCGAGCTGGCGCGCCATTTGCGCCGCCGGAATATATTGCTTACCCAGTCCGAACACCCGCAGATTCACGATCAACACCGTCCCGAGCAATACAGCTAGCGCGAGCAAGTGAAAAGTCTCGATAACAGGAAATGCCCAGACCGTGTCGCGCACCGTAGTCCCCAGCCAGGTCTTGCCGCACCACTCGAAATAAGGCCGCCAAGATTCGCTAAGCATAGCTTCCTCACGCGTACGCGAGCGCCCGTCCCATGGCGACCACCCCGACCCAAATGAGAAGCGATCCGGCTCCCGCCAGTTTCGCCCGCCACGGCGTTCGGGCGTCCTGATCCCACGCGTCGATGCCGCGAAAGACGGTGTTGTGAAAGATCAGTGCGTTCAACCCGGCAAGACCGAGCAGCACAATTTTTGTGCGGAAGAACGGGCTGTGGTAACACTTCACGGCTTCAGACGCGAATAGCATGGCTCCGCTCAAAATCATGATGGTGAAACCGGTCCATACCCACGGCAGAAATTGCGCCGCCACCTGGGAAACAGGCCTCCGCGGCATGATCAACCCGAGCAGGCGCAAATCGAGGATGGCGGCAGGCCACAGGATCGCGCTCAAGGCCAGAGAGTGAATACTTTCGATCACAGGAAACTGCCAGGCGGAGTGTTTTATGCCACTCGCCCACGGCAGATTCTGGAGCCACTCGCAAACGCTGAGAACCGACACGGAATTATTTTTTGTCTTCCTTCCCGAAGAACTTGCTGTAGTCCACGTTGTTTTCGCAGACGAATTCGTCCACCCGTTCTTGGTCTGGACGAGCTGGAAGAACCCGCGTGGGAAACACCCAGGGGCTCTGAAATACGTTCCGATCTTCCACAGTGACGTCGTACTGAAGGCCGTTCGCTACCCGCTTGTATCGCTCCATCACATGTAAAGCGTCCGTGTGCATGTAACCGCTCACTTCAGTCTTTTCGTTGAACCCGATCGAATCCACCACCAGAGTGTCTCCCTCCCAGCGGCCCACGGACTCCCCCATCCACGTGGGGTCAGGGTCAGGCGTATGCGGACGGCCGTCGAGCGGGATGAAGCGGAAAGTATTGGGATATTCGAAAAGCATGATCAGGAAATTCTGCTTCTGAACAATTTGGAATGGGTAAGGAGTCACGAAAGTCTGCGGCACTCCCAGCGGGACACAGTCGGTGCCTAAAGTGGTCCGGCCACCGACGAAGTTTCCGGTACGATCGACTTTGAATTTCTCGCCTCCGGGCTTGAGTACCGGATCAGGGAGATCCCGGACTCCAGCGAATCCATAAACGCCCGTCAAATCGGGCTTGCCGTCCGGCATCCGGGCATCCTTGGAATTAGCCAGAGCGGTTTCTTTTGCCGGCGCCGCCGAAGCCGAACCGGTGACCGTAACCGTGACGGATTTGGTTAGAACGCTGTTATTCGGTCCATTCACGGTCAACGTGTAGGTGGTGGTTGCGGCGGGAAAGACCTGGCGGATGCCGCGGGCGGCCACCTTACCCTCGCCGGGATCGATGCTGACATTATTCGGATTCTCGGTCGCCCAGGTCAGAACTACCTGCTCGCCGGCCCGAACAGATTCCGGCTTCGCCGTGAAGCTGACGATACGGGCAGCAGGCACAACACGCGCCGGACGGGGCGCTTGATTTTGCGCTCCGGCATAAAACGGCAGGCCCAGAGTGAGCGTCACGGCCTGCAAACAAAAAGCCGTAGAAGTGCGCATGACCAGTCTCGCTTGCGCCAATCGCTAGGACTTGATCATGCGGCCGTCGGGGAGCTTGATCAGCGAGCTGAGCATCGCGGGATCACCGCTTTTCGCCGCTCCTCCCGTGCAACTGATTACGTCCCCTGGCTTGACCGTGTCGTGCGCCCATCCATAGGACTTGAGATGATTCAGGCTCATCATCTCGATTTGCCACTCCACTTTCTTCCCGGTCCCGTCGGTGACCTCGAGATGGATGTACGCGTGCGGATTGGTCCAGTCGAAGCTTTTCACCACCCCGGTCACGGTGGTAGGGTTCGCCATGTTGTACATGGCCGTGGAATGATGTGCGAACGCCGGAGTGGCCGCCGGGATCGCGCTTAAAGAGACCGCTAAGATTAAACGAAGCGCCTTCATCGCCAAACCTCCCTCATTTCTTCTCGAAATATTTGTTGTAATCGATGTTGTGCTCGCAGACGAATTCGTCCACTTTGGACAAATCAGGACGCAGCGTGAACGCGCGGCTCACCGTCCATGGCTTCACGAATACGTTCGGATCTTCTAATGTGGCCTCATACTGGAGTGTGTTGTACTCCGTCCGGCGGAAACGTTCCGTGATGTGCAGAGCGTCAGTGTGCTGGTAGCCATTGATCTCGGTTTTATCGTTGAACCCGACCGTATCCACGACCAGCGTGTCGCCTTCCCAGTGCCCGATGGAATCGCCCATCCAGGTGGGGTCCGGATCGGGGGGATGCGGACTTCCATCCATGGAAACAACGCGAAACGTGCCGGGGTAGCCATACAGGATGGCCATGTGGTTCGCGCTCTCCACAATTTCGAATTGATACGGCACGCTGAAGGCTTGCGGCCCCGCCAAAGGCATGCAATCCGAATATTGTCCGGTGTCCTCGGCGGGACGGATAACTTTGTACTTCTGGGCTCCCGGCTTCAGCTCAGGACCGGCTGGCGCGGCTGCCGCGTTGCCTCCGCGGCCTCCGCGTCCACGCCCTCCGCCTCCCCCGCTGAAATCATAGACTCCCGAAAAATCGGGGTGGCCTGCGGCCGTGAGAGGCACTTCCCTTTTCGCCGCTGCGCTGGCCGCCGCGTTCTCAGGGGCCGGAGTAGTGCCCACCACATTTACAGTCAGCGCGCGAGTCAGAACCTGGTTATTCGGACCTCGAACAGTCAGCGTGTAAGTAGTCGTCCTCGCCGGAGACAACTGCATCGCGCCGCGCGGAGTTACCCGTCCGGGGTCGGGATCGATTGTGACACCGGAAGGATTTTCAGTTGACCAGGTCAGAGTGACCTTCTGCCCCGGCTGGATCGAGGCCGGTTCGGCTGTGAAATCCATGATTCGCGCCGCAAGCTGGCCGGCCCGTTGATATGGATTTCCTGTTCCCGCGGATACCACCCCGGATTGCGGAGCCGCAGGAGGCGTCTGCGCCCAAACCGGTATGAGAACAAAGCAAAGACCTGCACCAACCCGGCGAACTCTGGCCACGTGGCACCTCCCCTCGAAACCCTCAGCGATGCATACCTGGTTGCGAAGTCTATCGCGCTTTCACCATTCTGTCAAGCGGTTAATCTTCTATATTTCTCAGTCACTTATTCGCGCCAGCCCATCGGAAGGTTTTGAGGCGGTGCACATCCATGCATGCATCCGTGGCTCATTCAAGGGGGCCGGGATATAATTTTGAGGTGAAGCCGAGTAACCTGACCGACTCTCCGGAATCCCAGCGCGGCCGCGCGCTGATCAGCCTGCGGGAAATGCTTTTGCGCGGTGAATTCCCGCCCGGCCAGCGCATTTTCGAAGTACCTTTAGCGGAACGCTTACGGGCCTCACGCACGCCAATCCGCCTGGCGTTGGAGCGCCTGGAGCAGGAAGGATTGTTGGAATCGGCCGGCGCAGGGGGCGGCTTTACGGTTCGCGAGTTCACGCTCCGTGACTTCTGGGACGCCATCGAAGCGCGCGGCGTGCTGGAGGGTGCGGCCGCAAGGCTCGCCGCGGAACGGCTGACTGATCCCTCGGAGTTAAATGCCGTGCGAGCGATCCACCAGGAACTCGAACGGATATCGCAGCCCTACATCCTATCGCCGGCAACCGCTGCGTCCAGCGATGAAGTCAACCGCTACGGGGAATTGAACGGTGCATTTCACTCCGCGCTGGTGGATCTGGCCCGGAGCCCCATGCTGAAATGGACGCTCAGCCGGATTCAATCGATCCCTTTTGCAAGTCCGACCGCTGTAATCATGCCTAAAGCCGCTGCCATTTTCACGATTTCACAGGATCAGCATGGTGCGATTCTGGATGCATTGGGAAACCGCGAAAGCGCCCGCGTCGAGATGCTGGTCCGCGAGCACGCCCGATTCGCCAGAAGACTTCTGGAAATGGGGCTACGGAGACCGGCCGAGACCGTTGGTGAGGTGCCTGGAGCCGCTCTCATCAAAGCCGAGCTAGAGACGGCGCGGTAACCAGTCCGTTGCAAGACAGCCCTGACAAAGCGCAAAACGTATCAGGCAAAACGTGGGAGCCGTAAGAGCGAGCGCGAACCACTTCAAGACGCTGTAGGCTCGACGCAAGGAAGACCGACAGACACCGTCGTGTAAGGTAGCTTCTGAATAACGGCCGATAATGAGGAGGATTCTATCCGAAGTGCTCCGGCCCCACGATTCCGGCGCGCCACACCATCCTTCCGCCGGAGCCCTTCCGATAGAATCCTCCTCATTATCGGCTTGCTAGTCAGCCGGCTCATCCGCCTGTAAACCGGACTGCCCGGAGGGACTTGACCTTTTAGCGGAGTGATGGCACAGCCGTTTAGAGAGGCTCCCGGCAGACTCCCACAGCTCGCTCGCGAAACCTTGAGCAGTGAAACGCTTTGCAGTATGTGCTACTGCTGGAGGTGATGCTGAAGAGGTTGCGCTTGCATCTTGGACGCATTGATGACGAGTTGCGTGACGTGCAGCGTCACTTCCCAGAAATCAATGCCATACTCAATTGCCGTCGTGATGACTTTAGTGACACGGTGCGGCAGAACATGCTCACCGCGTACGAATTTCTCGATGCCGTAATCGATCATGGCCTCGACTTATTCAGCGATGAGGGACTCGAAGCGCTGTTGCAGCTTAACCATCTCGTGCTGCTCGGAAGGGGGTATGATCCGCGCGCGTTCGGCCGGCACATCACTGTGACCCGACGGCAGTTCTTCGATAACTTCCGTCAATATGTAAGGCCGATCCGCCGTTGGTATCGCAAACATCAGACGGAGAACCCGTATAAGGTCGCGGCGCAAGTCTACGTGGGCGTGCTTAGCCAGCCACAACTCTACCAAGAAGGCAATCATCGCACCGGGTCCTTAATCGCGAGCGGTATCCTCGTGCAGAACGGTTGCCCTCCCTTCGTCCTGACAAGGCAAAACGCGGTCGCCTACTTTAATCCATCTTCGGAGATCAAGTTCACGGACAAGCGGACCATTCGCGGCAAGCTCCGTCTGCCCAAGTACCAGCGCGACTTCCGAGACTTTCTCAAGCAGAACGTAAACCAAGCGTACGTGCGCTGGTCCTAACGGCGGTCGGCACTCAGCTCAAGTGCGCCCGCCACCCGTCCGATTGGCCCACCGCAACTTGACTCCGTTCCGGCGTCCAGCAAGCTTCTTTCGGCGCGTTAGGATACAGGTATGGTGCGTCCTGAAAGACGCGTTGTTCTAGCAGGTGAAAGTCCAGACCGGGTAAGCGCCGGAGCGCCCGGAAGCAGACTCCAGGCGGGGGGAGAGATCCAACCGTACGAAGCGGAGTGTCAAAAGCCCTTGAAAGAGAGGGGAGCAAACCGGCGGGCCGCAACAATCAGTGAACGCAATAGCCTCGTCAAATTCTCAGCCGAAAGGTGTTAGGGAGGGCCGAGCCGCTCATATCACGGCGAAGGCGACAGACAGCATTCCGCGAAACCGGAAGGAATGGTGGACCTCCCCGGGGTCTCAGGCGGCGGCACGTTGGGACAGAGCAATGCGGAACAGGAGAGACCCTACCTGGCAGCCGAGTCGGGCAAAGACCGGGCGTATAAGGCCGGAAGGCTGAAGTCGCGCGGAGCCAGGAGGTAAGTGCGAGGGCATGCCAGCAATGGCCAACACCCCCCATGAAAAAGTACGACAACTGCAACGCAAACTATGGCTGTGTGCCAAGCAGAGTAAGACACGGCGGTTCCATGCGCTGTACGACCGGATCTACAGGAGCGACGCTCTGTGGGAAGCGTGGAAGCGAGTGCGTGGCAATGGCGGTGCGGCGGGGATCGACGGCGAGACCATCCAGGCTATCGAACAACGAGGCGTGGAAACGTTCTTGCTGGAGACCGACGCGGCGCTGCGGGCAGGCCGATATCGCCCTTCCCCGGTGAAGCGGCGATGGATACCGAAAGCAGATGGGAAGCAGCGGCCATTGGGGATACCAACGGTGCGGGATCGAGTGGTGCAGATGGCGGCGAAGATAGTGATCGAGCCGATTTTCGAGGCGGACTTCCAACCCAGCAGTTATGGATTCCGGCCGAAGAAGAGCGCGACACAGGCTCTGGAAGCAATCCGAGTAGCAGGCAACCGGGGTTATAACTTTGTCGTGGATGCGGACATTCAAGGTTACTTTGACAACATCCAGAGGGAGACCCTGATGGAGTTGGTGAAGGAGCGGATCTCGGATCGAAGGGTGCTGAAGTTGATACGCCAGTGGTTGGAGTGCGGAGCGATGGAGGATGGCACGGTGAGGGAAACGCTGGCGGGAACCCCGCAGGGCGGAGTCATCTCACCGTGCGGGAATTGAAGAGGGGTGCTGCAACCTATGTTGTTGAGAAGACTGGTCGGGCTGCCGAGATTTGAACTCGGGACCTCTTGCACCCCAAGCAAGCGCGCTAGCCAGGCTGCGCCACAGCCCGAACTTTACTACTTTACCGCAGTCCGGCTCGCATACGATAATCGCGCGCGATAATGACCGCGCGATACTAACAGAGTGCGGAGCTTTAAGACTTCCTACCGGCGGGTCCTGACACGCTGGTTGCATTTTGACGCGGGCTTCTATCGCGAGCGCTATCCCGACGTCATTGCGGCGCGCATGAACCCGTTCCTGCATTACCTGCTGCATGGCGCGGCGGAGGGGCGCAAGCCTGCGCCGTGGTTCGATCCCGATTATTATCTGGCTCGGTCAGCGGAGGCGCGCCGGAGAGGCGGCGATCCGTTTGTGGATTATCTGGCTTACGGACGCAAGGAAGGCGCGAGCCAGCACCCGCTGGTGGATGGCAGCGTCGCAAAGACGATGCCGGCCGCGCAAGGTTCGCTGTTCGGATGCGATTCGTAATCCTGCACTATCACATCCTCAAGAACGCCGGGATGAGCATTGAGAGCATCCTGCACCGCAGCTTCGGCTCGCGATTTTCTTCGCTCGACACGCCCGAACGCGACGGCCACGTCTCGCAAGAGGCCCTGCTCGATCACTTGCGCGCAAACCCGCTTCTGCAGGCGATCTCCAGTCACCAGATCCGCTACCCGGTGCCGTGCGTCGCGGGGTTCCTGTTTTACGATGTCTGTTTCCTGCGGGATCCGCTGGATCGTATCCGCTCCATGTACGATTATTTTCGCGAGAAACCGGTGGAGGGCGACGCGATCAGCGACCTCGGAAATCGTTTGCCGCTGGGAGGGTTCGTTGCCAAGCTCATCGAGGAGATGCCCTGGTACATTCACGATGCGCAGGTGAATCTGCTGGCCAACGGCATCGCCAACGATATTCCGGAGCCGGGAGATTTCGACCGGGCTGTTTCGAAGATGCTGCGGACCTCGTTTCTCGGGGTGGTCGACCGCTTCAAGGAGAGCCTGGCCGCGGGCGAACATTTCCTGCGGCCGGTGTTTCCGACGCTCGATTGCACGATGGAGACGGAAAATGTTTCGGCGAGTCAAGCCGGTTTGCTGCGCGAGGCGTGCGACCCCGTGGTCTACGCCGAGTTGATGCGCATCACGGCCGGCGACGCGAAGCTCTTAGAACTGGCGCGGGCTGAAGTCGAGCGGCGATTCAGGATCGCGGCAGCGAAGTCGTTCCGTTAATTTGGGCGCGGAGTTGGGCGTAGTCCACGGTCTGCAAGAAGGCGTGATACATGGGCTCCGTGCAGAAGCGTGTGCGGCCGTGTTCATCCGGCCAGACCACTGCGACACCACGGCCGCCGAATGCCGCTGTATCCATCGGCTGGTCTACAAACACGACCATCAGTTCCACGTCATCGATGTTTAATCGGGCGACCGGAAAACTCTGTTGCACTCCAGGCGATTATGACACCATAAGAGCATGCGGCGTGTGTTATTTGTGGTTGCGATGAGTGTTACTTTGTCCGCCCAGATGACCGAAGTCTCCGGCGACCGCATGCGAGCCCATGTGAAGTTTTTGTCGAGCGACCTGCTCGAAGGCCGCGGCGTAGGAACGCGCGGAGGCGACCTGGCCAGCGAGTACATGGCCACGCAGTTCGCTGTGCTCGGCGCCAAGCCCATGGGCGATGCGGGAACGTACTTTCAGCAGGTCTCGCTGGTTGGCGTGGAGCCGCAACCTAGCTCCCAACTAACGATGACGCCGACGCGCGGCAGCAATCGCGCTCCCGTTTCTTTCCAGTGGCTGGATCAGTTCGTGGGCGTGACGCTGACGCAGAAGACTGAGGCAGCTTTCGATGCTCCGGCGGTTTTTGTGGGCCACGGCATCACCGCGCCGGAGTATAACTGGGACGATTACCGCGGCGTGGATGTTCGCAACCGCGTGGTGGTGATGTTCACCAACGAGCCTCCTTCGACCGATCCGAATTTCTTCAAAGGACGCGCGCTCACTTACTACGGCCGCTGGACGTATAAGTTCGAGGAAGCGGCACGGCACGGCGCTGCTGCGGCGATCATCATTCATACCACTCCGACGGCCAGCTACGGATGGGACGTGGTGCGGTCGTCCTGGGGACGGGAGGATCAGGAGGTGAAGCTTGCCGCCAACGCCAAAGCGCTGGCTTTTGCCGGATGGGTCACGGAAGAGACCGGCGAGAAAATCTTCGCCGTAGGCGGAAGGACGGTGGATCAGATGCTGCGCGCAGCAGACTCGCGCGGGTTTCGCGCGATAGAACTGCCGCTGCACATCAAGGGTTCGGCTCCGGCCAGGATCCGCGATATTCTGACGCGCAACGTGGTGGCCGAGATCGAAGGCAGCGACCCGCTCCTCAAATCCGAAGCCGTGGTGTTCAACGCACACTGGGATCATTTGGGCGTCGGCGAGCCGGTGAATGGCGATTCGATTTATCACGGCGCGGTGGATAATGCGACCGGCTGCGCTATGCTGCTGGAGATCGCGCGGGCGTGGGCGAATCTGCCGGAGAAGCCGCGGCGCTCGGCGATCTTTCTGGCGGCGACTTCGGAGGAAGCGGGCCTGCTTGGTTCGCGCTACTTCGCCGAGCATCCGCCGATTTCTGCGAGCAAGATCGCGCTGGCCATCAACTACGACGGCTTTCAACCTTGGGGCCGCACCAGCGACGTGGTGGTAAACGGGTCGGAGCGCACCACGGTTTATCCTTTTGTTCAGGAAGCGGCGCGGAGATTCAACTTGACCATCACGCCCGATCCTCGTCCCGAGGCCGGTTTGTATTATCGCTCCGACCATTTTTCCTTTGCGCGAGTCGGGATTCCGGCGTTTTCCATCGAAGAAGGGCGGAATCTACTGGGCAAGCCGGCGGGGACGGGCGAGAAACTGTTCGCCGATTACAACGACCATCGCTATCATCAGCCCGCCGACAAGTATTCCGATGACTGGGATTTCTCAGGCATGGAAGAATACTGCAAATTCGGGATGCTGATCGCGAGAGACGTGGCGAATTCGCCCAACCTGCCGACCTGGCACGCGGGCGATGAGTTTTTGCCCCTGCGGCAGACGAGCGGCGTAAAGTGATTAATGGGCCGCGGCCGCGAGGATGTCGGTCTTGCGGAAATCGTCGCGCTTGAACAGGAGCGGCTCCCGCATCACCTTGGCCAGCGCGTAGGCGAAGCAATCGCCGAAGTTCAGCTTCGCGGGATGCCGGCCTTTGCCGAAATCATGAAAGGCCTGGCGGGCGAGCAGGGCCTGCTCAGCGGTGAATGGCTCGACCACGATGCCGGCTCGCCGAAGGAACATGTCGCACTGGCGGATAGCGTCGTCACCAACCTCCGCCTCAAGAACAATCGACAGCTCAACGAAGTTTGCGGCGCTGATCGCGCGGCGACGAGCGCTGACGTGTCCAAAATCATTTGGGCAGGCCGTGTTCATCGCACAGAAGCTCCGCGTGATCCAAGTAAGGCCTCTTGACCTTAGAGGAAATTCGTCGCGCGATGGCCCGCAGTTCCTCGAGCGAGGCTTTGCCCTGGCGCTGTTGCAGGCGCTCATAGCGCTCGCGCAGCGCTTGCGTCACCGCTCTTGTGATGGTTTCGCCGGTTTCTCGTGCGATTGCTTCCGCCAGCCGGTGAACATCGGGATCTTTGACATTCAGTGTCACAAACCCTTCTTTACCTTTTTCTTCCCTTCTTTACGGTAGCGCGGAAGGATCAGCGGCGGAAGGCGAATAAAAAGAGAACAAAAGAGTTAGTAAAAATTCGCTTGCAAAATTTATCGCAATGGGGTTACCTTAGCTAGGTGGCCCAATGTGGGTAACTCTGGAACGGAATGGACCAAATCGAGTCAAAACCGGTGGACGGCAGCATCGAACCACCCCACTCGGTGGCCCAAGCCAGCGTGGACGACAAGGGACGGCTCAAATTGCCGGCCGAGTTCACCGAGTATCTGGAGAAGTCTGGGGTCACGAAGGTCTTCATTACCACGGTCGATTTCCGTCAGGTTCGAATCTACCCCCTTTCGCTATGGAAGGTCAACGAAAAACTTTTCGACGGCGCGGGCGAGCACAATGGGCAGGCCGAGCGGCTGGCCCGGCTGGCCAAGCATTTCGGGGGGGATGCCGAAATCGACAAGAGCGGCCGAGTGCTGCTGCCGGCGCTGTTGCGCCAGGAAATGGGACTGGAAAAACAAGCGGTCTGCGTGGACGCGTACGGAGGTCGCATCAACGTGGTCAGCAAGAAGATTCATGACGAGCTGTTACAGGTCGCTCGCGCCAGCTTGGCCGACGATCTGAAGACGCTCGAAAAACTTGGGTTTAAGTAGGATCGAGCCGTGATGTATGCATGTTCCAGTTATGCTCCAGGAGTCCCTGGAGTATCTCAACGTCCAGCCGGACGGCGTGTACGCCGACCTGACTGCAGGCTTGGGAGGGCATACGGGAGCGATTGCGCGGCGGCTGGCGCATGGCTCGGGCGGGGGGTTCGTGCTGGCGTGCGACAGGGACGCCGAAAGCATCGAGCTGGCGCGGGCCAATACGGCGGATTGCGGCGGGCGCATCCGTTTTCATCAGGCTTTGTTCTCGCAGGTGGAAGAGACGCTGGCAGCGGAAAAAATAACACAACTGGACGGGCTGCTGGCGGATTTGGGCGTTTCGAGGTATCAGTTGACCGACGGCGGGAGAGGCTTTTCCCTGATGGAAAGCGGGCCTCTCGACATGAGAATGTCACGCTCGACAGAGGGGCCGACGGCCGCCGATCTGGTCAATTACGAATCAGAGAGGGATCTCGCCTGGCTGATCTTCAGCCTGGGGGACGAAAGGAGGAGCCGAAAGATAGCTGGAGCAATCGTGCGGGCGCGGCCGATACAAACCACCGGTCAGTTGGCCAAGCTGATCGAGGGGGTCGTGCCCCGCACCGGAAAACTGCACCCGGCCACGCAGACCTTCATGGCGCTGCGGCTGGCCGTGAATCGCGAGATGGAGGAGCTGGACTCGCTGCTCGAAGCCATTCCGCGGGTGGTGCGCAAGGGCGGCCGGGCGGTGATGATCACTTTCATGTCGCTCGAAGACCGCAAGGTCAAGCAGGGGTTCTTGGCGATGGCGCAAGCGGGCCGCGCAAAGCTGCTGACGCGCCACGTGGTCAAGCCGACGCCCGAAGAGATTCACAGCAATCCGCCGTCCCGCAGCGCCAAGCTTCGGGCGGTGGAAATTATATAGTTCTCATCTTGAGAGTCAGCATTTCTGAGTATCGGCATTTTTGAGAATCAATAAGGAATCAATCGATGGCAACGCTAGCTGATGTTTGGAGCAGAATGTTCGCGCAGGGAATGGAACGGGCCAATGAGGCCGCGCGGGGGATCGATTCCTCCACCCGGCTCCGCCCCTTCGCCAACGAGGACATCTTGTTTTTCGTGAAGCGCATCGACAACAGCAGGGTGGTGCGGGCCGCTGATCCGGCCGCACGGGGCCGATGCTGGAAGCTGATCGGGTCGGTGGTGGGAGCGGCCGTGCTCCTGATCGGGGTGCTTCTGCCCAGCTCTTACGGGCTGATGGCGGGCTACTCGATTCAATCGCTGCGTCGGGAGGGGCAGCGGCTGGACGCCGACCAGGCTTCCTTGGAATTACGCGAAGCGCAACTGCTCTCGCCGGCGCGCATGGAGGATCTGGCCCGCCAGCAGCAGTTCATCGAACCGCCCGCGGCGAGGGTGCAATACCTGGACGGCTCGCAGGGCTCTCTGGCGATGAACCGGAAGTAGCGCGCCGCCGCTGGAGTTCTTATGCTGGAAACCCAATCCGCCCAACGCCTGAAATGGCTGCTGCGAGTCCTGCTGGTGTGGATTGCGGCCATTTTCGGACGGCTGGTGTGGCTGCAGGTGGTCCGGCACGACGACCTGCTTAGGCAAGCCCAGCAGCAGCAGCAGAAAGAGATCGCGGTCCCGGCGGTGCGCGGGACCATCTTTGACCGCAATGGGCGTCCGCTGGCCAAGAGCCTTCCCGCCGAATCCATCCACGTCAATCCGCAACACATTCCCGACGCGGGCGTCGCGGCCGACGAGTTGTCTAGCGTTCTGGGCCTGGATCGCGCCAAACTTTTAGATCGTATTCAGACCGCCAAGCGCCGCGGCAGCGGATTCCTGTGGATCAAACGCAGAGTGGAATCGAGCGAGGCCGAGCGCCTGCGCGCGCTGAACTTCGACTGGGTGGAATTCAACAACGAAATGCGGCGCTTCTACCCGCGCGCGGAGCTGACTTCCCACGTGGTGGGATCGACCGGCATGGTGGATGACGACGTGGTCGAGCACGGCAACTCCGGCATCGAGGCGGAGTTCGACGAAGAGCTGGCCGGGCGTCCCGGCCTGGCGCTGCAGGACGTCGACGTGCGGCAGGACGCCTACGATTCCATGGTTACGCGCAGTCCGGAGCAGGGCGAAGACATCACGCTCAGCATCGATTCCAACCTGCAATACGTGGCCGAAAAGGAGCTGGACAAAGCCATCGATTCCAGCGGCGCCAAGACCGGATCGATTGTCGCGCTGAATCCGTACACCGGCGATGTGCTGGCGATGGTGAATTACCCGCACTTTGACCCCAATGTTCCGCTGGGCCCCGACGATCCCCCCAATGCGCGCAGTAACCTGGCGATCACTACTCCGTTTGAGCCGGGCAGCGTGTTCAAGGTGATTACGCTTAGCGCGGCGATCGAATCTCTGAAATACAGGCCGGAGACGATGATTCCGTGCGGCAGCACCCTGCGCGTTTACGACCGCACGATCAAGGATGAGCATCCGCACGGGCCGTTCAGCATGGCCGACGTGCTGGCGCATTCCAGCAACGTGGGCGCGGTGATGATCGGGCAGAAGGTGGGAGATAAAACGCTGTACAAGTATCAGCGCAAATTCGGTTTCGGGCAAAAGACCGGAATCGATCTGCCGGGAGAATCCGCGGGGCTGCTGAAGCGCGTGGAAGACTGGTCGCCGACCACTGTGGATTTCACCTCTTTCGGCCACGAGGTCGCCGTGACATCGCTGCAACTGGCGCTGGCCGGCGCGGCCATCGCCAACGGAGGCATGCTGGTCAAGCCTCGCCTGGTGCTGGCCAAGCAGAAACCGGGGGAGCCGGCGGAGCGCTTCGCTCCGGAACAAGCCGAGCGCATCATCGAGCCCGACACCGCCATCCAGATGCGCGAAATGATGGAAGGCGTGGTGCTTCGCGGAACCGGGAAAGGGTACGCCAATCTGCGCGGCTACACTTCGGCCGGCAAAACCGGCACGGCTCAGATTTTCGATTTAAAGTCGCACGTCTACACCCACCGCTATAACGCCAGCTTCCTCGGATTTGCTCCGGTGGAGAATCCACAGATTGTGATCATCGTCACGCTGGAGGGAACCAACGGAGGCGAAGCCGGATTCGGCGCGCCCGTGGCTGCGCCGGTGTTCCGCGAAGTCGCCATGGCGGCGCTGCGCATGCTGGACGTTCCCAAAGATCTGCCCGATTCGCCGGTGACGGCTGCCAGCGCAGCCTCGCCTGCGCCTGCCGGGCAAACGGAGTTGGTTCCCGGAGTCGAGGCGCAAGTCTCGAAGGGGGGCCGGCAAGCTGTATCCTCCGTCACTCCGCCGCCGGTTGGAGTGGGTGTCCCGGCTTTCCCCGGAACGCCCGTTTCCTTGCAAGGGGAGACCTCCGGCCGGCGGTTTTTTTCGGCGTCGCGCCCTCTTTTGGCGCCGGAACTTTCTTTGGCATCGGACCGCGGGCCCGGTGACGGAACGCGAGGAGAAAATCGAGCGGGGGTCCCGTTTGCGAAATGATGCTGGGCGAGCTGCTGGAAGGCATCAAGCTCCGCCACGAAATACCTTCCGCTGCCGCCGCGCTGCCCGTGGCTGGATTGGCGTCCGACTCCCGGCGGGTGAAGAAGGGGTTTGTGTTTTTCGCGTTCTTGGGGTCGCGCGTGGACGGTAGGCGCTTCGCGCCGCAGGCACTCGAGCAGGGCGCCGTCGCTGTGGTGTGTGACGAGCCGCGTCCGGCCGGCTTCGAGGGGCTGTGGATCCAGGCCGAGAACAGCCGCGACGCGGTTGCCACGGCTTCGCGGAATTTCTACGGCAAACCGGATGAGCGCATCCATTTTACCGGCATCACGGGCACCAACGGCAAGACCACGACATCTAATCTTATTGACGCCATTCTACGCGAGGCGGGGCACATCACCGGAGTGATCGGCACCATCGAATACCGGCTGGCCGGAAAGGTGCAACCGGCTTATTACACCACGCCGGAGGCGATCGATTTCATGCGCCTGGCGGCGGAGCTCGAAAAGGCCGGCGGCGACCACCTGATTGCGGAGGTCTCCTCCATTGGACTCAAGCAGGGTCGCGTGCACGGCTTCCACTTTCACACCGCGGTATTCACCAACCTCACGCGCGATCACCTGGATTTTCACGGCACCCTGGAAGAGTACGGCGCGGCCAAGCGGCTCCTGTTCGCGCCGGTGGAGGGTCCCGCGCCGGAGTGGGCCGTGCTGAACGCGGACGATCCTTTCAGCGCGACGGTTCCCCGTCTGCGTCATAACGTGCTTTACGGTTTGAGTAAGCAGGCGGGCCTGCGCGCCGAAAAGCTGGAGTCGACCTTCGTCGGTCTGCATTTCGACCTGGTCTGGGAGGGCCGCCGGCAGCGGATTGAATCGCCGTTGGTGGGCAAGATCAACGTGTTGAACATTCTTGCGGCCGCCGGCGCGGCGCTGAGCTACGGACTGGATCTGGAAGCGATTGCCCGCGGCGTGGCGAAGTGCACCACGGTTCCAGGGCGCTTCCAGCGGGTCGACAGCGGCCAGCCCTTCCTGGTGGTGGTCGACTACGCGCACACCGACGATGCACTGCGCAACGTGATTCAGATCGCGCGGGAGCTGGTCTTATTTGAAAAGGCGGGCGGCCGCGTGATCACTTTATTCGGCTGCGGCGGAGACCGCGACCGTTCCAAACGCCCACTGATGGGAATGGTGGTCGGCGAGTTGAGCGATTATGTGGTATTGACCTCCGACAACCCGCGCTCCGAAGATCCGCTGGCGATCATGAACGACGCTTTGGTGGGTTTGCGCCGCTTCGACACGCCGCATGCGGTGGAGCCGGATCGCGCCCGCGCCATCCGCATCGCCCTCGAACAGGCCAAGGCCGGCGACGTTGTTCTGCTGACCGGCAAGGGGCATGAGACGTATCAGATTTTCAAGGACCGGACCATACATTTCGACGATCGCGAAACTGCACGGGAGGTACTGAGATCGTTTGGCTATAAGAAGTAAGCATGAAGCTGGAGATCGGGCAGATTGCAGAGTGGTTGGGCGTCGCCTCAGATCCATCGGATTTGGGGGCGGACTCGCGGGTGATGGTGACTGGATGGAGCATCGATTCGCGTTCGCTTAAAGCGGGTGACTTATTCTTCGCGCTAAGGGGGCCAAATCATGACGGGCATGCATATGTACGGGACGTCTTACAGAAAGGTGCGGCGGCCGTGGTCGTGGATCGGGAGATTGCTGGCGTCGCGCCGCAAGAAGGCCGAATACTGCGGGTGGCGGACACGCTTCAAGCGCTCCAGCAGCTTGGCTCGCGGGTACGGCAGCGCTGGGCCGGCCGCGTGGTGGCGGTGACCGGCAGCGCGGGCAAAACCACCACCAAGGACATCATCGCCGCGCTGTTGACGGAAGGGTTCCGGACGGCGAAAAACGAGGGCAACCTCAACAACCACATCGGCGTGCCTCTTTCGCTGCTGCGGATGGAGGAAACGGCGGAAGTGGCGGTACTGGAAATGGGCATGAATCATGCGGGCGAAATTCGCGAGCTGGCGAGGATGGCCGGTCCTGAGACCGGCGTCGTCACCAATGTCGGGACCGCACATATCGAAAACTTCGATTCGATCGAAGACATCGCCGCGGCCAAGCGGGAGCTGATCGAGGCTCTGCCGCCTGAAGGGACGGCCGTGCTCAACGCCGATGATGCGCGCGTGGCTGCGTTTGCCGCAGTCCATCCGGGCCGCTCCGTGCTCTACGGCGTCTCGGAAGCGGCGGAGGTTCGGGCCGAAGATGTGCGCCTGCTGGCCGACGGCGTGGAGTTTCGCGTCGACGGAGTTCCGTTCCACAGTCCGATGGCCGGGCGGCACGCGGTTTCGAACCTGCTTGCGGGCATTGCCGTCGCGCGCGTTTATGGAATCGGCGCCGAACGGCTGCCCGCACGAGTGCGCGAGCTCGCGCCCGGGAAGATGCGCGGGGAGCGCTTCCATCACCAGGGCATTTTGATCTACAACGATTGCTACAACTCCAATCCGGACGCGGTGCGCGCCATGCTGGATGTCCTTAACCAGGCTCCGGCGCGGAAGCGCATCGCGGTACTGGGGGAGATGCTCGAGCTTGGCCACTGGGCTGAGACGCTTCATCGCGACGTGGGAGACTATGCCGCGCGGAGCGGTTTGAATGTGCTCGTTGGACTACGCGGCGCCGCCTGTTACATGGTGGACGCGGCCATGCGTTCTGGCCTTGGCAACGACGCCGCGTTTTTTTTCGAGGATCCCAGGGAGGCCGGCCGGCTGGTGCGATCGCTTGCCGGGCCCGGCGACGCCATCCTGTTCAAGGGCTCGCGCGGCGTGCACGTGGAGCGGGCGCTCGACGAATTTCTTGCCGGTGACTCCGGGCCGGAAAGCGAACGCTAACCCATGTTGTACTGGCTCGGCTACGAGAAGTTGTTCCATCTCTACACGCCGTTTCGCGTGTTTCAATACACCACGTTTCGCACCGGCATGGCATTTTTCACGGCCATGCTGCTGTCGATTGCGATGGGTCCGTGGCTGATCGCGCGCCTGCGGCAGTTTCAAATCGGCCAGCACATTCGTGAGGACGGCCCCAAGACGCACCTGAAGAAAGCCGGCACGCCCACCATGGGCGGGCTGCTTATCGGCGCTTCGATTATTGTCCCGGTTCTGCTGTGGGAGAATTTGCGCACGCCGGCGGTGTGGGTGAGCCTGACCGGACTGGTCACGTTCGGACTGGTGGGCTTCCTGGACGACTACCTGAAGGTCAAGCGCAAACGCAACCTGGGGCTCACCGTGAGGCAGAAGTTCATGGGCGAGGTGGCGGCCGCGTTGCTGATCGGCGTGCTGCTGCTGGCGCTGAACACACAGAAGCTGTATTCGACCGATCTCAACGTTCCATTCTTCAAAAGTTTCCATCCGGATTTGTTGGTGCACGCGTGGCTCCGCAACCCGTGGACCTATCCGCTGGCGTTCGTCTTCTTCTATGGATTTGTGGTCCTGGTGCTGGTGGGCTGCTCCAACGCGGTCAATTTAACGGACGGGCTGGATGGCCTGGCGATCGGCCTGATGGCGATCTCCTCCGCGGCGATGACCGCGCTTTCCTACGTTTCCGGCAACGCCGAATTCGCGCGCTTTCTGGAGATCCAGCGCACGCCGGGCGCCTCTGAACTGACCATCTTCTGCGGGGCGATGTTCGGAGCTTCGCTCGGATTTCTGTGGTACAACGCGCATCCGGCGGAAGTGTTCATGGGCGACGTGGGCGCGCTGGGATTGGGCGGAGGCTTGGGAACGGTCGCGGTTTTGCTGAAGCAGGAGATCCTCCTTTTGTTCATCGGCGGCGTGTTCGTGATTGAGCTGCTTTCGGTAGTTCTGCAAGTGGCCAGCTTCAAGACCCGCGGAAAACGCATCTTCAAAATGGCGCCGTTGCATCATCATTTCGAGCAGTTGGGCTGGGAAGAATCGAAAGTTATCGTGCGTTTCTGGATCGCCGGCCTGGTGCTGGCTCTATTCGCCTTGACGACGTTGAAACTGCGATGAAGCTGAAGTTGCAATGAAAATCGATGGCGTGAAGGTGGTTGTTGTGGGGATGGCTCGGAGCGGAATCGCTGCCGTGGAGCTACTGGTCGAAAAGAAAGCGCAGGTGACGGCAGTGGACTCGCGCCAGGTTCGGGATGACCGCCTGGAGCGGCTGGGGGTCGTGGTTCAACCGCAGACCGAGGCTGCTTTCGCTGGGGCGGAGCTGGTGGTGCTTTCGCCGGGCGTTCCCGCCGATATGGAGGTGGTGGAGCGGGTGCGAGCTCGCGGCGCGCGCGTAATCGGCGATCTGGAGCTGGCAAGCTGGTTCCTCGAAGGCGAGACCATCGGCATCACTGGATCCAACGGCAAGACGACGACCACCGCACTCACCGGCCATATTTTGAAATCGAGCGGGATCGCCGTGCAGGTAGGCGGCAACATCGGCACGCCGCCGGCTGCAATGGTGGCTGCCTCACGCTCCGGGCAGTGGAACGTTTTGGAGCTGTCCAGCTTCCAACTTGAGACCATTGAAACATTTCATGCTCAGATTGGTTTAGCATTAAATGTGTCGCCCGATCACCTGGACCGGCATCACACCTTCGAGCGCTACGCCGCGGCCAAGGGGCGGCTATTCGAGAATCAGCGCGCCGGTGACTTCGCCGTGCTGAACGCCGACGATCCTATCACGCGCAGTTACGCAGAGGGGGCCGCGGAACGCGGCGCCAAATATTGGTTCAGCTCCACGCGCGAGGTCGCGCCGGGGGCGTGGCTGCACGGGGACACCATCGTTTTAGAAGGCGAGCCGCTCATGGAAGCTCACGAGGTTCCGCTGCGCGGCGTCCATAATCTGGAAAACACGATGGCCGCGGCGATTGCGGCGGATCTTGCCGGGGCCTCACACGCCCGGATCCGCGAGGCGGTCATGAGTTTCCCCGGCGTGGAACACCGGCTGGAGTTCGTGCGCGAGCTCTCCGGCGTGGCTTGGTACAACGACTCGAAAGCCACCAATGTGGACGCGACGCTGAAAGCGATTGCGGCATTTCCGGGCAGGGCTTCTGAGGAACCTGCCGGCACAACGGAGCCTGGCGCGAGCGGTAAGGCTGGGATTCCTCAACGTCTCGAGGGCCGCGCCGGCCCTGTGCCGGCCTCTCAAAAAACGCTGTGGGTGATCCTCGGCGGCAAGGACAAGGACGCCGACTATGCCCCACTGGCGGCGCCGCTCCAGGAAAAGGCGCACGCGGCCTTGTTGATTGGAGCTTCCGCGGCGAAGATCGAGAAGCAGCTCAGCGGCGCTGTCCCCGTCTGGCAATGCCGCACGCTCGCAGCCGCGGTCGGCGAAGCCTACGCCCGCGCACGCTCCGGCGACACGGTGCTCCTCGCCCCGGCCTGCGCGAGCTTCGATCAGTTCGAGAATTTCGAGCATCGCGGACGCGAGTTCAAGCGGCTGGTGAACGCGCTGGGAGGGTCGCGCTAAAATGGCCAGACTCAAGACCGATTGGATTCTGTTCCTGACCATCCTGGCGATGACCGGTTTCGGGATCGTCATGGTCTACAGCGCCTCCAGCGCGTCAGCCGAGCCGTTTTATCACGTCGCGCCCTATTTCTTCGTGTTGCACCAGATTATTTTCGCGGTGATTTCGTTCATCGTGCTGATGTACTTCAAGCGCCTGGACTACCGGGTGATGAACACCTCGGCGTGGGCGTTCTCCGGGTTGGGCATCGTGCTGGCGCTGCTGATCGTGGTGTATTTTGCGGACCCCAAAACGCATCGCTGGTTCCGCGTTCCGGACGTCGGCTCGCTGCAGCCGTCGGAATTCGCGAAGCCCGCGCTGATCCTGTTTCTGGCGTACTTCATCTCGCGGCGCGCGCAGGCCATCAATCACCGCAAGACGCTGCAGCAGGCCTTCGTCGCCGTGGCGATGCTGGCCATGCTGGTGGTGGTGGCGGATCTGGGCACCGCGATGGTTCCGGTGATGACCGCCGTGATCGTGTTCTGGGTTGCGGGACTGGAGTGGAAGTACATGCTGCGGGTCGGGCTGCTCAGCCTGCTGCTGGTGGTGATCGCCGTGGTGCACCAGGGCTACCGGCTGGGGCGCGTGATCGCCTATGTCGATCCGGACTACTCCAAGATCGAGCTGATCGACACGCACCACATCGTCCGCGATTACGTCGCGCGGTCGACCTCCATCCGCGATGCGAGTTACCAGCCGCGGCAATCCAAGATCGCGGTGGGCACGGGAGGGATCTTCGGCGTCGGCCTGACCAACAGCCGCCAGAAGCTGATGTTCCTGCCGGAGGCGCATACCGACTTCATTTATGCGACCGTCGGCGAGGAACTGGGATTGTGGGGATGCTCGGCCGTGCTGCTGGGATTTGTGGCGATCCTATGGCGCGGGGCGCGCCTGTTTCTGCTGGCTCGCGACGACTTCGGAAAATATCTGGCGCTGGGTGTGACGGTGACCATCCTGCTGCAGGCGCTGATGAACATTACGGTGGTGCTGGACATGGCGCCTACCAAGGGTTTCCCGCTGCCCATGATCAGCTTCGGCGGGAGCTCTTTGCTGAGCACCCTCGGCTCGCTGGGGTTGCTTCTGAGCGTGAGCGAACATGAAGGTTAAAGGGGACCATGGCTACCTTTGTCATGGCCGGGGGAGGCAGCGGCGGCCACGTGATCCCGGCGCTGGCGGTGGCGCGGGAGTTGCGCGGCCGCGGCCACACGGTGAGCTTTATCGGAACGCGCCGGGGCATCGAAGCGCGGCTGGTGCCAGCGGCAGGCTTTCCCATCGAATGGATCGAGATCGGCGGTTTGAAACGGGTCGGCCTGCGGAAGACGGTTTCCACCCTGGCTGCTCTGCCGTGGAGTGTGATGGCAGCCGCGCGCATGCTGCGCCGGGCTCGGCCTGCGGCGGTGTTTTCGACCGGCGGATACGTGGCGGGACCGGTGTTGCTGGCGGCGCTGTGGCTGCGCCTTCCCACCGTGATCATGGAGCCGAACGCAGTGCCTGGATTCACGCATCGGCGCCTGGCGGGCTTCATCACGCGGGCGCTGGTGAGTTTTCCCGAAACCGCGCGATGGTTTCCGCCCGGCCGCGCGGAGCTGACGGGTTTGCCGGTGCGCGAGGAGTTTTTCTCCGTGCCGCCGCCGAGTTTCGAACAACCCTTGACGGTGCTGATTACCGGCGGCAGCCAGGGCTCGCGCACGCTGAATCGAGCGGCGGAGCAGAGCTGGCCGCTGTGGCGCAAAGACTCAGTACGGCTGATTCATCAGACCGGATGGCAGCGCGGCGCGGTCGCCTTCGAGGATCGGCTGCAGCGCTTTGGAGCCTCCGGCATGCCGGGCGAGATGCACGCGTTTCTGGACGACATGCCGGCGGCGTTCACGCAAGCGTCGCTCATTGTGAGCCGCGCAGGGATGGGCGCGGTCAGCGAGATTGCGGCGGCGGGCCGGCCGTCGATCCTGGTGCCTCTGCCCACCGCCAGCGATCAACATCAACTGCGCAACGCGGAAGCGTTCGAGAAAGCCGGTGCAGCGCTGCTGGTGCCGGACGCGGAGATGACCGGAGCGCGTTTGGTGGCGGAAGTGATCCGTCTGATCGACAATCCGGCGCGGTTAAAAGAGATGGCCGGCGCAGCGCGGGGCTTCGCGCGGCCGGGAGCGGCGAGGCGCGCCGCGGAGATCCTGGAAACGTTCAAGTGACGACGGGATTGACAGAGGCGGCGAAAGCCGAAACAATACGTTAATAAAATGTTTTTCAAGCGCCAACCGGTTCACTTCATCGGCATCGGCGGCATCGGCATGAGCGGACTCGCGGAAATCCTATTGGGGATGGGATACCCGGTCAGCGGATCGGACCAGCGGGCTTCTTCGGTGACGGAGGGACTGGCGGCTCGCGGCGCAACCGTTTTTATCGGCCACCAGGCGTCGAATGTCGGCGGCGCGAAGGCAGTGGTGTTCAGCTCGGCCGTGCCGGCCGGCAATCCGGAGATCGTGGAGGCGCGGCGCCTGGGGCTGCCGATTATTCCGCGCGGGGAACTGCTGGCGGAGCTGATGCGGCTGAAATTCGGCATCGCCGTGGCCGGCAGCCACGGCAAGACCACCACCACGTCGATGATCGCCGCCATCATGACCCACGCAGGACTCGACCCCACGGTGGTGGTCGGCGGGAAAGTCGGAATGATGGGCGGCGCCAACGCGCGGCTCGGCAACAGCGAATACCTGGTGGTGGAGAGCGACGAAAGCGACGGATCGTTCCTGAAGCTCGCGCCCATTCTGGCCGTGGTCACCAACATCGATCGCGAGCACCTGGATCACTACGCCGATCTGGAGGAGATCCGCGCCGCCTTCGCGTCCTTCATCGGCAAGCTTCCTTTTTATGGCGTGGCCGTGCTGTGCCTGGACGACGAAAACATCCAGCGTATTCTGCCCAGCCTCAATCGGCGCATCGTGACCTATGGAACTGCGGCGCAGGCGGACCTGCGGGTGACGCACTCCGCGGCAGGGCACATGGCGAGCCAGTTTCAACTCAGCTACCGCGGCGAGAGCCTGGGCTGCTTCCAGTTGCGCGTACCCGGCGCGCACAATGCGCTGAACGCGGCGGCTGCGACCGCCATCGCTCTGGAGCTGGAAATTCCCATCGAGCGGATCCGCGAAGCCCTGGAGCGTTTCACCGGCGTGGACCGCCGCTTCGACATTCGCGGCGTGGAAGGCGGCGTCACGGTGATCGACGATTACGGCCATCATCCTACTGAGATTCGCGCCACCCTCCAAGCCGCGCGCACCTGCAACTTGCGCCGCATCCACGTGCTGTTCCAGCCGCACCGCTACACGCGTA
Source organism: Bryobacterales bacterium (assembly GCA_963838455.1). Taxonomy (GTDB): domain Bacteria; phylum Acidobacteriota; class Terriglobia; order Bryobacterales; family Bryobacteraceae; genus Palsa-187. The sequence continues at coordinate 36,961 of CAWISY010000044.1, forward strand.
CGCAGGCGCTGATGGACGATTTCGCCCGCGCCTTCCATGACGCCGACAGCGTCCATGTGCTGGATATCTACGGCGCTTCGGAAAAACCGATTGAGGGCGTGAGCTCGCGGCAACTGGTGGAGCGGATCCAGGCCTATGGCCACCGCGACGCGCATTATGCGGAGTCCATGGAAGCGGGAATCGCCGCGGTCATCGGGGAGGCTCGCGAGGGCGACGCGATCATCACTTTAGGAGCGGGCAGCATCTCGCAAAGCGGTCCGGCTATTTTGGAGGGGTTGAAACACCGGAGCTGATGGCGCGTTCCTTCTTACCTCCGAAATGGATTGCCGCGATGATCGCGGCCGCCGTGGCTCTGGTCGCCGCGCTGTACGGGTTCCACTGCCTGGAGCAATTCCTGATCGGCGATCCCCGCTTCGTCCTGAACCAACCCGGCGATGGCTCGGACTCGCTTGCAATTACCGGCGCCGCGCACGTTTCCTCGCGGGCCGTCGAAGCCGTGTTCTCCGACGACTTCGGCCGCAGCGCGTATCTGATTCCGCTGAGCGATCGCCGCGACGCGCTGCGCACGGTGGACTGGGTGAAGGACGCAAGCGTAGCCCGCTTCTGGCCCAACCGCGTGGTGGTGGGCGTGATCGAGCGCAAGCCGGTGGCGTTTGTCGGCTCTTCCGAGGGGGCGCAATTGATCGACGAGGAGGGAGTGATTCTCCCGCCGGTCCGGGATCACTTCCTGCTGCCGGTGCTGCTGGGGGTGCGCGGCTCCGATCCGATCGGCCAGCGCCACGAACGCGTGCAGCGGTTTCTGAAAGTGACCAAGGAACTGGGCGACGTTTCGCACGCCGCCATCGAGGTGGACGTCACCGATCCCGACGACGTGAAGATGACCGAGCCGTTCGAGGGCAGCCGCGTCACGCTGCTGCTGGGCGATCGCGACTTCGCGCTGCGGCATCAGAATTTCGTCCGCTATTACTCCGAGATCGTCAAGCGGATGCCGGACGCCACAGTGCTGGACCTGCGCGTCGAAGACCGCATCACTGTCGTGCCGCCAAAGGGCGCGTCGAAAACGGTGACCGAATAGCATGGCCGCACGCACCCAGATCGCCGCCGGAATCGACGCAGGCAGCTCGAGCACGCGCTGCGTGCTGTGCGCGCTTGAAGGCGACCGGATCCGCTACCTGTCCCATGGAGTGGCTCCCTCCGCGGGATGGCACAAAGGCCGCGTCGTGGATCAAGTGGCCGTGGCTGCTTCGATGCGGGCGGCCATGACGGAGGCCGAAGGCGGAGCCGGCGGTTCGGCCGAAAGCGTCACCCTGGGTATCGGCGGCACGCACGTGCACGGCGCGCAAAGCCGCGGCTTGTACGAATTCGGGCGTCCTCGCGAGATCACCGCCGCGGATTTGAGCTACGCCGCCGAACGCGCCTGCGACGTGTCGCTCGAAAGCGACCGCATGCTGCTGCAGGTGTTGCCGCAGGATTTTACACTCGACGGCCGCTCCGGTTATCACAAGCCCCACCGCGGCGTGTGCTCGCGCCTGGAAGCCAACGTTCACATCGTGACCGCTTCCGTTCAGGAGCACCAGGCGCTGGTGGCTGCGGCGCACCTGGCGCATCTGCCGGTTGAGGAAACCATATTCGAGCCGCTGGCCGCCGCCTACGCGTGCCTGCTTCCCGAAGACCGCGCGCGCGGCGTGGCGGTGGTGGACATCGGCATGCAGTCCACCGGACTGGTGATTTACGATGGCGATGCGGTGCAGCTTTGTTCTTCGATCCCGATCGCCGGGGATCACTTCACGCGCGACATCGCCACCGTTTTCAAGGTCACCTATGAAGATGCCGAGAGCCTGAAGCAGCAGTACGGGTGCGCGCTACTGGGCTTGACCGCGGATTCCAGCCTGATCGAGGTGCCGTCTCCGGAAGGCCGTCCGCCTCGGGAAAGGCGCCGCGGCGATCTGATCGAAGTTTTGGAGGCTCGCGCCGAGGAGTTGTTCCTGCACGTGCACGCGGAACTGCAGCGGGCAGGGATGGAGCGGAGCTTGTTTGAAGGCGTGGCGCTGACCGGCGGAGGCTCGCTTCTTCCCGGCATGTGCGACATGGCGGAACGCGTTTTGAACTGCCAGGCCGGCAACGGGCTGGCCAAGGGCATCGGCAACTGGCCGGAGGAGCTCCAGACCCCGCAGTGGACCGTCGCTGCCGGTCTGGCCATGTTTTCCGGGCGTCTGAAGCTGCACCGCGCGCCCCCGCGGCGCGCCAGCGGCCTGCTGGGGCTGGTGTTGAGGTGAGGAGTGTTGAGATGAAGAGATTCGGTAAATCAGGAGGTTGGTGATCCATGGCACTCGATGCTTTGAAATTCTCGATTCAGGAAGAAGCGGCGCCCGCCACGCGCATCCGCGTGTTCGGCGTGGGCGGAGGCGGCTGCAATGCAGTGGCGCGCATGCTGGATCAGGGTCTGGCCGGCGTCGAATTCTGCGTGCTCAATACCGACGCGCAGGCGCTGGCCGTGTCGCCGGTGCCGAATCAACTGTCCCTCGGCTCCAAGATCACGCACGGGCTGGGAGCCGGCTCCGATCCGTCGGTGGGGCGCCAGGCCGCGCTCGAAGACACAGAGCGCATCATCGATCTGCTGGAAGGCGCGGACATGGTCTTCGTCACCGCGGGCCTGGGCGGCGGCACCGGAACCGGCGCTGCTCCCGTGGTCGCGTCTCTGGCCAAGGAGCTGGGCGCGCTGACCGTCGCGGTGGTCACCAAGCCGTTCGCCTTCGAAGGTCCCAAGCGCCGCAAGCAGGCCGAGGAGGGATTGGCGGAGCTGGCCAGCGTGGTGGACACCGTCATCACCATCCCCAACGACCAGTTGCTGGGTCTGGTCCCGAAAGGCACCAGTTTCGTGGAAGCGTTTCGCGTGGCCGACGATGTTCTGCGCCAGGCCGTGCAGGGCATCAGCGACATTATCACCACGCCGGGCCTGATCAATCGCGACTTCTCCGACATCCGCAGCATCATGCTGGGTATGGGCTACGCCATGATGGGCACAGCCTCCGCGGCGGGCGAAAACGCGGCCGTGATCGCGGCGCAGAAGGCGATCAGTTGCCCGCTGCTCGACGCCGGCGGAGTGCGCGGCGCGCGCGGGATCCTGATCAACATCACCGGATCGAGCGCGCTCGGTCTGCACGAGGTCAACGAGGCTTGCTCGCTGATTCGCGCCGCCGCCGAAAACGAAGACGTGCAGATTAACTTCGGCGTGGTGATGAACGAGTCTGCCGGAGACGAGGTCAAGATCACCGTTATCGCCACCGGATTCGAGCGTGAGACTCTGCCCGCGATTCAGCGCAAAGGAGCCGCGGACACGCGTCCGGTTCAAGTGCAGGCGCCGCCTCCGGTAGACGAGCCTGCGGTGCAGATGCCGCAAGCTGCGGTCGCGGCGATGGCTGGGACAGCCGCGGTGGCCGCTGTCGCCGAGCCCGAGCCCGAGGCTCCGGTGGAGCAGCCGGTTGCCCGTCCGGAGCCTGCCGCCATGCAGGAGCCCACACCGGCGCCTCCTCCGCCCAAGGTCAACGGGCACGAGCCGTTATTCGATGAACTCGACGTGCCGGCGATCCTGCGGCGGCGGGTGATCCACTAAGCTCATGTAAGCTCATGTAAGCTCATGCGGCGATTCGCGGCGGCTCTCCCCTTATGCCGGAGGATTCGACTCGCCCAACAGGTGCAAAACCACGCTCCGGCGCTGGGGTTCGCTACGATGCTCGAACAGGTAGATTCCCTGCCAGATCCCCAGCGCCATGCGCCCTCCGATCACCGGTATCGACAACTGCGTTTGCGTTAGCGCCGCGCGGATGTGTGCGGGCATATCGTCGGGACCCTCCGTGGTGTGGCGATATCGAGGATCGTTCTCCGGCGCGAGCCGATCAAAGAAATCGTTGAGATCCAGCACCACATCCGGATCGGCATTTTCCTGAATTACCAGCGAGGCCGAGGTATGCTGCACGAAGACCGTCACGAGACCGGTTCCGGCCCCGGTGGAAGCCACCCACTCCGCCACAAGCCGCGTGAACGGGTACAAGCCCTTCCCGCGCGTGCGTATCTCAAGCCGATGTGTGAACTGTTTCAATGCTAAGTGGATGTGACCGCAGCCAAGCCAGTTTCTCACCCTAACGCAAATGAATCGGCCTGTGCTCACGGGACTCGCGGCCAATGGCATAATCTACTGGTGTGAGTCCGGTTTGTCAGGAGCGATTCATGTCGATCATCCTTCGTTGTTACGGGCGGCGCCGCGGGCTCTTCGCTATCAGCGCGGCGATCGGAGCGCTGCTGCTGGCGTTTTACACAACTCCTTCTGTGGCGCAACAACCGGCTCCGCCCCAGCCCACAGCGAAAGCTCGCGGAGGCGGTGGAGGCGGATTCAGCCAGCCCGACCCCATCGATTTTAACGACAACGATCATGCTGGCTGGACCTCGCTGTTTGACGGCTCGACACTTAAGGGTTGGGATGGCGACACCAGTTACTGGCACGTCGAGAATGGAGCCATCGTCGCTGAATCTACTTGCGAAAAACCCACCGGCACCATCTACCTGGTCTGGAAAGGCGGTGAAGCGGCGGACTTTGAGCTGAAGCTGGAGATGCGCGGCGAGGGCACTGCCATCAATAGCGGCGTGCAGTATCGAGGTTCGATTGTGCCGCCGCGCGCAGCAGGGCCGGCCCGGCCCGCGACGGGAACTTGTCCCAGCGGCCAGCCGCGCGGAAATCCACCCTCGGCCGCGTCGCAGGCCAAGTGGGATATGCGCGGCGCGCAGTTCGATTTCGACGGCCGCAACCAGTACACCGGCCAGTATTACGAACAAGCCACAGGCCGCGGCATCATCGCCTGGCGTGGCCAAATGGTACGCACGGAACAGGGCAAGCGGCCGCGGCTGCTGGCCACGCTCGGCGACAAGGATGAACTTGCCGGGTACGTGAAAGTCGACGGGTGGAATCAACTGCACTTGATCGCCCGCGGCAATACCATGACCCACATCGTGAACGGCCATGTGATGTCGATCCTGATCGACGACGATCCCAGCATGTTCAAGAAGTCCGGTTTGATCGGCTTTGAAATCGAAGGCACCGGCAAAATCAATATCCGCAGTATCTGGCTCAAGAAACTCTGACCTA
>CAWISY010000045.1:0-5010 GCA_963838455.1 Bryobacterales bacterium
AAACCGCTTGCCGCGAGGCTCAGAAACGTGCGGCGGCGTCGGGATGGCATTGAGGCCTCCGGTACTCCTGTTCGAGCTTCGAGGTAGTTCCTTGCTGGGCGGTGAACCGAGGTGGCTCACTCCTAGGAGCCTGTCCGAGTAACGCCCCGCGAAGGGCTTGGAACTCGCGTCGCGTAAGTAGCACGAAAGTCTTCGCTGGGCAGCGATGGTGACGCCGAACGGCGGTCGATGTTGCTCCAGGACCGTTCGGAGCCGCGATTTTGATCGAAAATCATTCCTCGATGCCTCTCATCAGTACTGCATGGCCGCGTAGAGCCGTAGAATGTTATGCGTCAGGCACAGCAGCGCCCACTCGCCTTTCACTTTCTCTTTTCCGCGTAGCAAGAATTGGCGGAACCCGCGCGCCTGCTTGATCTGCCCGAACACCGGTTCCACCACGCACTTGCGCGCCGCGTAGACGGCTTTGCCCACTTTGGTCTGCAGCTTCCGCTTCATCCGATCCACGTCTGGTCGCGCCTTTCGGCAACGGACCGCGCTTGGCCGGCAGGCGATGCTCGCCATGCTTTTGCTTGCCCGTCGCGATGAACCCCTCGATCCGGCGCTCCGGTTGTTCGGCCGATTCCAGGTGCTCCAGGTTCTCCTCCGAACAATATCCGTTGTCGGCCAAAATCGCTTCCGGACGCTGCCCCGACTGTTGCTCGATGAGCTCCACCATCGGCTTCAGTTGCTGTTTGTCATTGGCCGCTTCGGTCACCGATTGCCCCACGATCAACAGCAACTCCGGCTCCACCGCCGCTTGCGCATTGTAGCCCTGCACGATCCCGTCGGCGCCTTTCATGATGCGCGACTCCGGGTCGGTGAAGTTGTATTGATCCTTGTCCTCCGGCTTGGCCCGCTTGGCCTCTTCGGCGCTCTTGCCTTCCGCGGCGGCCTTGTCCCGCGCCCGTTGCTCCAGGACTTTCTTGGCCTCCTTGATCTTGGCCAGCCGAGTCTCGCGCCGCCGCAGTTCCTCCGGCAACTCGTCGCCGCGCTGGTTGCCGTACTGGCGATCTTCCTCCTCATCGGCGGCCTCGGCCTGCGCCAGCAACTGCTTCACTTCTTCCTTCAGTTGCTGTTGCTTCTCCTTCATCCGGCCGTAGCTCATCGCCTTGTGCTTGCTGGCGTTGGCTTTCAACTTCGTCCCGTCCAGCGATACCCGGCCCAGTTTGATCGCCCCGCATTCCAGCGCCATCGCCAAGACTTGCTCGAACAGGTTCTGCAGCGTTTGCGATGTGGATCTTGCGAAAGTCGGAGATGGTCCGGAAGTCCGGCTCGTTGCCCGCCGCCAACACTTTGAACGGGATGTCTTCCTGCAACCGCTTCTGAATCCGCCGCGAACTGAACACTCCGGTGCAGTAGCCGTAGACCAACAACTTCGTCATCAGCCGCGGATCGTACGGCGGTTGCCCTCGCTTCTCCTTCTCGTACACCGCGTGGATCGCCGACAGATCCAGTTGGTCGACGACATCGCTCACGAAGTAGACCAGATGATCTTCAGGCAGCCATTCGCGCAGGCTCGGCGGCAACAGCAGATCTTGCTCCGGCAGGTAGGTTCGGTAGCCCTTTGGCATAAAACATTATGTACCGGTTCTGTTCCATTTGTACCCGCGAAGTTGCGAGAATACTCGGACAGGCTCCTAGTCACGGAATCATTTACGAGCCGTTACGTGGCGGTGGATACGCCGGTGACCCAGTCGGCGTATGAATATTCGACGACCTTGATCGCGACGCTCAGCGGCAGCCCGATTTTTTTTCGAAACCCTCCCGGCCCGCAGTTGGATATCAGCATCAACGCCGACATTACACCATCGACCGCAACGTCATCACCACGGACACCTACCTGACGACGCAGACCTACGACATCGTTGGGGTCACGGCGGGGCGTCACGACGTCCAGCGTGCCGGAGCCGGCGGCGTGGACTCTGCTCGCCCTCGGGCTGGCGGGGATTGGTCTGGTGCGGGCTGGTTCTCGACGCGCCTGACGGCATGAGGAGAGCGTGTGCGCCCCACCGGCACTCGGGCTCGGACGGCAGACATGATATAAGAGTTATATACTGACTGCGTGCGCCTGGAATTCGACCCAAAGAAGAGCCGGGAGGTTAAGCGGAAGCATGGCGTCAGCCTGGAGGAGGCGCAACAGATCTTCGATCAGGCATATCTGGTTGACCGGAGACGGGACGATCCAGAGCAGTTCCGCGCGATCGGGTTCAGCGGAGGCCGTTTGTGCTCGGTCATCTTTGAGATCCGCCACGGTTCCGATGGCGAGTACTACCATCTGGTGACTGCCTGGGAGGCGACCAGTGAAGAGGAGCGCGATTATGCCGACAACGTCTAAGACCAAGGTGAGCGCCGATGAGATCGCCCGAAAGGCTTCGCGCGGCGAGGACGTCTCGTCCTACTTCACCAACAGATTCACGGTCGTCCGTCCGGTGAAGCGCGTGAACGTCGATCTCACTCAGGGCATGCTGCGGGAATTGGATGAGCGGGCCGCGCGCCTCAATGTTAGCCGGCAAGCCGTGATCAAGACCCTTTTGCGGCGAGCGTTGGACTTGGGCTGACGCTGTATGGCGCGGGCTGGCGGGAACAACCCTTGGCAGGATTCGGCGCCGCTGGACACCTTAGATAGGCCTCCTGCCGGTATAATGCTGACGTGACGCGAGCTTCCATACACGCCGCCATTGCCGCCGGCGAAGGTATTTTGCGGCTGGAGCCCTGCTGGGTGCCGCGGTCGTTCATGATTCCCGGGCGCAGGCTGCGGCTGCATCCGGACGATCTCTACGCCTTCGGGGCCCATCGCGGCGGAATCAACGAACGCTGGTTTTCCTCGACCACGAAAGCCGCCAACGGGCCGCTGACGGGTGAGCACGAAGGCCTCAGCTTCGTTCGATCCGGAGATGGTCAGCGGTTCCTGTTGAAGGAAGCGGTCGAGACCGCTGGCGATGAGTTGCTGGGCGCCGAGGTCATGGCGCGCCAGGGCGGCTGGAACGTGTTGTGCAAGTTCTTCGACAACATGGGTCCCATCCCGCACCACATGCATCAGAACGACGAGTACGCCGCGAAAGTGGGATTTAAAGGCAAGCCCGAGGCGTATTATTTCCCGCCGCAGTACAACCAGATCGAAAACAATTTTCCGTACACGTTCATGGGTTTGGAGCCGGGCACGACCCAGGAAGACGTCCGGCGGTGCCTGGAGCATTGGAACAAAGGCGATAACGGAATTCTGAATCACTCGCGGGCCTACCGGCTTGAGGTCGGCGCAGGCTGGCAGATCAACCCCGGCATTCTGCACGCGCCGGGTTCGCTGGTGACCTATGAGCCGCAGGTGGCCAGCGACGTCTTCGCCATGTTTCAATCCCTGGTGGAAGGAAGGTGCGTGGATTGGAGCCTTCTGACCAAGGACGTCTTACCCGAATATCATCACGACCTCGATTATTTGGTGGGCATGCTGGATTGGGATGCGAATGTGAATCCCGAGTTCGGCAAATGCAACAAGGTTTTCCCAAAACCGGTGAAGCCGGTGCGAGAAATGGAAGAGGGCGGATACCGGGAGATGTGGATCACCTACGGAACCGCGCATTATTCGGCGAAGGAGCTGACGGTGCTCCCAGCGCGCAGCGTGGTGATCCAGGACGCGGAAGCTTACGGCGCGCTGGTTTCGCAGGGTCATGGAACGGTGGGCAAGCACACCGTGTGCGCGCCCACCATGATTCGCTTCGGCGAAATGACCCAGGACGAATTCTTCGTCTCGGCCGGCGCGGCCCGCGAGGGCGTACGCATCCACAATGCCAGCGATGCGCAGCCTCTGGTGATCTTGAAGCATTTTGGGCCAACCCATGAATAGGTTCCCCGCCATTCATAACGCCATGTGGCCCGGTTTGGTCGGCAAAGGTTCAGGCGGTGAGCCGCACCTCGATCTCGAAACGATGCTCGATCTTACGGCAGCGGCTGAGGTCAACGGAGAACATTTTGATGGTGTGGATCTGTTCCTGGCCGAGCCGCATACGTCGATCGATTCTAGCGATGACGAGTTGAAGCGTCTGGCCGAGAGTCTGGCGCAGCGCGATTTGGTGGCCGGTTCGCTGGTGGCTCCGGTATGGGAGGGGACCGGCGGCGGCTCCGCGATGGGTTCGGCCGAAGAGCGGAGGAAGTTCTTAACCCAGGTGAAGAAGGCCTGTGTGATAGCCGAGAAGCTGCGCAAGCTCGGCATCCGGCATTACGGGATCGTGCGGATCGATTCGGCGGCGAGTCCCGCCGAATGGGCCAAGAATCCGCAGGAAAACACCAAGCGCATCGCCGAAACATTTCGCGGGGCGTGCGCAATCGCCGATTCCTGCGGCGAGCGTCTCGCCGCGGAAGGCGAGATCTGCTGGGGCGGGATGCATAGTTGGAAGCGAATGCTAGAGTTGCTGGAGCTGGTGGGCCGTCCCAAAACGCTCGGGTTCCAGGCCGATATGGCGCACACTCTGCTGTTTCTGCTCGGTTTCAATGCGCCGGAGGACCGGCTGCTGCCGGAAAACTTCGATTGGTCGCAGCGCCAAGTTTTCGAAGACGATGCCTTCGAAGACGCCCTGCGCACGATGACGCGGGCTCTGCGCCCCTGGACCATCGACTTCCACGTCGCGCAGAACGATGCCACGGTCAAGGGATCGGGATCGCACGACAAAACCGGCCGCCACTGCCTGCCGGACGATCCTAACGGCAAGCTCGACATCGTGCGCGATGCCGGTTTTTGGCTTCGGAATGAGGAGGGATCGCTCACGCGAGCCTTCCGGCACATCTGCTGGGACGGCTGCATGTTCCCCAACGCTGTCATGCTTCGGCCGGAGACGTGGCGCAAAGTTCTCAGCGTCATGATCGCGGTGCGGGAGGCGCATGGCTGGAGCGCCGCCGCCGAAACCCGAGCATGAGCCGGCCTCCCCTGAGAATCGGTCTGGTCGGCTACGGCTTCATGGGCCGCGCGCATTCGAATGC
>CAWISY010000046.1:0-19447 GCA_963838455.1 Bryobacterales bacterium
TTGACGAAAATCTGTCTCTCTTGGAAGCTGGGCTGAAGATTTCGCTGAGAACATAACCTGGATTATTCGGTGCGCTTCATGGCGGGCCGGCACACTCCGACACGGGTTTTTGACAAAGGCTGCGCATTCTATACCAAAAGTAGCCCCAATGTCAAACAGAAAAGGTCCCTGCTCCCTTCAATGCCGACGGCTCCCCGAACACGATCTTCGAGGAGCAATACGAGGCTTTGGTCGGGCGGCAACCGGCGCTGCATCAACCACGTGCACCTGCTGCACCTCGCATGGTATGGGCAGGATTGGGCCGAGTTGAATCACGGCAAGGAAGTCCTCGCATTGCGGGGTTACACGTTCGAGAACTGGCTTAAGGCACACCAGCGGCTCATCGACATCGGCTTGAAATATGCCGGCGAGGGCCTGGCCGTGGAGCTGCCATTTTCGGGCCACGGCCCGTGTGCGAGGCGGCCTCACTACTGGCGGATCACGTAATCGGCAGGATCGGGCCGTCGCGCCCGTTGTTCTTCTGCCAGGCCAACGGCTGGGGGCCGAATGGCGACTGGGTGGTGCCGAACAAGGAAATCGAGGCCGTTTTCGAAAGGTTTGGATGAAGCCTATTTGTCGCGGCCAGCAGATGATCCAGCCGCGAGATTACGACTGGCCCATTGTCTTCGAGAAGCTGTACCAGAACCAGGCAACCTATTGCGAGGTGTATACGCCGAGCTTCACGATGCAGCACAAGGCCCAACTGGCCGAGGAAATCCGCAAGTTCGCGGAGCACTGCCAGAAGAAACCGCCGGTTCCGTAGCCTTGAAACGAACGCACCGGCTGCACTGATGGGCGGAACACCGAAGAAACGTGATGCCAGTCAAAGAGCCGAGAATCGAAGAGGTTTCGACGCCCGACTGCCCCTCCATCCCGGCGACCGTTGCCGACTGCTGTTCGGGCTACCGGCGAATGCCGCGAATTGAACGGAACGTGGCCGCCAGTATCGGCCAGTGTTGCGTCCCTGCCCAATACCCCGACCCGCGTGATCCTCCCGGTTACTCCATGATTTTCGCTTCACTTCGTCCTGAAAATCGCAGCTTCAATACTACTATAAGTTGGCTTCGTCTGGCACCAGCACGTCGAGCGTCGTCCAACACTGCGCGACCCAAATGTTCTCGGTCGTCATGCTGAATAAAAGCCGGGAAGGTAAGCACGAATGCCTTCGGGACCAAGGTTCCCGCACTTCCCGGCCAAAGTTGTTGTAACAAAGTGGAATAAACGTGTCTATTGGCACGAGGGACGTGAAACGGATGTACCGCAGGCTTTTATAGAGCGGGCATCAGTTTGCCTGCAATCCGGGCGATCCAGGTTTCTGAACAGGTTGGAAAAGACGCTGGAATCCGAGCTGCGTAGCCGTTGAAACTCACCGCGGTGCGATCTAAAATAGGCAACAGTATTTGTTGCTGGGCATAATCCGGGCAGATACGAGATAGTAATGCCGAGCAGGCACCGGCTTGCTTGACCCGTGCAAGGAGAATTACCCTATGCGATCGGTTGTTGTTGGTAAGCGACAAAATCGCCAGAAATGGTTGGTTATCTGGTTCTCGATGGTGGGTATCGTTCTAGCCGCACTTGGGCGGCACATTGCGGCCGAAGAAACCAGCGGCATTGAGATCCGCCAGAGCTTGTCGGTGCGCATTCCGTGCCGTGGCCAAAAAGGTCCTTCCTACGGTAGTGAAGGTGAAGACGACGACCAAGGCCCGTGTGGTCGACGGGCGGGAGCGCGGGGCACGCCGCGTAAAAACCCCTTTAAGGGAACCCCGTTCAAGGTCTCTCTTGGCGACGAGCAAAGCCCCGGTTCTCCTTTCGTGGCCGCATCCCGCGGCAGGAGGATCTTGGCTCGGGCGTGATCATCGACGCCACGGGGATCATTCTGACCAATGGCCACGTCGTCGAGGATGCCGACGAAGTGCTGGTCGAATTGGCCGACGGCCGCGAGTTCAAGGCGACCAACATCAAGACCGACCAGGCAAGGGATCTGGCCGTGCTGCGCGGGGGGCGAAGGACTGCCTGCTGCGACGCTGGGCGACTCCCGCAAATGGACATCGGCGATTGGGTGTTTGCCATCGGTAATCCGTTCGAGCTGGAGCAAACCGTCGGCGCCGGCATCATCAGCGGAAGGAACGAGTTCGGAACAAACCGCGACCAATTTCCTCCAGACCGACGCGGCCATCAATCCCGGCAACAGCGGTGGCCCGTTGTGAACTCGCGGCGAGATCATCGGCATCAACACGGCCATCACCAGCAACGGCGGCTATGAGGGCATCGGCTTCTCCATCCCGGCCAATCTGGCCAAATGGGTCACCGGGCTAAACTGATCAAGAACGGTAGGGTGGGTCCAGCGGACCTATTTGGGCGTACAAATCCGTGAGATCGACAGCCTGATGGCACAAAAACTGGGACTGGACAACCACAAGGGAGTGTTGATCGAAGAGGTTCTACCGGACACGCCGGCCGCCGCGGCCGGTTTCCACGCGGGCGACGTGCTCACCTCCTACGCAGGACAAGCGGTCAGCAATCCGCGGCAGTTGCAGGAAATTGTCGAGCGTTCGCCAGCCGGCTCCACACAACAGGTGGAAATCACCCGCGACAACAAGCCGCTGACGCTGTCGGTCGTCGTTAAGCCCTTGCCGGAAGATGTTGGCGGTGTCTCGCAGCGAGCCGAGCCCTGCGCACGAACCAAAGGATCCGCACGCCTTTGAAAGCGGCCACTGGGGGCTCGGAAGTCACCGAGTTGACCGAGCAACGGGCTCGTACCGCCTCGGCTACCAGGGATACAGCGGCGTGCTGATTTCCGACGTAAAGCCCGATGGAATCGCCGCCCAGGCCGGCTTGCAAGAAGGAATGTTGATTCTCCGCGTGGGCAGGAAAGACGTGCAGTCGGTCGCCGAGTTCAAAGGCGGCAATCAAGGACAAATCGCTCAAAGAGGGCGTGATGTTGCTGGTACGCACCCGCAAAGGAAATCGATTCGTCATTTTGCAGGAGCGATGATCGCTACTGCGGTATCGACACTTCCGCGTCGATCCAGTGGAGATTGCCTTGGCTGCCTGCGACGATCACCACGGCGAGGATTTCTAGCTCTTTATAGGGGTGCAGGCCGCAAATGGCCCACTCGATGGGACCGTACAATTCCCGCCGGCTTTTGGCTGACCATTGCCATTCCTGGCTCGTTTCCACGGCTCGCTTCTAGCGATACGTGCTGGTGGTCCGTAAACTCGGATTCCGGGTCATTGGAACAGCAGCGAAGCAGGTGAGAATTGGTGGCAAGTGCGTGGACGAAGTGATCGTCGAGAAGTTTTTGTGAGCGTCAATCCGCGAGGAAATGCCGTTATCCTCTTCTTTCGCTGGCCGCCAAACCTGTACCGTTTGTACCGTTTCTTGCTCCCGTGTACCGCGTGTGTACCGCGACTATTTGCTACGGAATGCTATGGTTTGCGCCGGATTGCAAATAAGACCTGATCGGCGTAAAATGTTGCTGCTAAAGAACATCTTTGCTTTTCGGCGAGATTTCGTCTGAGGCCTACGGAACCGAAGGTTACTGGTTCGAATCCAGTGGGGTGTACTTACGGCGTAAGGACTTACGACGATGGAACGGAAACAGCCGCTGTCACATATCCTTGTACATGTCCATTGGGTCTGGAATTCGACGCCGAACTAGCCCAAGTAGTGGCAGCCTGACCTAAGTTGGGGATGGCGTCAGTAAGGCCATTCTGGCCATTGTCGAGGCATAGCGTACCACCCATTGGTGTCTATGCTCTCTTGCGATCGCGGCCGGATATTTTATCCGGTTTCCGGTCCGTTCCGTTTCTCAGCTGGCCGCTCTTGCCTGGGGTGGTACGTCCGGTCGAACTAATGAACATTCGATCATGCATCCGATGGGTGCCCACTTGGTAACGGAGGTCGACACGTTCCGTGCGGTGGGGGGTGGGAGGGTCAATTCGTCAACGGCTAGTCGATTCCGGCCACCGATGGGCGCGTTGATACCAGCCAGTGATTGGTTGGATTTCTACCTGTTATCTCCTCGAACTTGCACGTTGGCAAGGGTCGGTCATACGGATTTTGCGGGTTTCGTCGATTGCCGGGAGCCGGTGGGCGCGTTTGGCTGGTATCCGATCGCGACGATCGACGTGTTTCCCGGTGGGCGCGTTTGGCTGGTATCGAGCCCGCGCGGTTCTTTTGCAGGTTATGCTTCATGTTGCCTGGCGAAACGGAGTTGGGCTCTGCTGAGGAGCAACCCAACAAGGGATAGCCAGGCCAAGGCGGGAGAATGAACCCGCGAGGCCTGGGGCAGCTTTGCCCCGGGCCTCTTTCGCATCTGCGGATCATTCTTTTGCCTTGCCATGCCTTAAAAAACCTCTTCCGTCACCACGATTCCCGGTCGGCGCGTTTGGCCGGTTTCGATTCAGTCGTCTTCGACGGCTTGTCTCCGCCGCCCAGCCGATAGCTCTTGCCGGTGATCTGCAGGATCTCGGCGTTGGCCAGCAGGCGGTCCAGGATCGCCGTGGCCGCCGGAACGTCGTTCATCAGCTTGCCCCAGTCCTCCAGGGGCCGGTTGCTGGTCATCATCGTCGAATGCAGTTGATGCCGCCGCATGATGATCTCGAACAGGTACTCGCCCGACCGCTTGGGCAACTGCTTCAGGCCCATGTCGTCCAGGATCAGCAGGTCGGGCTTGAGGTAGCTGGGTCATGATCCGGTCGTGCCCCTCGAAGGCCTCGTCGTGCAGGAAGTCGCGCACCGCGTCGAAGATCGAGCGGTACAGCACGGTGAACCCGGCATGGACCAGTTGGCGGCCGATGGCCTGGACCAGATGGCTCTTGCCGACGCCCGGCGGACCGGCCAACAGCACGTCGCGATGCTGACGGACGAACCCGCCCGCCGCCAGGTCGTAGATCTGCTTCTTCTTGATCGAGCGGTTGAAGTCCCAGTGGAAGTCTTCCAGGGTCTTCTGCTCGCGGAACCCGGCCGCCTTCAGCCCGCGGGCGATCAGCCGTTCCTGACGCACGGCCATCTCGTCGGCCAGCACGAGTTCCAGGAACTCGGCATGGTCCAGGCGGTTGGCCGCCGCCTCCTGCAAGCGGACTTCCAGCGTCTGGGCCATCCCGCTCAGACGCAGCTTCTTCAGATACTCAGTCAATTTGGCGTTCATCGTGGTTGACGATCCTTTCGGAACTGGAGTAAAGAGGCGAGCGAATAATCGCTCAGGGGACGAATGATCGGATGCTCTTCGAGGAACTCGAACTGCCGTTGCTGGGCCTGGCCCTGGCGCTTGAGCAACTGGCGGACGGTCCGCAGGCGATAGGCCCCGTGGGAGAGGGCCACGCGGCAGGCTTCTTCCAAGGCCTCGCTGGGGTGCTTGCCCGCCAGATGCTTCAGGCCCACCAGCACCCGCACGGCCTCCACGCCGCGGGCCTGCGTCGTGGCTTCCGCCCACTGCCGCGTGTGCGGGCCGATCGCCGCGATCTGCCGCAACAGGGCGTCGGTGCCGCGTTCCACGGCGGAGACTTTTTCCTTGGGAATGTGCTCGGCCGCCGTGCGGAAGCGGCCCGGCTCCGCCTTGGCATGCACGGCAATCTGCTCCCAGCGGTCGTTGAAGATGCGGACCAAGCGGCTGTCCCAACGCACCCACAGCCGATGGCCCACGTACTCCGGCGGCGCCGAGTAGTAACGCCTTGTCCACCTCCAGGTGCCCGTCGCGATGCACGGCCCGATGGGCCTCGTGGAAGAAGGGGAACCGCTCGACGGGCAGCGGCAGCAACGCCCGCCGCTCCGCCTGCTCGAAGAGCTTTTCGACCTGCTGCTTGGTCGTGCCGTGAATCCGCTGGTCGGCCACCTGCGTCTCCCAGTTCAAGAGGAACTCGTTCTCCTCGGCCAGGCTCGTGAAGACCCGCCCCTTCAAGGCGTTCCGCTTCACGTACTTCACGCCGCTTTCGATCTTGCCCTTGTGCCGCGGCGTGTACGGCTTGGTGGGCAGGAACACCGTGCCGTAGTGCTGGGCGAACGATTGCAGCTTGGGATGGACCTCCGGGTCGTACCAGTCGGCCTCGCGCCACGGCCGCCTTGAGATTGTCGATGACCAGCCGCTTGGGCACGCCGCCGAAATGCCGGAAGGCGTTCTCCAGGCAGCTGATGAACGCTTCCGTGGTCTGCCGCCACACCGCCTCGCTGTACGCCTTGCGGCTGTAGCTCAGCACGATGCGGAAGACCCACGGACGGCGGACCTTGCCATCGGCCGTGCGAACCGCCGCGCCGGTGCCGAAGTCCACCTGGGCCTCCTCGCCCGGCTCGGTCTCCATCCGCCGAAACGGCAGCGGCGTCTTCTGCCGCAGCCGGGCGACGAACCGCCGCACGCTGTAGTAGCTGGGCGCGCTGTCGCGGTGGTCTTCGACCAGATCCTGGTGAATCCGCACCGCCTCCAAGCCTTGCTCGATCTTCGCCAGGATCTCTCCCGGAACGGCTCGCATTCGCTGGGCGGCCCGTTGGGCGGAGGGCTTCCGAGCCGGTGGGCGCGTTTGGCGGGTTCTGAGACGCACCCGCAGACCGTCACCAGCGTCATTCCGGCATGGCAGCCGCCTGGATCGTCAGCGGTTCCCGGTGGGCGCGTTTGGCTGGTTTTGGGCCTTGGCCCGGGCCAGATACTTGCCGACCGTCTCCCGGTTTACCCCCAGAAGGGCGGCGATTTCGCGGTTGGAGTGTCCGGTTGTATGGAGTGTAAGGATCGTGTCGATTTCGGCCATCGTGAGTCGGTTCGCCATCTAAGTTCTCCTTCAGCAAAGGGTTGCTGAAGGCTAGATGACGAATCTTCTCTCCTCGTAAGTGGCCGGTTCAACGCGCCCTTACGTGGCCGGTTTTACGCGCCCCGTGACACAGAGCTTGAAGCACGATTAAAGAAAGTCAGGTATATACTGAATTTCCTCCGCCGAAGGGATCCTGCAGATCCCGAATCAATTAATGCACGTATGCGGATCAGAAATGCGATGAAGACGTGCCGCGAATTACTTTCCAAGAAGGGCATGCCACGGCTAGCAAAGCACCTTGAAGTCTCGGTGGTCCCTGACGGCGTGAGTGCAAGTATCAGCCTCAGCCTGAGCTTCATTGGCACGTGGGTGCCTGAAGAAGCCGTCGCGCGATCTTGGCCGCTTTCCCGTTTCAATTCGGTGCTGGTGGAGACGCTGGCCACATCGGAGGGGTACTCGATGATGACGCTCTTGCCCGCGGTGAGACGCAGGTCCTCCGCGGATTGGGCCGGCAGGCGGACAACTCCGGCCAGAGCCAGGGCGGCGCAAAACAGCACGCCTCTATATTTTTGGAGATTACGATTGCGGATCATTGTGCTGTTCCTTCATTACCGATTTGGCATTTCCGGGCTGCATTTCGTCATCAATTGGTGCTGGAATTGGTGCTGACACGCGCCGGGAGACTTTCTACCGTGCGCGCGTTGCCGCGAAATTCGATGATCTGGTCGGGCGGCGGCGGAGCAGGAGCCTGCGTAATCACCACCGGAGGCGGAGGCGGAGGCGCCGCCTCAACCGGTTTCGGACGGGGTCTCGGCGCCACCGGAGCCGCCGGCGTAGTTTCCTTGGCCGCAACCTTGCGGCGGTTGCTGCTGTACAATTCCTCTACGTAACGCCCCGGGGTGGTCTCCACGGTCGCATCGGTCGAGTTGCGCAGGATCAATTGAATATGTCCGTCGCTGTTGGCCAGGGTCAGCGTTTCGGCCTGATCCGGAGTGGCCAGCAGGGTCACCGTGGGAGCGTTGATGGCTTGCCCGCGCGCATCCGGCTGCAAGGTGGTGCCCGAGGACAGCACCAGCATGTTCTGCAGGCAGGTGGTGGTCATGTCGCCGTCGCCTCCCGGAGGATGCCCGGTCACCAGCACGTCGACGTGCATGTTGGGAAGCACGAAGCCGGCTACGTTGGCGACGTCGTTGACGCGCACCGTCACCGCGCGCATGCCCACCGGGATCTCCGTGGCCAGACCCAGGCCGCTACCCTTGGCCGCCAGGCGGCCTTCGAGGATCGGCTCCTCCAGCAGCATGTTCGAGATCACGCCGCGGTCCAGCACTTCTTCCACCTTGGAATAGGCGCCTTTAGGAAACGCTTGTGCGGGAACCTTGGAGAGCTTGACGTCAGCCGGCTTGACCAGCGCCCCGACGGAAAGGGGACGTGTGGTCACCACCACGTCGCGCATATCGGTCGGCTCCGCCTTGCGCGTGCCCGAGCGCGAGGTCATCTGGTAAAAAATGCTCGAGACCACCAGCGCGAACACCAGGCTCACGCCCAATACCGTGAGAAATCTGCGATCCATAACTGTTCTCCTCTAAAAGCTCAACGCTCCAAAAGTTTCTGCCCAATACTCTCTGCCCTGCTTCTGGGCCGCTATTTCGGCACCAGCGCCAACCACACTCCCAGCGCGATCGCCGGTGCGTACGGAATCGAATCCGGAATCGGCTTACTGCCGTCCTCGGAGACTGACTCCGTTGCCGGCTGGGGCCGCGCAGGCTTTCCCATCCGTTTGCGAGCCGCCCGCCAGGCGAGCGCCCCCAGTGCCAGCAGTCCGCCGATACCGGCGGTCCACAAAGCCGCTTCCGCCAGGCGCGCCGCACCCAACAGAGCACCGAAACCTGCCATGAGCTTGATGTCGCCCCCGCCCATGCCGCCCAGCAGATAAAAAATTAAGAACGCCGCAAAGCCGGCCGCCGCTCCTCCCAGAGCCAGCGGCAGACCCAGCCATCCGTGCAGGCCGATCTGCCAGCCCACGCCCCCGGCCAAGGCCAGCAGCGGAATCCAGTTGGCGATTTGACGGCGCGACAGATCATCCACCATCGCCGCCAGGCCCACCAGAATCGCGATCACCACTTGTGCGCTCATGCTCACTCAATCTCTCGCCACTCAAACCCTCGTTACGAAGAGCCGCCTCTGTCACCATGGAGCGGACACGCCGCTCCATATCAGGTCTCAGGCCCGCTTCCGGAGGAGCGAAAGCTGCCGGAACGTTCCGGCCCCTCCCCCGCGTGCTTTCCCAACTGCGTCTTCACTCTCACCGCTTCCACCGGCGTCCCCACCGCTTTCTTGCGCTTCTTAATACCCCCGCTACTGAGCATCAACGGAGCCAGGAACCCCGCCTGCAATGCGAACTCCGCCAGCGCTTTTCCCGAAGGTAAGCGCCAACTCATCGGATCCATCCACTCCATGGGGATTTGTGGAATCCGCATGGCCGAACTTCGCCGGCCAGAGCCTGTCGGCCGCTGGCTGGGGTTCTGAGACTTCATCTCTGGCGTGTGCTCCCACTTGGTTACTTCGGCTACGTCGGGGGTTTTCATTAGCCTCAATGGGCCCAAGACCTGTTTCCCTTAGGACCTTGGTTCCGGGCCCAATTTCCCCGATGCAAGTACTCACGGAGTGGTACGGACTAAGAGAATCCGCTTATCTTCTTCAGCCTCGACTCGCCATTCCGGCTGCGTCTTCAACAACTGCACAATCGCCATCTCCTTGGGAAGAAGGACCAGATTGAAGTTGTATTTGTGCAGCAGGTCCTGCCAATCCGGCCCGCCATTCAACAACCGCAGGTACTGGTTCCCGGTCTCCGGTCCGTAGAAATCGCTGCGGCCGTCGACGAAAACCTTTTGCTGGGGATTTACGTAGATCAGGTAGTCAGCCCACTGATCGGTGGTAAGGACACGCGAGGCGAGAATCTGCGGCTCGTGCTCATGCACCAATTGAATGGGGAAGTTGAGGTCGGGAAAGTCCTTAGGCCATGGGATCGGAGCGCCGGTGACGACCAGCGCTACCACTACGGCCACCGGCCACACGCTGGTGCGCTTGAATCCGGCGGCAGCATCAGCGGCGATCTGGTTTAAAATCGCCGGGAAGGATTTCTTCGCGGCGCGCCGCGTCGAAGCTTTCCACCACGAGGAAATCTCATAGGCGATCACCGGCCCGACCACCGTGACGTACACCGGCACGTGGCGCACGCTTTGCAGCGCCATATGGGCGAAAAACACGATCCACAACGCCTCGACGACGGCCCTGCGCCGCAATAGAGCCCCGGCGGCGATCAGTCCGGTCAGCATCAGCATCTCGAACTGGAACATGTTCTCGTTGCGGAAGGTGGGCGACATGAACTCCTGGATCACGGTCTTGATCCAATCCGAGCGCAGATACTCCCACATGTGCACGTGCAACTGGTAGCCGTAGGGATTGACCAGCGACGCCGCCGCGCAGGCTGCCGCCAGGCCCAGATAACGGCCCGCACTGCGCCACCACATCCCGCCCCAGGCTTCGTGCGCGGCGAAGGCTTCGACCGCAGTGCCGATGGCGCACAACCCCAGCACCGCGATCAGCGATAGAAATCCGCCATGAAGATTGGTCCAGACAATGGTCAGCGGAACCAGCAGCCAGATGCGCCGGCTCTGCTTTTCCCGGTCGAGCTCGATCAGCCAGACCGAGATCGAAAGAAACAGTAAGGTGAAAATATGCGGGCGGGCCAGGAAATGGATAGAAGCCGCGCCCACGGAGAGCAGCGCCACTCCCAGCGTTACAAACACGTGTACCCCGCGCCAGATCATGCGCCGCATCAGCGTGGTTGCAAACAGCGAGAGCAGCACGCCGGTAAACAACACAACACCTTTCAGCCCGGCAATATGATGCAGCCATCCGAACAATACGTCGGAGCCCCACTCCCAGGCGTACCAAGGTTGCCCGGCCTTAGAAAAGGAATACAGATCCTGATGCGGAACCGCGTGGTGGGCCATGATGTATTCGCCGGTGCGGATGTGCCAGCCCGCGTCCGCGTCCAGCAGCAGACCCTGCCAGCCCGCCGCGCCCGAGCTCATGAACAGCCACAACAGGATCGCCAGGAAGAACATGTCCGACAGCGAAGGGATCAGGAGCCTGGCCCAGCGGGCCGTCAGGACAGATTCAATGCTGCGCGCCGGCGGGCGCACTCCCGTGAGTACTTGCGGCGGAGTCATGCTTTCGCTAGGTTCCTGTGTAGTAAGTTCGCCGGAACAGGTCTGGTACTTTAGGGCGCGCTCCCCTATGCCTGGACCTAAGAACGTGTTCTACCGGGCCGCGATGGCGTTTTCCGCGCGGGTCATGTCTTTTTCAGCCCGCGTCATATCTTCGGCGTGCTCAGTGCCCAGCAGGCGCCGTCCGTGGACGGCCAGTTCAAAGCGGTCCCGCACGCCGGTCTTTTCGAAGATGTGCATCAGGTGCACCTTGACCGTCCCGGCGGTAATCTGCAACTGCCCGGCGATCTCTTTGTTCTTCAGGCCGCCGCAAACATGGTGAACAATCTCTTTTTCCCGCGGGGTCAGCCGCGGCGCCGCACGCCGCTCCGAGTTTCCGCCTGCCTCGGGCAGCGAATTCTCGATCCACACATTGCCCCGCCCCACGGAGCGCAGGCACTCGCGCAGCGCCTCCACCGGCAGGTTTTTCTTGATGATGCCCCGCGCCCCCAATTGCAGCGCGCGGAAGCAATCCACTTCGGCCAGGTCATTGACCCACAGGATGGGCTGACAGCCCGCCCAGGTGCTCTTGGCGTCGGTGATGAATTGAAACACCATTTTCAAGCCCGCGGCCTGATCCACCAGCACCAGATTGGGGCGCTGCGTCCGCACCGCGTCCAAAGCCTCGCTTAACCGCGGTACTGCGCCCACGAACTGCAGGTCTTCGCACCCGTCAAGGACCTTGGTCAAGCCCTCGACGACGATCGGCTGAGCTTCGCAAACGAAAATGGTTAGTCGATCCACACCTGTTCCCTTAAAAGGGTAAATCGACATTGGACCGAGGGGGGTGTAGGTACTAAGTGTCGATTCACGGGTCGTAAGAACCCGAAACGGTGGAGTTGAACAGCCGGAGCCTTAGCTTGGCTGCCAAATGGGCTCCCGCCCACGCCCGTCACTGCGTCATAATTCTATTCTTAGGAAGAATGTGCTCAAAGACAAGCGTACCCCAAGACCCTCCCCATGTTAGAGTGTGTCCCGAACTTCTCGGAAGGCCGCAACCACGGCGTTGTGCGAGCCATCGTCGACGCGATTCAATCCGCGCCGGGCATTCTTTTGCTCGGCTGGGAAGCGGATGCGGACCATAATCGCAGCGTGATCACCTTCGCCGGGAATCCGGACGCGGTGGTGGAAGCCGCGGTCCGCGGAACCGCCAAGGCCTCAGAACTGATCGATCTCACCCGCCACGACGGCGAGCACCCGCGCACCGGGGTCGCCGACGTGGTTCCGTTCGTTCCCTTGGGCGGAGTCCCGATGAACGTCGCCATCGAAGCCGCGCACCGCGCCGGAGACCAGATCTGGCGCCGCCTGGGAATCCCCGTCTACTTCTACGGAAACGCCGCGCGGACGCCCTCACGCGAGCGTCTGGAAAAAGTCCGGCGCACCGGCTTCGACGGCGCTTCGCCGGATATCGGCTCCCTCGCAGCCCATCCCACGGCCGGAGCGGCTATGGTGGGGGCGCGCGGATTCCTGCTGGCCTACAACGTGGATCTCAAACCCTCCGGCGATCCGCAAGCCGACCTGCGTGTCGCCAAAGCTATCGCCGGGCGCATCCGCGAATCCTCTGGCGGATTCCGCGCCGTCAAGGCCATGGGACTGTATCTACCGTCGCGCGGTTGCGCGCAGGTGTCGATGAACCTGGTGGACTTTCGCGCGA
Organism: Bryobacterales bacterium; assembly: GCA_963838455.1. Taxonomy (GTDB): domain Bacteria; phylum Acidobacteriota; class Terriglobia; order Bryobacterales; family Bryobacteraceae; genus Palsa-187. Next base: position 12,706 of record CAWISY010000046.1, read on the forward strand.
TTGCCCTGGATCACCTGTACGCGGCAATTGAAAAGGAAGCCGCGGAGTTGGGCGGGCGCGTCCAGGCGGGCGAAATCATCGGCTTCGTGCCCATCGAAGCCTACACCATGGCCCCTGGCTTCTTCCGCCGCGCCGCCAATTTCAGCGACTCGCGCATCATCGAGACGCGCATCGGGCAGTTGTTGCACTCAAAGTAGCCCGCAAAAAAACGCTCCTTTTAATCGCAGCTCTGTTTGGATCTACTGAGCCGCGCGCGCAGCAAGCGGTGTTTTGACTACACTCAAGATAAGCGTGCTCGTCTCGATCGAATCTCCTCAGCCGCGGCCAAATTGGCTGCGGGCTCCCGCGCCGGTGGGCGACAATTACCGCAATCTCAAGCAACTGGTCGCGGATCTGAAGCTGCACACGGTGTGCGAAAGCGCCGCTTGCCCCAACATCGGCGATTGCTGGAACCGCCGCACCGCAACCTTCATGATCCTGGGCAACGTTTGCACCCGCCGCTGCGGCTTCTGCGCGGTGCAAAAAGGCGGTCCGCTGCCAGTCGACTACGACGAGCCGCGCCGTGTGGCCGAGGCCTGCGCCGCGCTCGGGCTCAAATTCGCCGTCATCACCAGCGTCAATCGCGACGACCGCAAAGACGGCGGAGCGGAGTTATTCGCGCTGACCATCCGCGCAATTCGGGATCGACTACCGGGCTGTGGCGTCGAGGTTCTGGTCCCGGATTTTCAGGGCTCGCATGCGGCCATGGACATGGTCCTCGAAGCCGCGCCCGACATCCTCAATCACAACACCGAGACCGTCCCGCGGCTCTACCGGCAGGTCCGCTTAGGAGCCCGCTATGAACGCTCGCTCGACATGCTGGCCTACGTTAAGCAGGTGAGCCCTGCGACACCCACCAAGAGCGGGCTGATGCTGGGACTCGGCGAAACCATCGATGAGGTTCTCGATGTGATGCGCGGCCTGCGCCAGTCGAAGGTCGATATTCTGACCCTCGGCCAGTATCTGCGGCCGTCACCCAAACATCTGCCGATCCTGCGCTACGTGACGATCGAAGAATTCGCCGAGCTCAAGCGCCGCGGCTACGAGATGGGCTTCCGCCACGTGGAGAGCGGTCCGCTGGTGCGCAGCTCGTATCACGCGTCGGACGCCGTGGCTCCCGCAGGCTGACGCCCTACCGAAAGCACCGCTTGCTGCGCGCGCGGCTCTGCAAGCGCTTCCGAGCCGCGACTGGAAGGAGCGGTTTTTGCCGAAGGCTACTTCTTCCCCGCTAGGTCTGTCACAGCTTCCCAGAAGAACTGGACGTGCTTGTAGATCGCCTCTTCGAGCAGCCGCTCCTGGTCGCTATGCGCGCCGAAGCCCTTGGGCGCGTCCTCCTCATCGATCATCGCGCCGACGCCGTAACAGGCCTCGCCCTTGGCTCGCAGAAACGCCATATCGGTGGCGCCGGTCTGCAGAATCGGCGAGGTTGGGACGTTGTAAACCTTGCGGAGCGCAGCCTCGATCGCCAGATACGCGGCGGAGCCGAGCGGCGAAGCCGGCGCGGGAGGACGGCTGTCGGTTGCGTTGGGCACGATCTCGACCGCCGGATCGTTGATCACCTGCTTCATCAGCTCGCGGAATTTGTCCATGTCCTCATCCGGCAGCGCGCGAATGTCCAGCGTGGCTTCGGCCTCCGACGGGATCACGTTGACCTGCGATCCGGCCTTGAGCATGGTGGGCGAAATCGAAGTGTGCAGCATCGAATAGCGAACCGGGTCGTTGGCCGCCAGATACGCGCGGACCGAGGCAGCTTCCTTCGGGTCCAGCAAGGCGCGATAGCGCGCCGCTTCTTCCGGCGAGGCGACCGTCGCCAGCTTTTCGAAATAGGTTCGCGTGGTGTCGTTCAAGCGCATGGGCGGATCCCAGGCGGCGATCTTGGCGACCGCCTGCGCCAGATGCACCACCGCGTTGCCCTGCAACGGGCGCGCGCCGTGGCCGGCGGGTCCGTGCGCCACCAGCCTGGCGCGCATGGGCCGCTTCTCGGAGGTGGAAGTGAATCCCATGCGCACCTGGCCGTTCTTGCGATTCACCTGCCCGCTTTCCGCCAGACAGTATTCGGCGTCGATGTCGTTCCAATGTTCCTTCACCAGATAATCGATACCCACCGAAGTTTTGGCTTCCTCGCCGGCCTCAGCCACAAAAATCACGTCGCGATCGAGAGTCATCCCGGACCGCTTCAGCAACAGCATGGTCATGAACGCAGCGGTCAGATCGCTCTTGTCGTCGAGCGTTCCGCGGCCGTAAATGTAGCCGCCGTCGCGCGTCGCGCTGAACGGCGCAAAGGTCCATTTGGTGGGATCGACGCCGACTGTATCGGTGTGGCCCATGATGACCACCGGCCGCTTCGAACCGTTGCCCTTCAGACGGGCAATCAAATTCGCGCGAGCCGGATCCTTGGCCGCGACCGTAACCGGAATGCCCTCACGCTCCAGCACGCCGCGCAGATATTCGACCGCGCGCGTCTCGTTGCCCGGCGGGTCGGTAGTGTCGAGCCGCACCAGCGCCTGGTAATGACGCAGGATCTCTGCGTTGGTTTTGTTCCAATCGGGCGTTTGAGCCGCGGCGGGAAGCCATGCAGCAGCGAGGAGGACGGCGCAGCGTAAGGGCGTCATGACCGATTGTAAACCAGCGGAATGTAAACCAGGCTATGCCGCGCTCGTCCTGATATTCTGGTACTCCCTTGAGACTCCATAAGACCCTCCTGATCGCCGTCCTCGCGCTTCCGGCGGTGTTTTCTCCCCTCGGCGCGGATGAAGGCCTGTGGCCGTACAACCAGTTTCCCGCCGGCCCGATCAAAGACAAGTACATGGTGGAGGTGACGCCGGCATTCCTAGAGAACCTGCGGCTGGCCGCGGCTAAGATCCCCGGCGGCTCGGCCGCGTTCGTCTCCTCCAGGGGTCTGCTGATCACCAATCAGCACCTGGTCGCCGGATGCCTGGCGCAATTGAGTAACGCCGAGCACGACTATCGCAAGGAGGGTTTCTACGCAGCGTCGCAGAATGCGGAGCGCAAGTGCGAAGGCCTCGATGCCAGCGTCTTAGTCGCGATGGAGGACGTCACCGCCAAGGTCAAAGCCGCGGCCAAGGAGAACGCCCCGGCGGCGCAGGCGCTCGAGGCGCGCAACGGGGTGATCGCGAGACTCGAGAAGGAATGTTCCGGCAAGTCCGGCGACCGCTGCTCCGTGGTGCGGCTTTTTGATGGCGGCCGCTACGATCTCTATACCTACAAGGTCTACTCCGACCTGCGCCTGGTCTTCGCGCCGGAATCCGATCTGGCGCAATTCGGCCGCCAGCGCGACGCCGTCACCTACTTACGCTACGGTCTTGACGTAGCGTTTGTACGCGCCTATGAGAGCGGCAGGCCGGCTGCGACTCCGCATTTCCTCAAATGGAGCGCCGAAGGCGTCAAGGATGGCGAAGTGGTGTTTGCCGCGGCCAACCCGGAAGTGACCCAGCGCTCCATCACCGCCGCGGAGCTCAAATATCTTCGCGATTCGGTGCTCCCCCTGCTGGTCACCCGCCTGAAGCCGGCGATCGATCAGTTGGCGGTGTTTTCTGCGCAGAGCGAAGCCAATCGCGCGGCTGCTGAGGCGGCGCTCAATTCTCTTCTGGTGCAGTACAAGTTCGCCGCCGGCCGCCTGATCGGCCTCCGCGACGACCGCATGGTGAATCGCAAATCCAACTTCGAGAACAAAATCAAGCGCGCGGTTCAAACCAAGATGGGCGACAGCGCCATCAAGGTCTGGGACGACATCCAGATGGCCTACCGCACCTGGACTCCGCTCGAAAAACCCTACGAAATTGTAGAGAATTACCCGGCGCCCGGCTCGACTTTATTTGAGATCGCGCGGCAATTGGTGCGCAACGGCTCGCTCGATGCGGCTGTGGCGAACGCACCCGCGCCCAACGACAAGGTCGAAGTCATTCTGCTGGCCAAGTATCTGGAGGAGCTGAAGGCGCTGGGCGAGAGCAACGCGCCGGTCAAGGCTCTGCTCGGCGGCAAAACCCCGCAGCAGGTGGCCGAGGCCGCCGTCATGGGCACCTCGCTCAAAGATCCGGCCGCACGCAAGAAGCTGATCGGCAACACCGCCGCGATCAAGGCTTCGGCAGACCCGCTGCTCAAAATCGCCCTGACGCTGGAGCCGGCCGCGAAAAACCTGCGCAAGAAGCACGAGGATATGATCGGGTCGCTCGAAGCCTCGGCCGAGGGCAAGATCGCCGCCTACCGCTTCAAGCTCTTCGGCGACAGCGATTATCCCGACGCCACTGGAACGCCTCGCGTCGAATACGGCGTGGTCAAAGGCTACACCGATCGCGCCGGCGTCCCCACCCCGCCCACCGACAGTTTCGGCGGCTTGTATTACCGCACCAACAACGAAGGGCCATACGAGATCCCGCAGCATTGGGTGGATCTCAAATCCAATCTGGATCTGGAAGTGTCGCTGGATTTCGTGAGCACCTGCGACGTCGGGGGCGGAGATTACGGCAGCCCGGTGGTGAATTCGAAGGGCGAACTGGTGGGTGTGACCTTCGACGGAAACCTGGAGAGCATGCCCGACACGTATCTCTACAGCGATGAGCAGGCCCGCGCCGTGCATGTCGCGGTGCAGGGCATCGCGCAGGCGCTGGAGAAGGCCTACAACGCTACGGCGCTGCTGGCGGAGCTAGGCGTCGTTCATTAAGCTCATACCGGCGCTAGGCAAACTCAGACCGCCGCGTAATCAGGCCGTCCCGTTTCCTTCGCGATCCATGGCGCGATGTACACCGGAGTGTTGATCAGCTCGACGTCGTCGCGGCTCTGCTCGGCCAGGAACGCCACGCAATGCCGGTCTAACAGCGTGACCTCGCCCAGATCCAGCTCGATGCGCTTGCGCATCCGCCGCGCCCGGTCAATCTCCCGCCTTAACTCCCCCAAGCCCACGCCGCTCATGCAGCCGGCCAGTGCAACTTTGACTCGTTCTTGACTCTCCGTGGAGACTTCTATCCTCATGGTACGCCCCTATTGTGCGCTCCTATATCCAGGAATGACGCAGTCGAATGGTCAGCGTTTACTATGCCAATCGGCCTAACGAACTTTCCTGCCTCAGGACAAACTACCGGCGCGCCTCAGGACAAACCCTGACACGCCGATTCTACCGTCGGATAGAAAGAGAACACAGTGTCCAGTCGCGTTACATGAAAAGACTCGCGCACCGCGCCGGAAGCGCCGGCCAGCCGCATTTTGCCGCCGATTCGAACGACGCGGCTATAAGCGTCGATGAAGCGGCCAATGCCCGTGGAATCGATGTGCGTCACACCGCGCAAGTCGAAAATGAGGTTTTTGTGGCCGGTGGCGATGAGCTCCGGAACCAGAGCCGCTAGCGTAGCGCTTTCCTGCCCTAGCAATAGCTTCCCTTTCAGCGTGATCACAGACGCTGCCGGAGGCACATCGTGATGTTCCAGAGCCAGATTCACCACACGTAAGTGTACCATTTGCGCAAGATGCCGGAATGGGTGCCGATAAGACCGGCGTGGGCTCCGGAATAGGTCTGAAGAACCGGAGTTCGCCGGATCTATCATGTTTGCCATCATCGGGATCGTTGTCGTTCTGGGAGCCGTTATGGGCGGCTATCTGATGGAGCACGGCCAGCTCAAAGTGCTGGTGCAACCGGCCGAGCTGATCATCATCGGCGGCGCCGGTCTGGGCACGCTGTTGGTTGCCAATCCTCTGTCCACCATCATGGCGATCCTCAAAGGATTAGTTTCGGTGCTCAAGGGGAGCGGTTATACACAAACTTTTTATCTCGAAACCCTCAAGATGCTCAATGATTTATTCATGCAGGCTCGCAAGCAGGGCATGGTCAAGCTGGAAGAAGATGTGGAAAATCCGGAAAAGAGCCAGCTATTTTCGAAATATCCCAAGTTTCTGGCCAACCATCACGCAGTCCACTTCGTCTGCGACACCCTCCGCATGGCCATCAGCGGCGGCGTGCCGGCGTTCGATCTGGACCAGATGATGGAAATGGATATGGAAGTGCACCACGCCGAAACCTCCGGCCCGGTCACGGCTCTGACCACCGTGGCGGATTCGCTGCCCGGCCTGGGCATCGTTGCCGCGGTGCTGGGCGTGGTGATCACCATGGGCGCCTTGGGAGGGCCGCCGGAGGAGATCGGGCACAAGGTTGCCGCCGCCTTGGTGGGAACATTTTTGGGAATTTTGTTGTGCTACGGTTTCCTGGGCCCGCTGGCCTCCAATCTGCAGAAGATCAACGACGCCGAATCGGACTACCTGCGCTGCCTGCGCCAGGGAGTCATTGCCTTCGTCAAAGGCTCCGCTCCGGTGCTGGCGGTGGAATTCGCGCGCCGCTCCATCCCCAATGAGCTGCGGCCGTCCTTCAAGGATTTTGAGGCCGCCTGCCGCAGCGGTCACGCCGGCGTTGAGGCGAAAAAACCGTGAACGCCCAAAATAATCCGCCCATCATCATCATCAAAAAGAAAAGCAGCCATGGCGGGCATCACGGCGGAGCATGGAAGGTCGCCTACGCGGATTTCGTCACCGCCATGATGGCTCTGTTCATCGTGCTGTGGCTGCTGAATTCGAGCGAAAAAATTCGCAAGGCCATCAGCGCGTATTTCCAGGACCCCTCCGGAAGCGGACAACTCTCCGGCAGCGCCTCCACCGGGACCGGCGAGACTGTCTCGGTCAACAAAGACAGCAATACATT
>CAWISY010000047.1:0-113740 GCA_963838455.1 Bryobacterales bacterium
GGTGGGGGTCGCAGAGGCCAGGGGGAAGCGACTGTTTACTAAAAACACAGGTCCGTGCGAAGCCGCAAGGCGATGTATACGGACTGACGCCTGCCCGGTGCCGGAACGTTAAGGGGACGGGTCAGCTCTTCGGGGCGAAGCTCAGAACTTAAGCGCCGGTAAACGGCGGTGGTAACTATAACCATCCTAAGGTAGCGAAATTCCTTGTCGGGTAAGTTCCGACCTGCACGAATGGCGTAACGACTTCCCCGCTGTCTCAACCGCGGGCCCGGCGAAATTGCACTACGAGTAAAGATGCTCGTTACGCGCAGCAGGACGGAAAGACCCCGGGACCTTTACTGCAGCTTGGCATTGGCGGTCGGGACGGCTTGTGTAGGATAGGCGGGAGACTGGGAAGCGGGAACGCTAGTTCTCGTGGAGTCACTGGTGAAATACCGCTCTGGTCGTTTTGGTTGTCTAACCTGGGCCCGTGATCCGGGTCAGGGACAGTGCCTGGCGGGTAGTTTAACTGGGGCGGTTGCCTCCTAAAAAGTAACGGAGGCGCCCAAAGGTACCCTCAGCCTGGTCGGTAACCAGGTGCCGAGTGCAAGTGCACAAGGGTGCTTGACTGTGAGACAGACATGTCGAGCAGGAGCGAAAGCTGGGACTAGTGATCCGGCGGTGGCATGTGGAAGCGCCGTCGCTCAACGGCTAAAAGGTACCCCGGGGATAACAGGCTGATCTTGCCCAAGAGTCCATATCGACGGCATGGTTTGGCACCTCGATGTCGGCTCGTCGCATCCTGGGGCTGGAGCAGGTCCCAAGGGTTGGGCTGTTCGCCCATTAAAGCGGTACGCGAGCTGGGTTTAGAACGTCGTGAGACAGTTCGGTCCCTATCCGCTGCGCGCGCAGGAGACTTGAGAGGGGCTGTCCCTAGTACGAGAGGACCGGGACGGACGAACCTCTGGTGTGCCAGTTGTCCCGCCAGGGGCACGGCTGGTTTGCTACGTCCGGAAGGGATAACCGCTGAAAGCATCTAAGCGGGAAGCCCGCCTCAAGATGAGGTCTCCCTCCGCCTTTGAGCGGGTAAGGCCCCCAGCCAGACGACTGGGTTGATAGGCCGGAAGTGGAAGCACCGCAAGGTGCGCAGCTGACCGGTACTAACAGGCCGAGCGGCTTGGCACACAACACATACTTAAGCTTGATGCTTCGCGTCCACTATGCGGTTCCCGGGACACGGTCGGCGGCTACCTAGCCACGACAGTTCCATAGAGTTCCCGGCGGCCATAGCGAAGGGGAAACACCCGGTCCCATCCCGAACCCGGAAGTTAAGCCTTTCTGCGCCGATGGTACTGCGAGGGAGGCCTCGCGGGAGAGTAGGACACCGCCGGAACATACTTCAAAGAAGGCCGGCCCGTGCCGGGCTGGCCTTCTTTATTGCGGGCCACGGTCCCGGTCATCGCCCCCGGACCGGTCGAGCGCTGGGCTCGAGCCCGGCGCCTTCGACACCTGCGGCGCCGAGATGTTCGCCCTGCTCCAGCGCTCCGCGACCGAACTGGCCAACGGTCCTTTACCCCGGGGATCGCGCCCGCGGAGGGTGAGGTGGATTGCCGCGAGCCGCGGGACGCTGTTACGTGATACGCATCCGTATGAGCGTAGGAGGGTGCCATGACTACCAAGGCCGCGTTTTCACCCAGCGAATGGCAGCTGGTGCTCGAGGGGCCGCCGACCGCGGGATTGCTCGTCATCACGGCGTCGCACGGAGGGATGTTCCGGGAGACGATAGCGATGTCGAAGGCCTACGTCGAGGCGCGTGCCGAGCACGGCGAGAGTGAGCTTCTCGACGAGATCGTGGCGGAGAAGCCGCGCCTGGAGCGCGGGAAAGTTCACAATTCCGAAGAGCTCAGGGATCAGGGGCTCGACGCTCTGCACGACGCGACGGCGTTGGTGCAAGACAAGGCGACCGCCGCCGAGCTCGGTGACTACCGGCGCTTCGTGCTCACCGTGGCTAACAAGGTAGCCGCGGCCCACCGGGAGGAAGGCAAGCAGCAAAGCCCGGAAGAGCAACAAGCGATCCAGGACATCACGACGGCGCTGGGCATGGGTGCTTCCTGAACCGAACATTCCGGCCGAAACTTTGTGCGCATTAGATCAAACCGCGGAACAGAGCCCGACCTTCGCGGGTGAGGAACTGCTGCTTGATCCGCATGAAGCGGGGCTGCCCGCCGCGGTTCGGTGCGCCGCAGTGGACCATGACGGGATGGCAGAAGACCATGTCCCCTGGCTCGCCCGTCAGCTCGACCACGCGCAGGTGTACGCCTTCGACGGTGACTTCCTTGTCCATAAAGGCGGTGATCCGGTCGGCAGGTGACGGCGCCTGTCCCGTGAGCGCCATCAGCCAGGGGTGCGAGCGATGGAACCGCTCCCAGGGCTTAGTGCCCAGACCGCGCCGCTGGTCCGCGGAAATCCGGCGTTCCCGCTGGGTCAACAGGCGGGGTGAGCCGGAAAGGATCAGGGTTCCGCCGCTGCGCGGTGCGACCGGGCCGATGAAGCTGACAACGAACAGCCCCCTCGGGCGGTCGAGGTGCGGTTCACAGGGATTGTCCCAGTGCCAGAAATGGGTCGGCAGCTCCCAGCTGCCCGGCTCGGGAAAGGTGACGAGGGTAAGGCCCCAGTCTTTCGGCGGCGACCAGGTGCCCGTGCCGAGCAAATCGTCGAAGACGCCGTGTACCGTCTCGGTCAGGATTCTGGCCTGGGCGGGATCGCGCTTGGCGGCCTTCAGGTTGCCCGGGATCTGATGCCAGCTCGAGCGGTCGTCCTGGCGTATGCCGTGCGTGTCCGCTAGCTCCGACCACCACCGCCCTTGCATGGCGAGGGCGTCGGCACGCGGGAACGCCTGCCTGACCACGACGTAGCCGTCGCGCTCGAAGCGATGAAGGTCTGCGGGAGTGAGGGTGGCGGGTTGCGATTCCATGAGGTCCGTCTCCTAACCGACGGCGCCCCGCAGCAGATCATCCACCCCCGGCCATGCCGACGGGCCCGATCTACCGCAGGGCAGTACCCCACGGCCCACCGCGAGACGCGGTGAACAATGAGTGCATGATCCCGTACTTTCGGCTGGCCTGGCGAGCGCTTTTCTTATTGCGGCCGGGTGGGTGTCGAAGTCGGCGGGTGCGGTTCGTCGTGGTGACGACAGATCCCATGAGACGCAGGAGCATCCATGATCAAGGCACTGAGCAAGCTCGACGTCATCACCCTGTTCGTTGAGGACCTTCCTGAGTCCAAGACGTTCTACACCGAGGTCTTCGGCCTCGAGGTGATCTACGAGGACGACGCCTCGGCAGTGGTGAAGATGTCGAATCTGATCATCAACCTACTGCGGGTGTCCAACGCGCCCACGCTGGTCGAGCCGATCCCTGTCGCCGCGCCGGGCGGCTCTCGTGCACTGCTGACCATCGAAGTGGACGATGCGAACGCGGTGTGCGTGGAGCTGGATGCGCACGGCGTGAAGCTGCTCAACGGCCCGATCGACCGCCCGTGGGGCAGGCGCACGGCGGCCTTCGCCGACCCGGCGGGCAACACCTGGGAGATCGCGCAGGTCTTGTCCTAGAGGCTTGATCGGCCAGGCCTTGCGCATCTGGCTAGGGCTACGTGAGCTGGTGGACGCGTTCGTGGCGCTGTGGTTGGTGTAGCGGCGGTATGTCGATTGCGCATTTGGCCTGGATAGAGTGGGTCGATCGCGCAATTGGCATACTGCCAGCCCGGCTGTGTCTCACGATGCGAGACGGCAGGACAATCCCGCATCAGCCCCCGGGCGTGAGTCTCTCGCTGCACGTCCTCCCGATGTGATATGTCGCTCCCGGAAGATGGTTCCGCGTTGCCCGCGCGGGGCGAAGGTTGCCCGCGCGGGGCTGAGGTTGTCCGCGGGGCTAGATCCGACCCGGCGCTGAGTCCAAGAAATCGCGTGTTATTCATCCGCGAGCCCTAAGCCATCAGGTCTTCGCCATCGGTGACGACCAGGCCGCCCCCAGGCGCAGGCGCGGCTACCGGGACAGCCTCACCCGGTGACGGCGCCGCGGCCGCGTACCGGGTGAACGCCGGCAGTGCGGCGCATACGACGCCGACGGCGGCGACACACGCGACACCTCCCGAGACGAGCGAGAACCGCATCCCGGCCAGGCTGGCGACTACCCCGGAGCGAAGCTGGCCGGTGGGCGGCCCCGCGCCGTAGCTGAGCAGTTCGATGCCCGCCATCCTGCCGCGCAGGTGGTCGGGGATCGTCTGCTTCCACAGCGTGTCACGGAAGATCCCGCTGGTCTCGTCGGCCGCACCCGCGAGGGTCAGGAAGCCGAGGGCAAGGTAGATGTTCGGGGACAGTCCGAACCCGGCCATCGCTGCCCCCCACAGCGCGGCCGAGATCGCGATGGCAAGGCCATGCCGCCGCACCTGGCCCATCCATCCGCTGGTGGCCGACACCGCGAACGCGCCGACCGACGGCACCGCGAACATCAGCCCGGTCGCCCACGGCGCATGCAGGATCACCGCCATGAACGGGAACAGCGCGTTCGGGTAAGCGAAGATCATCGCCGACAGGTCGGCGAGGTAGGAGCCGAGCAGGTCCTTGCGGCTGAAGGCGTAGCGCACCCCGACGAGGATCTCGCGCAGCGCCGGTCCAGGCTCGGCCTCGGACCCCGATCCGGCGGACTCGGACTGGGAGCTCGCAGGCTCTGGCGGCAGCTTCGGCAGCCTGCTCAGCAGCCAGAACGACACACCGAACCCCGCCGCGTCCAGCGCGTACACCACCCACGGGCCGGGCGTGACGGCGAGCACGCCGCCGAGCGACGAGCCGAGCAAGACGCTGATGTTCTGCGAGCCCGACAGCAGCGCCGAGGCCGCCGTGATCTGCTCGAGCGGCACTAGTCGCGGCATCGCGGCCTCGAAGGCGGGCCGCTGCAGCGCCGCCAGCGCCATCATCAGCGCCGACACCACAAACAGCGGCCACAGCGCCGGATGCGGGAGCAGCGCGTTGAGCAGCAGCAGCCCAGCGCAGCACGCGAGTCCCGGCTCACACCAGCGCATCAGCGCCCGCCGGTCGAACCGGTCCGCTAGCGCGCCGCCGTATAGGCCGAACACTATGAGCGGCACCAGTTCGGCCACCCCGAGCAGCCCGACGATCAGCGGCGACCCCGTGAGCTGTTTGGCCTGGACGAGCAACGCGACCTCGGCGGCCTGCGAGCCGAACATCGCCACGGTCCGGCTGATGAACGCCGCGCGGTAATCACGCGAGCCGCGCAGCGGGGTCAGGTCCGGGCGCAGCGACGGGCGGCTCAACTGGTCTCCGGCGGCATCACCAGCGAAGGTACCAGCCCCCTAGGACCAGCTCACAATGGTTTTCGCCCGCCGCCCGGCGCGTTAACTGCCGGTGGCCAAGATCACGTCAGAAGCCTTGACAACGGCCGTCACCTGGCTGCCGACGGCCAGGCCAAGATCGTTCACCGCCTCGACGGTGATCGAGGCGACGAGACGCACCCCTCCGGCGTCGAGTTCCACATTGGCGATCGCCTCACCGGAGTTGATGGCCGTGACCCGGGCGGGGATCTGGTTTCGCGCACTCAGCATCATGAATGGATTCTCCCACCAGTCACGCGTGTTCTCTAGACTACGTTCAGCAACAGCACGCCGATCACGACCAGCACGGTCGCCGCGATCCGCAACCGCCCGAACGGCTCGCGGAAAACCACCGTCCCGATGACCGCGCCGAAGATGACGCTGGTCTCCCGCAGCGCCGCGATCGGCGCCAGCGCGCCGCGGGTCTGCGCCCACAGCACGAGCCCGTAGGCGAGCACGGACAGCGCCCCGGCCAACAAACCCGACAACAGCACCCGTCGGGACACACCGCTCGCCACCTCCCGGCGCCGCCGTGCCAGCGCCCACGCCGGGACGCACAGGCTCTCCAGCAGCATCAGCCACCCGATGTAGCCGGCCGCCGATCCGGACAGCCGCACACCCAGCCCGTCCACCGTCGTGTACGAGGCGATCGTCAGCCCTGTCGCCCCCGCCGCCAGCAGCGCCGCCCGGCTAGGCGCCGACCCGGACCGCGACCGGCGTCCCGCGAGCACAAGCACCGCGAGCCCGGAGGAGATCACAAGCACCCCGAGCACCTGCGGCACCGACGGCCGCTCCGCGGCGAACACCGCCGCGAGCACGGTCACGACCAGCGGCGAGGTCCCCCGTGCCAGCGGGTACACCTGCCCGAACTCCCCGTACCTATAGCACCGCATCAGCAGCAGGTTGTAGAACACGTGGATGAACACCGACCCGAGCAGGTACGGCCAGCATCTGCTCAGCGGGAACGGGGCGAGCACGACCAGTGGCACCGCGACGGCGATGCTTCCCGCGCCGATCAGCCCGAACGCCAGCACCTGATCCTTGATCCCGTGCGCGATCGCGTTCCACGTGGCGTGCGTCACCGCTGCCACGAGGACGGCGAGCGAAACGGAAAGCGGAAGTGCGGCTGCGTGCATCTCAGGCTCCTAAGGCTGAAGGCCGATATCCGGCAACGCTGAACTAGGAGCCCTCAGGGTTTTTATCCCGTCAGGTGTTCACCGGTCACGAGGACCCGGCTCCTGGCGTCGCTCGGTCCAGCCCTGACCGGCCTGGTTGTACAGGCCCACTTCTGACGGACGGCCAGCGGAACCCTAGACGCAACCGCATGCTGCCTCCGACAATAGCAAGCTCCAACCCGAAGTAAGGTGCCCTCTGTGACGACTACGGCGATGTACCCGCAGGATGCCGATTTCGTGGCGATCGAGGAGATCCATGCCGCGGCGCTCAAGAACCTGCCGCCTGAGGTGGCCGACTTCCTCGAGACCGGCGCTGGCGCCGAGGCGACGCTGCGCGCGAACCGGGCGGCGTTCGACCGCTGGGTGATCAGGCCGCGGCCGATGAGCGGGGTCAGCGCGCCCCGGACGGACACCGAACTCCTCGGCATACCGCTGGCGGTGCCGGTGCTGACCGCTCCGTTCGGCGGCGACGGCATGTTCGGCGCGGACGGGCACCTGGCGGTCGCGCGAGCCAACGCCTCCTGCGGCACCGTGTCCATCGTCCCGGAAGTCGGCACTTACTCCTACGAGGAGGTCCGCGCGGCGGCTCCCGCGGCCGCCCGCATTGCCCAGGTGCACCCGTACGAGTCGTTCGACCACGTGGTCAAGCGGATCAGGAACGCCGGCTACGACGCGCTGTGCGTGACGGTGGACTGCCCGCTGCCCGGTTTCCGCGTCCGCAACCGGATGAACAGGTTCAGCCCGGACTGGAACGTGTTCCGCGGGAACGTCACCGGCGACGGCACCCCGTCGGTCGCGGAGACGTTCGGCGAGATGGTCAGCGAAAAGATCCCGGCGTGGGACTGGATACGCCTGGCGGAGGCGACACAAAGGCATGGCCTCCCCTGGGTCGCCAAGGGGATCCTGACACCGGAAGCGACCCGAGCCGCCCTCGACGCCGGCGCGTCCGCGATCTACGTGTCGAGCCACGGCGGCCGCCAGGTGGATCCCGCCCCGGCCAGCTTGGACGTCCTTCCCGAGGTCGCCGCGGCGGTCGCCGGCCGGGTCCCGATCCTGTTCGACAGCGGCGTCCGCAGTGGCGCCGACCTGCTGCTCGCGCTCGCGCTAGGCGCGGACGCCGTGGTCATCGGCCGGCTCGCCGCCTACGGCCTCGCGGCGGCGGGGGAGGTCGGCGTCCGCCGGACGATCGAGCTGCTCACCGAGGAACTGCGCACGCTGATGATCATCGCCGGCATCCCCGCCGTTGATCAGATTCCGCTAGGCACGGTCGCCCCGCGCCACCCGGGTGCCGCGGAGCCGGCCAGATGAGGGCCGGATCGATGTACCCGGCGGCGGCGACGTTCGCGGCCCTCCCCGAGATTCACGCCGCCGCGCTGCGCGCCCTGCCGCCGGGGACGGCGGTGTACCTGGAAAGCGGCGCCGGCGCGGAGCGAGACGCTGCGCGCGAACCGGGAGGCGTTCGGGCGCTGGGCGATCAGGCCAACCCCGATGAGCGGGGTGAGCGCGCCCCGGACGCACACCGAACTCCTCGGCATCCCGCTGTCGGTCCCTGTGCTGACCGCCCCGTTCGGGGGCGACGGCCTGTTCGCCGCCGACGGCCAGCTGGCGGTCGCGCGCGCCAACGCCGCGTGCGGGACAGCGTCGATAGTGCCCGAGCTGGGCACCTTCTCCTACGAGGACGTACGGGCGGCCGCCCCGGCCGCGGCGCGCATCGCCCAGATCCACCCGTATGAGTCGTTCGACCACGTGGCCAAGCGGATCAAGAACGCGGGCTACGACGCGCTGTGCGTGACCGTGGACTGCCCGATGACCGGCTTCCGCGCCAGCAACAAGATGACCCGCTACCACCTCGACCGCAACATCTGGTCGGGCAACGTCACCCACGACGGCGCGCCGACCGTGACGAGCATGTTCCGCGACGGCGTCAGCGAGCAGACGCCGCCGTGGACCTGGGACCAGCTCGCCGAGGCCGCCGCCCGGCAGGACCTGCCGTGGATCGCGAAGGGCGTCCTGACCGCCGAGGCGGCGCACGCCGCCATCGACGCCGGCGCGTCCGCGATCTACGTGTCCAACCACGGCGGCCGCCAGGTGGATCCCGCCCCGGCCAGCCTGGACGCCCTCCCCGAGGTCGCCGCGGCGGTCGCCGGCCGGGTTCCCGTCCTGCTCGACAGCGGCGTCCGCACTGGCGCCGACGTCTTCCTGGCCCTCGCGCTAGGCGCGAACGCCGTGGTCATCGGCCGTCTGGCCGCCTACGGCCTGGCCGCCGCCGGCGAGCCCGGCGTCCGCCGCACGATCGAGCTGCTCACCGAGGAACTCCGCACCCTGATGACCCTCGCCGGCACCCCCGACATCCCCTCGATCACGCCCGCCACACTAGCGGCCTCGCCACCCCAGATGTATGGCCCTTTCAGCTGGCTATAGCCATATCGGTGGGACATTCATCTGGCTGTAGCGTAGCTGGCGAGCCAAGGCGGCCCGACCCCGTTGCTAGGGTTAGGGCGTGGCCAGGAAGATCGCGACGAACACCGTCGTCAGCCGGAACGAACTGCTCGATTTCATCAGGCCGCGGCATCAGGCGATCGTGATCACCACCCGCGCGGACGGCCGCCCGCAGGCGTCGCCGGTCACCTGCGGGGTGGACGACCGGGCAGGATCGTCGTGGCGACCTACCCCGAACGCGCCAAGACCCGCAACGCCCGCCGCGATCGGCACGTGAGCGTGCTGGTCCTGTCCGACGACTTCGGCGGACCGTGGGTGCAAGTGGACGGCACCGCCGAAGTGCTCGACATCCCCGAGGCGGTCGAGCCGCTCGTGGACTACTTCCGCTCGATCTCCGGCGAGCACCCCGACTGGGCCGAATACCGCGCGGCCATGATCGCCCAGGGCAAGTCCCTGCTCCGGGTCACCCCGGAAAGCTGGGGCCCGGTCGCCACCGGCGGCTTCCCCGCCAGCCTCGCCTGACCAGGCAAAAGCCGCCGCCGCTAGTCCCCGGTCCGCAGGAGCGCCGCGACGCTCCGCCGCGGCCCGTCCTGATCTGCGCGTACAGCGCGGCCAGCGCCACCACCGCGAGCCCGCCGAGCGGCAGCGCGAAAGACGGCACGTCAGGGGTGAGCGCGACGCGCGCGAGCGAGCCGGTGAACACCGACAGGTCGATCGCCGGCTGGCGCGCACCCAGGGCAGCACGAGCGCGCACGCCACGGCCGCGACCGCCGCGCCGAGCAGCGCGGGCAGCACCTCGAGCGCCACGACCCGCGCCCGCTGTCTGTCCCCGAGCCCCATGGTGGCGAGCCGGGCGAGAGTCATGTCCCGTTCGGCCGCCCCGAGCGCCAGCTCAAGCAGCATGACCGCCAGTCCGAACGCCACTGCCACCGCGATGGAGAGCTCGAAAAGAACGAACGCGCCATGCTGCAGCGGCGCCCCGGTGAGGCCTTCCAATATGTCCGAACGAATGGTCGCGACTCCCGCGTAGACCTGCGTGTTCATGACGGTGGCCAGCCGCGCCGAGTCGATGTTCTGGCCGGCCAGCAGCAGCTCGTTGACCGGTACCACGGGTGGGGTGCCCGCGCCGCGCAGCGCCGTCAGCGGCATGATCACGAACGCGCCGCCGCTGGTCAAAGCGGGCGTCGCCGACAGCACGCCGGCGATCCGTACCCGCAGCGGCCGCACGTCCGCCTGGCTGCTGAGCGTGGTCGCGGCGAGGCCGAGGGCGACGGCCGCCTGCGGGGAGGCGAGCACCGGCTGCGGGCGCCCGCGGCTGGCCGCGCGAGCAGCCGGGCGGGCACGGCAGGGAAGGTTTGCGTGGCCGCGACCAGTGCCGCGTACGCGGCGGGATCGACGGCCAGCCCGGTGACCAGCTGGCCGTCCGGGGTGGTCCAGCCAGCCTGCAGCACCTCGCGCGGCATGCGTGACCCCGGGCACGGCGGCCAGCGCTCGCGTCGCCGCGGGCGACAGCACCGCGCTGGCGGTCTGGATCACGAGTGGTTCGCTGGCCGCCATGACCGTGACGTCGGCCCCGGCGCTCTGCCAGGACGCGGCGACATCGCCTCGGGTGACCGCGTCCCTGAGCATGCCCGCGAACGTGGCCACGGTGAGCGCGAGGACGAGCGCGAACGCGGGCAGCGCCGGGGTAAGCGCGGTCCTGGACGCCCGGGCCAGGCCCACGAACGGGGCCGCGCCGGACCGGCGGCGCCGAGCCGCGCAGCAGCCCGCGCAGCACGGCCGGGTACACCCGCAGCACCACGACGACCGCCGGGACCGCGATGAGGGCCGGGGCGGCGCTGGTAAAGACGTTCACGCCCGCCCCGGCGCCCGTGCCTGCGGACGCGGCGCCTGCTGGCGGAACACGATGATCGCCGGCGATCGCGGCCAGGCACGCGCGTGACCTCGGCGACCAGCCGGATCCCGCCCTGGCCACGCCGCCTGTCCGCTGCCCGGCGCGGCAGGCGCTGCTGCCAGGCCGCGACCGCGGCCGGGGCGCAGACCGCGACGACCAGCAGCGCGACCGGCAGCCACCAGCCGCCCGCCGGCGTCGTCCCCGGTATCAGCGAGCACCCCGAGGACGGCCGCGACCGCGGCGGCCGGGACGCAGCGTCAGCGCGCTGCCGCGCCGCGGTGACCGCGGCGATCTGGCGCAGCGAGGCGCCGCGCGCCCGGCGTCACCGCGAGCTCCGCCGACCTGCGCATCGCGACCATGCGCGCGGCGAGCAGGAGCGCGGTCAGGCCCGCCACCGCCAGGCTCACGTAGAGCAGCCACAGCAGCGTGTCCACCTAGTTGGCGGTGGACAGGAACGCGTCGAGCGGCTGCAGCAGGGCGGAGCTCGCGGTCAGCGCGCTGCGGGCGGGCGCGAGGGGACCGGAGAGCGCGCGGCGCCTGGCTGCTGAGCTTGTTCAGCGCGTCGTACAGCGGCTGCGCCTGCTGCCCGTCCGGGTCGAACTCGGCCTCGAGCTGGAACACCCACTGCAGAGCCATTCCTCGACGCCGAAGTCCGCCTGGATCGCGCTGAGCTCGCCGGGGCCGACGAACACCCCGCCGACCCACACGTTCTGGTTAGCGCTCAACTCCATGTCGGCGGGAGGACAGCTCTGGGTAGGAGGCCCAGAACGACGACGACGCCTGTCCGCGGGGCGACGATCCCTGTGACCTCGGAGCGTGATCGCGCCTGGCGCGCCGGGCGGTGAAGATCTCCGGCCCGTTGATCGCCACCTTCGAGCCCACGTGCAGGCCGAAGTCGACGGCGGTCTGCGACGTCACCACGACCTGCAGCAGCGGCCGAAGCTCTGGCCGCGCGGGGGACGGTTCCCGGGTAGCGCCCGGCTGCACCAGCCGCATGTACCGGGTAAGCGGCTGCCGGTACGTGACTCTCGAGCTTGACCTGGGCATTCTTGGCGGCCGCGCCCAGGTTGCTCATCACGTTGTGCGGCTGGGAGGTCATGGCCAACCAGTCCGTGTCGGCCGGACCGAGGTGGATGAGGCCGCGATCGAAGTCGTCGCGAAGCTGACTGGTCAGCTCCCCGAGCTGGGCCGCGGTGAGGCCGGCGCTCGTGCGCGCCGCCGGCTCGTTGCCGATGCCGAGGTCTTCGGTGAGGCCGGTCCACGTCGAGGTGGCCGTGATGGTCTGGGCCAGCGGCGAGGTGGCGGCCAGCGTCTGGCGCACCGCCTGCGTCCGAGTGGACAACGCCTCCCTGGACCCGGCCGTGGCCGCGAAGACGCAGCCGAACACGAGCACGGCCAGCGCCACAGTGGCCACCGCGCCGATGCCGAGTATCCCCGGGGGAGCTGCGCGCCCCGTACCCCCGCGACACCCCGGGGGAGCCGCGCGCGCGTCCTCATGCCGCCTCCGCCGCACGCAGTTCGGCGGCCGGGTCCGGGCGGCGGAGCACGACGAGCGCCGCGGCCAGCGCGGGCGCCACGGCGATGAAGGCCGCGAAAGGCACCGTCTGCGCTAGGTCGAACAGCGTCACCGGCGGTGGCACCGGCTGCTGCGCCGCCGCGTTGAGCGTGACCGCGGGCACGAGCAGCCGGGCGACGACGGTGCCAAGCGCGAGGCCGAGCACCGCCGACGGGAACGCTGATCAGCAGTTTTTCCAGGAACAGCTGCGCGGCGGCGGACCGCTGCCCGACACCGAGCGCGGCGAGCAGCGCGTTCTCGGCGCGGCGCTGGCGGACATTCGCGGCGATCGAGACCCAGAAGCCAGAGATGGCCAGCAGCGCGGCCGCGATGGCTATGGCTAGCAGCGCCTGCTGCGGGGCGGCGGACAGCGGGTCGCGCCACCGTCGCCGCGGCGAGCGCGGTGCGGCTGGTGATGCCAGATCCGGGCGGCAGCGCCCGCTCAAGGCGGCGGCACCTGGCCGTCGGCGGTGGTCAGCCACCACTGCGTCACGGCCACCGGGGACGCGTCGTGGCTGGTCAGGAACCCTTCCAGGGTCGGGCAGGTCACATCAGAGCGGCGCCGGTGACGGTGGGGAACGCGTTCGCCACGGCCACGATCTTCGCGGGCACGGGAGGCCGTTCGATCGTGGCGACGAGGCTGCCCACGCGGATGTTGTTGGCGCCGTCGAACGCCCGGGTCGCGATGGCGGGGACGAGGCCGGGCACCGCGCCGGCGGAGAGCGTGACCTGCCCGGCCACCGGCTCGGTGATGACCGTGCGTCGGCGGAGTTGGCGACGCATTGGCCGTAGCCAGGGGTGAACGTGAGCGTCGCGCCGCCGCGGCGCGGCTGCCAGCCGGTCGTGCTTCGGGTCCGCGCTACGGGCCGAATGCGGTCGTGGCCGCTCAGTGCGAGTCGAGCTCGGGCGAGCTCGCGGACCGCGGTCCACGCGTGGGCGTCGCCCCGGCGACGGTCAGCGTGACGGGAGTCTTCAGCGGCTCGGCGGCAGCGTGTAGAAGAGGGTGACCTGGGTGAGCCGCAGCGGGTAGGCGGCGTGGGCGCCGCCGAGCGAGGCGGTGAGCACGTGCGGGCGGCCGTCGGCGGAGAACAGCCCCGAGGGGAGCTGGAAGGCGGCGCCGGTCGCGTCGGTGATCGTGAACTGCGCGGTAACCGAGCGAGCGGCGCCCGGCGCCGGCTGAGCGTCGACGGTGAACTGGACGACGCGCGGCCTGCCGCTGATGAGCGGGCCGCCGGACGCGGCGACGTGGCGTGATCGTGCGGAGCAGGGCGGCCAGGCGGCAGGCCGACTGGTCGCCCCGCAGCAGGGCGACCCTGGCGCTGGATCGGCGTCGACGGCCACGATTTCCGACGGCGGCGCGACCGGGATGACCGAGACCGCCATCGCCGCCCGCACGCCCGGCGCGTGGGTGACGGTGGTCGCCCCGGCCGGCAGCGCGGTCGGCAGGTCCACCCGCACGTCCCCGCCGGTCGCGTAACGCCGCCTGGTCGGCGGCGGACCTGGTCCAGCTCTGGTGCTGCGCGAGCGCCAGCGTGCCGGTGGCGACGGCCATCACCAGCAGCAGCGCGGCGCCGCCCTGGCGCAGCGGCTGGCGGCTGAACTGCCAGCCGGCGAGTCGCAGGCGGTGAGCTTGCGGCCGGCCGCGCGGACAGCCGGTCGACGGCCGCGGGCCGCGGCGGGCAGCAGCCGCAGCATGAAGCACCGTGCCGCCCGCCAGCGCGAGCGCCGGGGCGAGCGCGAGCACCGGGTCGACGCCGAGGTCGCGCCGTTGCCCCCGGTGGACGTTGATACGGCCGAGTACCGGCGCAGCTGCCAGCAGGCCAGCACCGCGAGCACGACCAGCGCCAGGTCCGCGCCGGCCCTGGTCGCGCGCGGAGAGCACCGCCTGCCTGCCCGCCGGACCGGGCTGCGGCCTCGGCCGGGACCGCAGCACCGGGTAGCAGGAGCGCGCCGATCGACGAGCACGGCGATCCACGAGCGCGGCGCCGAGGGCGTCCAGCCAGGTGCGCGGGCGGCCGGCCGTGTCGATGTCCGGCGGCGCCGCCGGACGTAGAGGGTGCTGCCAAGCAGCCGGGCCAGCCAGATCCCGGCGACCCCGCCGGCGATGGCCGCGGCGCCGCACAGCGGGACATCTCGGCCGCGGTCAGCCGCGTGAGCTGCCACCTGGTGGCGCCGCGCGCGGCGAGCAGCGCGGTCTCGCCCTCGCGCTGGGCGGCAAGCAGCCGGGCGACCGCGAGCAGCGCGGCCGCCGTCAGCACGAGCAGCTGCAGCGCGCTGATCACCAGCAGTGACCTGGCGACGGCCAGATCGCTGGCCGTCGCCGCGAGCACGCCATCCAGGGATGTGGTCAGGTCCACCGGGTTGAGCAGGGAAGAGTTGGCCAGCGAATCGCGCAGCGCGGTGAGATCGGCGGAAATGGCGGCCAGGTCGGTGCCGGTGAAGTCGGCCATGTCCGGCTGCGCGACCCAGCTGCCGCCGCCCACGGCGAGCGCGGCGGGGAATTCCGCCTGGTCCACAAGCAGCGGCCCGTATGTGGTGAACCCCGCGCCGGTGCCGGCCCCGGCGGCGGGCACCGTGTTCAGTTCCCAGTACGAGGCGGCCTGCCCGGACAGCTGACGCTGCGCGAACAGCCCGGTGATCGTGACGGTGACGGGCGTGCCCGAGTTCCGGTCGCGAAGCTTGAGCGTGTCGCCGACGGACACGTGCAGCAGCGTGGCCGCGGTGGCGGGCAGCGCGGCCTGCACGGGCGCCGCCCCGGCGGCTGGCCACCGGCCGGACACGAGGACGGCCCGGTCGGTGACGCCCTCCATCGCGGCCGCCTCGAGCACCGGGGTGTTTCCCTTTGCTGTGCTGGCCGGTGAGGCCGGCAGCGCGCCCGGCACCAGGCCAAGGGGGTCCGACCAGGTTGCCTGCCAGAAGCCGAACGGCACCGGCTGGATCGCGGACCCGATCGCGCTCCGCAGCGCCGCGGTCACCGGAACGATCTTGCCGTCGACCAACGTGGCCTGGGCGCTGAGCGAGGTGCCCGACGCCACCGACAGGTCATGCCGCACCGCCTGTGGCAGCCCCTGCCCGGCGAACACGGCCAGCGCCGCGCCAACAGCCGCGGCCACAAGCGCGGTCAGCGCCGCGGCGGCGAGAACCACCCAGTGCGCGGTCGCACGCCGCGCCGCCAGCGGACCCCGCGGACCGATCACAGAGGACAGAATCGCGTAACGGACGAAACCTGTGCAATGACATCGGAAACAAAACCCGCCCCGCCACGTTTGCGTCATGCGGCGAACCGTCCCGCGCACGTCGCGGCTTATGACGCATACCGGATGGCGGCGGATTCCCTGCTGGCGCGACAGGGCCTACGTGCTACCGGCGGTGAGCCCTATCCCCACCGGAAGGTATGCAAAGTCAACAGCAGAGGCCAGTGTGGCGGATCGTGTCGCGCTATGGCGGGGCCGCGGACGCGGACGTGCGCTGGTGGCTGCAGGATGAGCGCATGGTCCTGCTGGATGTGTTCGCCGCCGCGGCGGACGGGCGACTGCCGCCCCCGGACGGGCGGGTCGAGGTGCACGCCGGACCGCCGGGTAAGGCGGCGGCGGTCGTCGCGTTCCCCGCGCACTTCTACGTGCTGGCCCCCGTTGATCCGCGGTGGGTCCAGGAGATGCTGCCGCCTGGCGACTACTCAGCGCCGCTCGGCGCGCGGTTCCTTGTGGCGCTCGCGGACCGCATCGGCGCGCACATCGGCGCCAGCGACGCCGTGCTCGCTGCGTTCGCGCACGGCCGCGACACCGGCGTTGACCTCCGTGAGATCACCGACAGCTCCCATCCGCGGATCCGCCGCGCGCATCGTTACCGGGATGGCGTGCGCGCATGGCAAACGAATGACGGCATGGGCCACGTCGTGCTGGGCCGCGGGCTCGCCGGTCGCTGGGAGGTGTCCTATGAGGTGGAGCCCGCCGCGCGGGGACGGGGCCTGGGCCGGGCGATCGCGGCGGCGGCGCTCGGCCTGCTGCCCGCGGGCACGCCGGTCTTCGCGCAGGTCTCGCCCGGCAACAGCGTGTCGCTACGGGCGACGCTCGCCGCGGGCTACCGGCCCATCGGCGGCGAGGTACTGCTGCCAAGCGCTAGCCCCGGCGGCGATCGGTAACCCGCGTCACCCGTCGGGCTTGAGGGTGAGCAGGGCTACGTGCAGGGAGGCGCGGGACTCCGCTTCGGCGAGGCTGACGCCGAGCACCCGCTCGATGAGGTGCAGCCGCTGGTAGAAAGTAGGCCGCGCGAGGTGGGCGCGCGCCGCTGCCTCGGCCTTGTTGCCGCCTGCGCGCAGGTAGACCGCCAGATCGGCCATCAGGTGCGTGCCGTGCGCGGCGTCGTAGCCGAGCAGCGGGCCAAGCTCGCGGTCGGCGAACCCCTGAGCGCGGGGGTCGTCGCGCAGCAGATGCAGCAGGCCGCGCAGCCGCAGGTCGGGCAGCCGGTAGTAGGGGCGCCCGTCGGGTTGCCTGATCGCGACGTCGGCGACCTCGCGGGCGTCGAGGAACGAGCGCCGCACCTCGCGCAGCGTCATGGCCGGCGGGCCGATGCCGATCACCACCGGCAGCACGGACAGCCGCGCCGTCAGCCGGGCGGACAGCGCCCTCAGCACCTCGTCGGTGTCCGCCTGCTCGGGCAGCGACATCAGCGCGCCCGCCCGCACGTCGTCGAGCGACCCGACAAGGGCGGGCACGCGCGCGCTGCGACAGGCGTCCGCGACCGCCTCGGCGACGCCGAGCACCGCGGCGTGCGCGGAAAGCCCGGGGCCGGAATCCGGTATCCGGACGACCGCCGCGACAAGCTGCCGGGCGGTCACCGGCACCCCCATCGCCCGCGCGCGTGCCTCCGCCTCCGCCGGATCGGCGTCGCCCTGCTCGATGATCGCGCTGATCAGCGTCCGGTGCGCCTGCCGCTCCAGGGACTCCGCCTGCCGGGTCAGCAGCCTGCCGAGCGCCAGCGTCGTCGCGGCCCGCTCGATGAGGACCGTGTCCTCGGGCGCGGGCGGGGCGTCGCAGACCAGGAACAGCCGGCCCCAGTCCTCGCCGCGGGCGCCGACCGTGGTGACCAGCCAGCCGGGTTCGGCCGCGTAGAACGTCCGGGGCCGGCCTTCGCACGCGGCGCGGGCGCGGCTGGCGAACCCGTCGAGCAGCCGTACGGGATCAGCGCGATGATCCGCGCGACCGCGCCGGTCGTCCCCGTCGTCCCCGTCGTCGGCGCCGCCTACGCCGAGCATGTCGTCCCAGCCGCCAGCGCCGCCCGATCCAGGCAGGCCAGGGGAGAAGGCGAGCACCTGGTACGACAGGTCGGCGAGGATGAGCGGGCGTCCGGCGAGCGCGCCGGCCGCGCGGACGATCTGCTCCGCGGAGGCGCCGGCCACGGACAGTTCCGTGAACGTCTCGTGCATCAGGTCGGCCGCCCGAAGCCGAGCGAACTGCGCGTCGATGATCCTGGCGTGCACCGCCTCGGTGATCTCGACGAACGGCACCTCGCGGCCGAACGCGACCAGCGGCAGCCCGCGTGCCTCCGCGGCCGCCACGAGCGCGGCGGGCAGCGTGTCGGTGTACCGGCGGCCGAGTTCGATGGCCAGCCCGGTCACGCCCGCGCCCGCCAGCCCGGCGATGTAGTCCGCGAGCCCGGTGGCGGACTCTGGCAGCGCGATTCCCGTGGACAGCAGCAGTTCGCCGCCGCGCAGCAGCGGCCCGATGTCGCTCAGCTCCGCCGCGTGCACCCAGCGGACCGGCACGTCAAGCCGGTCCGCGGCGGCCACCACAAGCGGCTGGCCGCGGCGGACTACCTCGAGGTCGAGGACCTCGCGCAGGGTAAGGCTCATTGCCTGGCGAGAATACATGATGTAAAGATTCTCACCGAATCCATGACAGGTCGTAGCTAGGCGCGCCGCGCTAAGCCGCGGGCAGACTGGGACCATGACTGATCTTCTCGCCCGCCATCGCGCGGTCATCCCCAACTGGGTGAGCCTCTACTACGACCAGCCGATCGAGATCGTCACCGGCAAGGGCTGCCGCGTCACCGACGCCCAGGGCCACAGCTACCTCGACTTCTTCGCCGGGATCTTGACCAACATGCTCGGCTACGACGTGGCCGAGGTGCGCGAGGCGGTCGAGCGGCAGGTCGCGTCCGGGGTCGTGCACACCTCGACGCTGTACCTGATCCGCAGCCAGGTCGAGCTCGCGGAGAAGATCGCGAAGCTGTCCGGGATCGAGAACGCCAAGGTGTTCTTCACCAACTCGGGCTCGGAAGCCAACGAGACCGCGCTCGCTCGCGGCCCTGGTCGCCCGCAAGGCCAACCAGGTGCTGGCGATGCGCGGCAGCTACCACGGCCGCTCGTTCGGCACCGTCGCGGTGACCGGCAACGCCGCCTGGAAGGCGAGTAGCAACGATCCGTTCGGGACCCATTATCTGCATGGCACGGACCGGCAGCTTCCCGGCTACCGCAACCTGTCCGACGCCGAGTTCATCGACGCCTGCGTCGCCGACCTGCGCAACCTGCTGACCGGCGGCATCCACCCGGCCGACGTCGGCGCGCTGATCGCCGAGCCCATCCAGGGCGTCGGCGGCTTCACGATGGCGCCGGACGGGCTGTTCGCGGCGTACAAGGAAGTGCTCGACGAGCACGGCATCCTGCTGATCTCCGACGAGGTGCAGACCGGCTGGGGCCGCACCGGGGCGCACTTCTGGGGGATCCAGGCGCACGGGGTGACGCCGGACATGATGACGTTCGCCAAGGGCCTGGGCAACGGGTTCGCGATCGGCGGCGTCGTCGGCCGCGGCGACCTGCTCGACGGCATCCGCGGCAACGGCATCTCCACGTTCGGCGGCAACCCGGTCGCCACGACCGCGGCCAGCGCCACCCTGGACTACGTGCTCTCCCACGACCTGCAGCAGAACGCGGCCGTCACCGGCGCGATCATCATCGAGGGGCTGCGGGAGGCCGCCGCGGGGCTCGCGTGTGCCGGTGAGGTGCGCGGCCGGGGCCTGATGTTCGCGGTCGACCTCGTCGACCCGGCGACGAAGAAGCCCAGCCCGCCGCTGGCCGGCAAGGTGCTCGAGGCGGCCCGTGAGCGCGGGCTGCTGATCGGCAAGGGCGGCCTGTCCGGGAGCACGCTGCGGATGGCGCCGCCGCTGACGATCAGCCAGGCCGAAGCGCGAGAGGGGCTCGGCCTGCTGGTCGACGCGCTCCGTGCGGTCAACGAGGGAGCAATCGGATCGTGAAGAACGCGAGCGACGCGCGCAGCGCGGACAGCCGGCAAGCACTGTACGCACTGGATCGGCGGCAAGCCCTGGACGGGGGAGGCGCAGCGGCACGGCGACATCTACGACCCGGCGACCGGTCAGGTCTGCGGGACGGTGGACTTCGCCACCGCCGCCGAGGTCAACGAGGCGGTGGCGGCCGCCGCGCAGGCCTTCCCGCGGTGGCGGCAGACGTCGCTGGCCAGGCGGTCGCAGATCCTGTTCGCCTTCCGTGAGCTTGTGCGCCAGCACACCGCCGAACTCGCCGCGCTGATCACCGCCGAGCACGGCAAGGTGGCCGGGGACGCCGCGGGCGAGGTCGCCCGGGGCCTTGAGGTCGTCGAGTTCGCGTGCGGCATCCCGCACCTGCTCAAGGGCGGCTACTCGGAGAACGTGTCCACCAGCGTGGACTCGTACTCGATCAGGCAGCCGGTCGGGGTCGTGGCGGGCATCACGCCGTTCAACTTCCCCGCCATGGTCCCGATGTGGATGTTCCCGTTGGCCATCGCCTGCGGCAACACGTTCGTGCTCAAGCCATCGGAGAAGGACCCGTCGGCGTCGCTGCTGCTCGCCCAGCTGTGGGCGGAGGCCGGGCTGCCCGACGGCGTGTTCAACGTGGTGCACGGCAACAAGGTCGCGGTGGACGGGCTGCTCACCCACCCGGACATCGCCGCGGTCAGCTTCGTCGGGTCGACGCCGATCGCGCGGCACGTGTACGAGACGGGCACGGCGCACGGCAAGCGGGTGCAGGCGCTCGGCGGCGCGAAGAACCACATGGTGGTGCTCCCCGACGCCGACCTTGACCTGGCCGCCGACGCCGCCGTATCCGCCGGGTTCGGCTCGGCGGGGGAGCGGTGCATGGCGATCTCAGCCCTGGTCGCGGTCGACCCGGTCGGCGACGACCTGGTGGCGCGGATCAAGGAGCGGATCGGCACGCTGCGGGTCGGGCCAGGCACCGACGAGCGGTCCGAGATGGGTCCGCTCGTCACCAGGCCGCACCGCGACCGGGTCGCGTCCTACCTGGACTCGGGCGTGTCGCAGGGCGCGACGCTCGCCGTGGACGGCCGGGTGCATCCGGTCATCGGCGGCTCGGCCGAGGGGTTCTGGCTCGGGCCGAGCGTGCTCGACCACGTGACGCCGGCGATGAGCTGCTACACCGACGAGATCTTCGGCCCGGTGCTGTCCGTGCTGCGGGTGCCCACCTACGATGCCGCCGTCGGCCTGGTCAACGCCAGCCCCTACGGGAACGGCGTGGCGATCTTCACCTGCGACGGGGGAGCGGCGCGCCGTTTCGTGTCGGAGGCGGAGATCGGCATGGTGGGCGTCAACGTGCCGATTCCCGTGCCGATGGCGTACTACTCGTTCGGCGGGTGGAAGGCGTCGCTGTTCGGCGACACGCACGTCCACGGCACCGAAGGCGTGCACTTCTACACCCGGGGCAAGGTTGTCACCTCACGGTGGCTGGACCCCAGCCACGGCGGGGTGAACCTCGGCTTCCCGGTGAATTCCTAGTTCTGGTTGCCGCCGCCGTCGCCGGGCGAGCCGCCGTCGCCCGGGGATCCGTCCCCGGGCGATCCGCCCGCTCCCGGCACCGACGGGGTGGTGAGCTGGAGCGAGGACACCAGCGAGTCCACGTTGTTCACGCCGAGGTTGCCAGGGACCGACACGAAGAACACCGCGGGCGGTACGGTCGAGCCGTTGTCGGCCACCACCACCGCGCCTTCCTCGTTGGTCCACTGCAGCCCCTGGGCCTGCGCGTTCGTATAGGTCAGCAGGTACTTGATCTCCCAGCCCGCGTGGCCGCTGATGTTGACCGGCTCGCTGACCTCCTGCTGGTAGCCGTGCTGGATGGCGCTGTAGTAGCTGTTGGCGAACCCGTTCACGATGTTGGTCGCGACATTCTGCAGGTCCGTCACGCCGTTGTACCCGTACTGATTCGGCAGCGGCGCCGCGCACGCCACGCCGTACCAGGTGGTCTGGCCGCCGTTGATCTGCCCGGCGACGGCCGACTGACCGGTCGTCCAGGTGAAACCCTGGGTGTTCAGCGTGCCGGGGCAGTTGGGCACCCACGGGCTCGGCAGGCTCGTGTAGGACAGCCCGGAGGTGGTGTCGTCGATCACCGAGCCGGACGGGGTGGCCGAGGGGGTTGGTGACTGCGTGACGGTCGGCGACGCCGGCGGCTTGCTCGCCGCTACCGCCCTAGTCGGGGGATGCGTGGCGGGCGGAGCCTTAGGCGAACTGCCGAGGTTGCTGACGACGAGCCCGATGAGGGCCAGGGCGAGGGCGGTGCCGCCCGCCAGACCGCTCATCAGCCAGATCCGGCGCCGCCGCTGCGCTCGGTAGTACCCGTACCGGTCACCTTGCGGCGGGCCGCCCCCGCCCGGCGTGCTCCACGCGTCATCGCCGAGGAAGAGCACCTGAGTGCCGTTGGCGTCCGGCCCGTTCGGCCCCTGCGCCCCGAGCGCGCGGCATGTAGGCCGGCTGGACCGCGGTCGGCTGCACCGACGTCACGGCGGGATGGACCGTGGTCGGCTGCACCGACGTCACGGCCGGCTGGTACACCGTCGGCTGCACCGCGTCCGGCTGGACCGTGGTGGGCGGCGGCCCGGGCTGGACGGCCGGCTGGACGGTGGTGGGCCGCGGCCCGGGCTGCACGGAGGGCTGCACCGCCGGCTGCACGGTCGTCGCCTGCGCCCCAGGCTTCACGGAGGGCTTCACGGTGCCGGCGGCCGCGGCGTTTTGGGCCGCGTCCGTTCCGCCGGCCTGGTGGGTGTGCTGGGTCCAGGTCGACCCGTCCCACCAGCGCAGCAATCCGGGCACCCCGTACGGATCGGGGTACCAACCTGAGGGCGGCAATTCCATGCTCGCAAGGGTAGACGGAGCGGAGCGGCACAGAATACGCGAACGCGGCGTGTTACCAGTTTGTTGGCTGCGCAGTGGTGCCGGTCGGCCCCGTGGCGTCCGTTATAACCGGGGCTCCTGAGGCGAACTGGATCAGCTCGGCGCTGTCCAGCACGCGGGCGGGGAACGGGTCGGCCGCGACGGCCCGCCGCAGCTCGCCGTCCGGCAGCGGGCTGTCGCCGGCGGCGATCACCAGGTTTCCCAGCCGGCGGCCGCGCAGCACCCCGGCCTCGGCGATCATGCACGTCTCCTCGAATACGGAACGGACCGTCGCGACTGCCGCCCGCACCCGCTCCAGCGGCGGTCCATCGGCCACGTTGACCGCGTACACCCCGCCGGGCCGCAGCGCGCGGGCGGCGGCGCCGGCGCATTCGACGGTCGTCAGGTGGAACGGGGTACGCGCGCCGGCGAACACGTCGCTGATCACCAGGTCCTGACTGCCGGCCGGGACGGACTCGAGCACCTCCCGGGCGTCACCGGCCCGCACCCGGATCCGTCCTGACCCGGGTCCAGCGCCCCCAGCGCCCCCAGCGCCCCCGCTGCGCCCAGCCGCCGCGCCCCGTCGGCGTCGCAACGGGAGGTGACGCCGGACAAGCTCGGTGAGCTCGGTGTCGAGTTCGGCCACGAGCTGCACAGAACCGGGCCGGGTATGCGCTATGTAGCGCGGCAGCGTCATGGCGCCACCGCCCAGGTGCAGCGCGCGCAGCGGCTGGCCCGCGGGAAACGCCAGGTCGGCGATGTGCCCGATCCTGCGGACATACTCGAACTCCAGGTAGCCCGGGTCGCCTAGGTCCACCTGGCTCTGCGGGATGCCGTCGACGAACAGAAGCCACGAATCCGTTCGGGATAGATCTGGTACAAGCTCCGCCAGCCCGGTGCCGACTTCCTGGTGCACGGCACGCCGCTCGGCGGCTCCGCGCCGCACCAGGTTTTCCGCCACCCCTCAAGTATCGGCCCGCCGTCGCCTTTCCGGGGCGCGATCCCGCGCGTCGCCGCCACACCAGCACCAGCCGTTACGACTTCGCCTATACCGTGACCACTTCGCATAGACGGTGGCAAATTTGACGCCCCGTTATATCCCGATATAGGCGGGATTCCACGGACATCTCGTGTGCGAAGCGGTCGGCTCCTATGCGAAGTCGCCCGTTGGCGGACGGCGGGCGAGGCCGGGCGGTCCGCGGTTTCGCGACCGGCTACGTAATTGGACATCCAGGGCAACGGCACAGGCGCCGACGCTGTTCGCCGCCGCGACGAATTCGTCCTCGACCGGGCAATTCGGCGAAGCCGTTATTGATGCATATAACCCGTACTTATCCGGCGCCGCGTGGTAATTAAGCCCCTCGCGATTGTGGGCCGCCGCGGCCATGAAATATGGTCAGCGGCGGCCCACAGATCGTGCCTGTGCCAGAGCGCGTCTCTCCGGTTACGCGCTCCGGCTCAGGTGGCCGATGTACGCCGGGTAACCCGGTCCACGATGACCGCGCCGAGCAGGACAAGTGCCGTCCAGATGAGCTGGGCGGCCGCGGACAGGCCGAGCAGTTCCAGGCCGTTGTAGATGACGCCGACCACCAGGCCGCCGATCACGGCATGCAGCATCTTGCCCCGCCCGCCGAACAGGCTGGTGCCGCCGATGACCGCCGCCGCCACGGCGTTCAGCACGTTCTGCCCGCCGTTGACGTCGGTGGAGATCGACCCGAGGTAGGAGGCGTAGATGATGCCGGTGATCCCGGCGGTCAGCCCGCACAGCGTGAACGCCAGCGTCCTGATCTTGACGATGCTGATGCCGGCTCGCCTCGCCGCTTCGGCGTTGCCGCCGATCGCGTAGATGTACCGGCCGAACCGCGTCCGGCCGAGCAGCACCGTCCACAGGAACAGGACGGCGAGCACGACGAGCACGCTCCACGGCATGCCCTCAAGGGTGATCAGCCTGCCGCGGTTGGTGTTCGCGATCAGCACCACGATGATGCCCGCCGCGATCACCGCGGCGACCTTCAGCAGCGTGATCGACACCGGCGGCGCGACCAGCCCGGCGGTCCTGCGGCGCATGTCGCCGTAGAACATGATCAGGCCGGCCAGCCCCACGATGACCATCATCACGATCCAGGTGGCCACCGGGCTGAGGTAGCCGCTCTCGATGTCGTTGACGATGTTGTTGTGCAGGTTGATCACGCCGCCGACCCCGATGCCTCCGGTTGCGTTGACCAGGTAGAGCAGCAGGCCGGACAGGCCGAGCTGGCCGGCCAGCGTCACCACGAACGAGGGCAGCCGGAGCTTGGCGATGATGATTCCCTGCAGCGCACCGTACGCGGCCGCGCCCGCGAGCGCGACGAGCACCGCCGCCCACCATGGGTCGCCGAGCGCCAGCATCCACAGCGCCACCACGGCGGCGCAGGCCGCGGTGAAGCCGGCCGCCAGGTCGATGTCGCCGAGCAGCAGCACGAAGATCTCGGCCATGCCGAGCGTGATGATGAAGGCGGACTGGTCTATCAGGTTCACCAGGTTGCCCGCCGACAGGAACAGCGAGTTCTTGGCCTGGAAGAAGATGACGATGACGATCAGGCCCACGATGACGGGGAGCGCGCCGCTCTCCCCGCTCCGGATCCGCCGGAACAGGATCTTGAGGTAGTCGCCCATCGAGTCGGCGAGCAGCTCGGCCGATGCGTCGCCCCTGGTGACGATGTCGAGTGGCTCTCCGCCTGGTTCCTCGGCGGTGGTCGTCACGCCCTTGTCGGGTCGGGTTTCACGGATGCCACGGCTCAGCCCCCCGCGTGGTTAGATGGTGCGGCGTGGCCGTTCGGACCGGTCCCTGTGGTCATCCAGTGCACCGCGGTCGACGTGTCGAAATCGGCCGCAGGGCCCACGGTGACGAGGCGCCCCAGGTACAAGACGGCGAGGCGGTCCGCCACCTCGAACACATCGGTCAGGTTGTGCGAGATCAGGAGCACCGCGATCCCGCGACCGGCCAGGCGCTTGATCAAATCGAGCACCAGCGCGGTCTGTGACACGCCCAGCGCCGCGGTCGGCTCGTCCATGATCACCAGCTTGGCATCGAGCAGCACGGCCTTGGCCACGGCGATCGACTGCCGCTGTCCGCCCGACAGTGACCCCACCAGCTGGCGGATGTTGCGGATGGTGACCACGCGCAGGTCAGCCAGCGTGCGCTTGGCCGTCTTCTCCATCGCGATCTCATCCAGCGTTCTGGCGCGGGTGAGCATCTCATGCCCCAGCATCATGTTCTGCACGATGTCCAGGTTGTCACAGAGCGCGAGGTCCTGATATACGGTGGCGATCCCCGCGTTGGTCGCGTCTCGCGGGGTGTGGAAGTGGACGGTCCTGCCCTGCCAGAGCATCTGCCCTTGCGACGGCTCGAAGATCCCCGAGATTGTCTTGATCAGGGTCGACTTGCCCGCCCCGTTGTCACCGACGAGGGCGGTGACCTGCCCGGCCGGGATGTCGAGGTTAACGTCGGTCAGCGCCTGCACCGGCCCGAAGTTCTTTCCGATGCCATGCAGCGAGCAGCAGGTTCTCAGCGTCTCGTGGTGGCCGATGAGGCCCGGCCCACCGATGGCGGGCCGGACCTCATCGTTACCGGTCACTGTGCGTGTCCCGGTTGTGTCATGCGTCTTTCCTCCGTCAGCTGGAGATGCCGGCGGCCGTGCAGGCGGTCTTGTACGAGCCCGCGCACAGCTGCGCGGCGGGCACGAACTTGTCCGCGATGACGGTGCTGTTCATGTTCGCCGTGGTGACCCACTCCGGGTTCAGCAGTACCGAAGGCACCGAGACGTGCGACGTGGTGTCCTCGACGCTGCCGTTGACCAGGGCGGCCGGAGGCGTCTGGCCGGCCCGCACGTAGAGCGCGAGGGCCGCGGCGGCCTGGGCCTCAAGGTAGATCGGCTTGTAAACGGTACCGCACTGGTACCCGGACAGGATGTTCTGCAGGCCGGTGAGCGTGGCGTCCTGGCCAGTGGTCGGGAACGTCTTCGGCTTGATGCCCTGGCCCTGCAGGTAGTGGATGATCGGAGCGCCGTTCTCGTCGTTCGGGATCAGCGCGGCGTTGATGTTCTTGTGCGCCGTGTACTGCTGCTCGAACTCGCTCAGCGCGGTCGGCGGGTCCCAGGTCCCGGCCGGGTTGCTGACGTCCTTCCACTTGCCTGAGGAGAAGAACGGGGCGAGCACGCCGTCGTACCCCTGCGCGAACAGCGTGGCGTTGTTGTCGGTCGGGGCCCCCCGCATCACGATCGACCTGCGGGTTCTTGACGCCCCAGGCGCTGACGCAGGTCACCAGGCCCTGGCCCATGACCTGACCGACCTTCACGTTGTTGAAGCTGACGTAGTAGCTCCTGGTGCCGCCGAGGGTGAGGCGGTCGTAGTCGATCACGGCGACGCCGTGCGACTTGGCGTAGGACTCGATGTGCGAGCCGACGCCTGAGTCGAGCGGGTCGACGACCAGGACGCTCGCGCCCTTGGTGATGGCCGACTGCGCGTCGGCGAACTGCGTCGCGTCGCTGCCCAGCGCGTTCTCGACGGTGAAGTCCGAGGAGGACAGGCCAGCCGCGGTGAAGGCTTGCTTCAGGTACGGCGCGTCGAACTCGACATACCGGGTGGAGGAGACGGTGTCCGGAAGGATCACCGTGACGCTGCCCTTGCCCGCGGCGGTTACCGACTTGAGGGCGGCCATCGCGGTGAAGGAGTTGTTCAGGTCGCCGACAGAGATCGACGCGGCCGGCGCGGCTGGCAGTGGCGCTGGCGCTGGTTGTGGGCGTCGAGGAGCGAAGTCGCCGGGGGCGTCGTGCTGCTGCTGCTACTGCCGCCGCTGCTACAAGCCGCGATAAGAAGGGCGGCAGCGGTCGCGGCGGCCGCCGCCACGCCCGCTCTCGCTGATACGGAATACACCGATGTACCTCGCTTTATTTAGCCAGACATGCCGTAGCATGTGTGAGACCAGATTGTTATGACCTGGCAATATTCGGCCGGGTTCCATTTGCCGAAATCGTAAGACTGCAAGGAGAAACGTTGCCGTTAACACTCTCGTAAATCCGTTAAAAAAGTGTTAATGAGCGAACGGATCCCAGGCAGCGCGCGGTGCCTCCGCGCGACCTCCCGCAGGGACTCGGTGTTACTCCTTGTCTACATTCCGTTTCTTCGCACCATACCTCGTCAGCCACGTGCACGCTTCACGCGGACCCCACCCGTCACGCTGACGTCGATGTCACGCTCGCGGCGTGATCAGTCGCCGGCCAGCCGGTACCCGGCCCTGCGGCTGGGTGAGGATCAGCGGCACGCTGCCCGGCGGCTCGAGCTTGGCCCGCAGCCGGCGGATATAGACCCGGACGTACTCGGTCTCGGTTTCATAACCCGCGTCCCCACACCCGGCGCAGCAAGTGCGTGCGGGATAGCAGCTTGCCCTGGTTGATCGCCAGTTCGCGAAGCAGGGCGAATTCAGTTGGCGTGAGATGGACCTCCGCGTCGGCACGATGCACCCGCTGCGCGGTGAGGTCGATCCTCGAGGTCCCCGATGACGATGACCGACGGGGCGACCTCGGCCGCCGCCTCGGCGGGCCTGGTCCGGCGCAGCGTGGCCAGGATTCGCGCCAGCAGTTCCTCGATGCCGAACGGCTTGGTCATGTAGTCGTCGGCACCCATGTTCAGCGCGGTCACCTTGTCCCGCTCGCCGCCGCGCGCCGACACCACGATGATGGCCACCGACGAGCGTTCCCTGATCTGCCGGCACAGCTCGAAACCGTCCGCTTCCGGGAGCATCAGGTCGAGCAGCACCATGTCGGGCTGTTCGGTCTCCAGGAGTGCCAGCGCCCTGTTGCCGTCGGTGGACACGCAGCGTGTCGAAGCCGCGGACGGCCAGGTTGGACCTGATCAGGTCCACGATGTTGGGGTCATCCTCGACGATCAGCACCCGGGTGGAGACGGGCAGCGTCGCCTCGCCGGGCATGACCTGCTGCACCGCCTGCACCGCTGAGCCTCAACCGCTGAGGTCGCTGAGGTCGCTGAATGGCCGCTGACGGTTTCTGACATCTCTGGCGTCCCTGAAGTCACTAAAGTTACGCCTTTCTCACCGGTTCGGCACGTCTCGCTGGTACCCCATCCGGCGCCTGTTCACCGTTTTCCGCGGGTTTCACCATCGCCGTCGGCTTGTCCGGCTTGTCCGGCTCGACCGGCAAGGTGATGCGGAAGCAGGTGCCGCGAGGCACCTGCTCCAGGGCCATGC
The DNA here is from genome assembly GCA_963838455.1 of Bryobacterales bacterium. Taxonomy (GTDB): domain Bacteria; phylum Acidobacteriota; class Terriglobia; order Bryobacterales; family Bryobacteraceae; genus Palsa-187. Next base: position 28,824 of record CAWISY010000047.1, read on the forward strand.
GCCCGCCGTGGGCGGCCACGATCCCGCTGGCGATCGACAGGCCGAGCCCAGCGCCAGACCCGCGCGGTCGCGGACGGCGGGCCGCCTCGGTGGGGGAGCGGGTGAGGTCCGGCGGCATCCCCTGGCCGTCGTCGGCCACCTTCACCGTCACCATGCCCGGTTCCGCGGTCTCGGCCGTGACCAGGACCCGCGTCCCCGGCGGGTTATGCCCGAGCGCGTTGCTCAGCAGGTTCACGAACACCTGCTCAAGGCGGTCGTGATCGGCCCAGATCGTCGGCAGGCCCGGCGTGCACTTGACCTCTACCCGCGGCGCGGCTCGTCGGCGGCAGGCAGGCGACCGCGGCGTCCACCACCAGCGAGATGTCGCACCAGTCGCTTTGCAGCCTGAAGATCCCCGACTCGATGGCGGAGAAGTCAAGCAGGTCATTGACCAGCCGCCCGAGCCTGCCGGACTCGGCCGCGATGCGGGACAGGAAGCGCTGCTGCGACTCCGCGTCCCAGGTCACGTCCTTCTGCAGCAGGCTTGACGCGTACCCGGTGATCGCGGTCAGCGGGGTGCGCAGCTCATGGCTGAGCCGGCGCAGGAAGGCGTACTGCAACTCCTGGGAGTGGCGCAGCGCCATGGCCTCCTGCTGGGCGACCAGTGCCTGCTCGCGCTCGAGCGCCATCCGCAGCGAGTGAGCGGCGTCCTCGATCAGCGCGGTCGCGTCGTCGGGGGAGGGGCCCTCGTGCCAGCAGGCGACCAGCACCGTCTGCCCGTCGGTTCCGGCGAACCGGACCGACAGGCTCCGCGGGCCCTCGGCCGCCGCCACCCCGTCCGGCCCGCCGCGCCCGAGCGCCGCCCGCGCCGCCGTCAGCATGGCCGGGGGGACACGAAGGCGCCGCGGGTGCCAGCGTCCCCGCCATCCATCGCGTAGGCCCGGCAGGTCACCAGCCCGTCCGCATCCCTGGTCACCAGCGCCACCTCATCCGCGCCCAGGCCCCGACGAAGGGTCGGACAGCGCGATGCCGAGCCCGTCCGCCACCGGCACGGGGCCGGCCAGGGTCTGCAGCACCTCCCTGATCGTCTCGAGCACCTGGTTGCGCGCCGTGACCTGGTCCAGCAGCCTGTCCCGCTCGATCGCGCTCGCCGCGTACCCGGCGTACAGCGCGGCGAGGTCCAGGTCGTCGCGCTGCGGCTTCCCCGTGATCCCGCGGAACACGGTGATCACGCCAAGCAGCCCCCCTGGCCCGAGCACAGGCACCGACCACGACGAAGCGACCTTCGCCGACCTGGGCAGGTCGCCGAACCGGGCCCAGGAGCCGGCGAACGCCCGGACGTTGTCCTCGATGACCGGACGCTGCGTCGCCGCGGCGAGCCCGACCGGGCCGCCCACCGCCCCGTAGGGCAGCCGTGACCACGCGGCGAGCACCGAGTCCGGCACCCCGAACGATGCCGCGCACACCAGCCACCGCGGGCTCCCGTCGACCGGCCGGGGAACGTCCGGCTGGGACTCTTCTAGCAGGTGAATGCACAGCCGCTCGCTGCCAAGCGCCGCGCCGAGCGCCGACAGGATCAGGGACAGGCTCGAGGACGGGTCGGAGGAGACCAGCCGGCCGGTGAGCCGGTGCAGCCGGGTCAGCTGCCGCCGCGCCGAGGAGTCGACGGCCTGGCCGGACATCAGCGCCACCACGTCGTCCGGGTGCACCTCGCTCGGCGAGACCTCGGCGACCACCCGCCCGTACCGCAGCACCACGATCCGGTCCGCCACCCGGAACATCTGCCCCGTGTCGTGGCACGACAGCAAGATCGTCCTGCCTCGCTCGCGCAGCCGGGTGATGAGCTCCTCGACCAGCTCCGACTCGCGCACGCCGAGTGAGGCGGTGGGCTCGTCGAGCAGCAGCAGCCGCGGGTCGTGCGCCATGGCCCGGGCGACCGCCACCATCTGCCGCTGGCCGCCGGACAGCGTCCTGACCGGCCGCGTGGTGTCGCGCAGCGGGATGCCGAGCCGCTCGAGCAGCCTGGCCGAGTCCTTGTGCAGGAACACATCGGAGAACGCGTGCCGCAGGCGCTCGTTGCCGAGCATCACGTTCGAGGCGACGTCCAGGTTGTCGCTCAGCGACAGGTCCTGCCAGACGATGCGGACGCCGAGCCGGGCGGCGGCGACCGGATCCGGCGCCACCGGCTTGCCGCCCAGCCGGATCGTGCCCGCGACGGGTGTGAGGTCGCCGCCGATCGCGCGGATCAGCGTGGTCTTCCCGGCCCCGTTCTCCCCGGCGATCGCCACGACCTCCCCGGCGCGCACCGTGAGGTCGACGCCGTCCAGCGCTGTAAGCGCGCCAAAACGCACAGTGAGCGAGGACACCATCAGCTCGGCTGGCGCGCCCACGGCGCTGGACTCTACGGTTGACGCCACGTTAACAATTCTTATCCGAAACTTCTCGGACCGTCGCAATCATCCGCTGGCCGGATCCAAAGCTGACCTCCGCTGCGGTGCTGTTTTCGCTTGTCCTGAACGAACCGTGGCGCCTGCTCCACCGTCCGCTTACCGCCCGGCCACCAGGCGCGTTCGCCCAGCAGCGCCAGTCCGGCGGGCAGCAGCACGCCCCGCACCACGGTCGCGTCGATCAGGACCGCGGCCGCCATGGCGACGCCGAACACCTTGAACTCGATGATCGAGAGCGTGGCGAAGATCGAGAACACGGCCACCATGATCGCGGCGGCGCTTGTCACGACTCCGGCGCTGCTGGCGATGCCGTCGGCGATCGCCTCCTTGGCCGACGCGCCGCGCAGCCGCAGTTCCCTGATCCTGGACAGGATGAACACGTGGTAGTCCATGCTGAGCCCGAACAGCAGCACGAACATGAACAGCGGCAGCCAGGAGGTGATCCCGCCGTACGCGGTGAAGCCGAGCGCGCCCTCCAGGTGGCCGTCCTGGAAAATCCAGGTCATCAGGCCGAAGGCGGCGCCGACCGAGAGCAGGTTGAGGCAGATCGACATGGCGGGTATCGCGACCGAGCGGAACGCCGCCATCAGCAGCAGGAACGCCAGTCCGAGGATGAAGCAGAGCACCAGCGGCGTCCGGGCGCCAAGCTGCACGTCGAAGTCGTGGTTGCCCGCGGTGTCCCCGCCCACGGCGTAGCTGATTCCCTGGACCTTCCCCAGCGTCGCGGGCAGCACGCGAGAGCGGAGCGTGGCGAGCGCGTTGTCCGAGGTCGTGTCCGTGATGCCGCCGGCCAGCGGGACCGAGATGACCAGCACGGTGCCGTCGCCGAACATCGCGGTGGTGATCGGCTCGCGGATCGCGCCATGGGTCGTGGCGGCCTCGGCGCGCGATGGCGGCGACGGCCTGGCCGACCCGCGGACCGTCGAGGTCGCTGCCGGTCACCACCACCTCGGCCGGCGCCGGGCCGCCGGGGAACGCCTGCTGGATAGCGTCCAGGGTGCGGACCACGGGGATGCTGGTCGGCAGGGCGTGCAGGCCGGAATCCTCCAGGTGCAGCGAGAGCACCGGTGCCGCCAGCGCGAGCAGCGCGACCGTCGCCAGCCCGCCGAGCGCTAGCGGGCGCCGGACCACCGCCCGGACCATGGCCTGCCACAGCCGGGACGGCCGCGCGCCGGCTGGCTGTGCGCCGGCCGAGGAACGGGATCCGCCCGCGGTCGGTCCCCTTGCCGAGCAGCGACAGCAGCGCGGGCAGGAACGTCAGCGACCCGAGCACCGCGACGCCGACAACCAGGATCGTGCCGACCGCGAACCCGGAGAACACGTCTATCCCGGTGAGGAACAGCCCGGCGAGCGAGATCATCACGGTCAGCCCCGACACGACGATCGCGCGGCCCGACGTCGCCGCGGCGATCCGCAGCGCCTCCCTGGTGGTCCGGCCCGCCGCCCGCTCCTCGCGGACCCGGCGCAGGTAGAACAGCGAGTAGTCGATGCCGACCGCCATCCCGACGAGCAGCACGATGGACGAGGTGATGCCGCCGATCGGGAGCCAGCGGCTGGGGATGGCGAGCAGCGAGATCGCGCTGATCACCGCGGTGCCGGCCAGCAGCAACGGGATGCCGGCCGCGACCAGCGCACCGAACACGATAAGCAGCAGGGCCAGCGACACCGGCACCGAGGTGACCTCGGCTTTCCTGAAGTCCTGGCTCGTCAGCGAGTTGGTCGCCCGGTCGACGCTGGCCGCCTCCCGCTTCGGCGATGGTCAGGCCCGGGTGCTTGGCCCGCACCGCGGCGACAGCGTTCAGCGCGGGCACCACGGCCTGGTCGTCGTTGTCCGGGTTGCCGGCGACGTTGAACGTGACGAGCGCCGATCGCCCGCTGGTCAGTCCGTTGCTGGTAAACGGTGACTGGATGTCGGCCGCGGTCCCAGGCAGCTGCCGCAGCGCCGCGACGACCTGGGCGACGGCCTGCCGCACTTGCGGGTCGGCGCGGAACGTCTGGCCAGCGGAGCCGCCCTGGATGAGGACGCTTTCCGTGTCCGGCTGCTGCACGTCGGGCCGGTTGAGCACCCGTTCGGCCTGGCCGGCCTGGCCCGGGTCGTAGCTGTTGACGTTTTGCGTGCCCAGCCGCTGGCCGAGCGTGAACGTGGCCACGACAAGCGCGAGCCAGCCGATGACGACAACGATGCGATGGCGGGCTGACCAGCCCGCCACCCGTTCGACAATGGGTGCCCCTGCGGGCCGCTTAGCGTTATCCATGGCATCTAGGCTCGGCCGCGGCCGAGCCGCCGGGACATGGTGCGGGCTGACGGACTCCTGGTGGGGTTTGCCTCACCCCGATGACGGGGGTGCGGCGGCTGGCCGGGCCGGGTTCCGATGACCTAGCGTCGATGTCGTGTTCGTTATCAGCGGTCTTGTGTCGCCGCGCACCTGGCTCGCCTTCAGCCACCACCTGGCCGGGCTGATCGTGGCGTTGGCGGCCTTCGTTCTCGTCGTCGGCGGCGTGACGGTCGGCGTGACCGTGCTCTGGCTGCTGCTCGCCGGGGTGCCCATCATCGGCCTCACGATGCGCGGCTCGCGGTTGCTAGCCCAGTTCGATCGGGGCAGGTTCGCGCTGCTGCTCGGCGTGCGGATCCCGGCCTGGCCGGCCTCCGCGCGCGCCGGGTTCCGGTGGGGCCTGGTGCCCCGCCTGCGGGTGTTGCGGGAACGGGCCACCTGGGGGGAGCTCGGCTACGCGCTCGGCCGCCTGCCCGTCAGCCTGGTGACCGCGGTGACCACGCTCGTCGTATGGTCGTTTGGCCTGCTCCTGGTCACGCTGCCGCTGTACAACGGCGCGCTGCCGGCCGGCGGGGCCGTCATCGGGAACACGGTGCTGCGCGGCCGTCCCACCCTGGCCGCGTCCGCGGCCGCCGGCCTGCTCTTGCTACTGGCGGCGCCGTGGGTCACCCGCGGCCTGGCGGTGGCGGACGCCGCCTTCGCCCGCCGGCTGCTCGCGCCGCCCGGCCGACGCCGTGCTGACCGCCCGGGTCGCCGAACTCGAGCGCAGCCGGGAGCGGGTCGTGGACGCGGCCGAGGCCGAGCGGCGCCGGATCGAGCGCGACCTGCACGACGGCGCGCAGCAGCGGCTAGTGGCGCTGGCGATGGAACTCGGCCGGGCGAAGGCCAAGTTCGTCGACGACGTCGACGCCGCCAGGGAACTCGTGGACCAGGCGCACACCGAGGCCAAGGCGGCGCTGACCGAACTGCGCGACCTGGTGCGCGGCGTGCACCCGCCGGTGCTGACCGACCGCGGCCTGGACGCGGCCCTGTCCGGGCTCGCGGCGCGCTGCACGGTCCCCGTCGATGTGAACGTCGTGGACGTGCGGGTGCGACCGAGGCCAGCCGTCGAGGCGGTCGCCTACTTCGTCGTCGCGGAGGCGCTCACGAACGTCGCCAAGCACTCCCGGGCCAGCCACGCCACCGTGGTCGTGGAGGGGCACGGGTATCCAGGCACGCTGAACATCGTGATCAGCGACGACGGCATCGGCGGCGCCGACGCCCGCGGCGCCGGGCTGACCGGCCTGGCCGACCGGGTGGCCGGTGTCGACGGCCGGCTGACGGTCGAGTCCCCGTCCGGCGGCCCGACGATCATCTCGGCGGTGCTGCCATGCGGGTAGCGATCGCCGAGGACTCCGTCCTGTTGCGCGAGGGGCTGACCAGGCTCCTCGCCGAAGCCGGCCATGAGGTGGTGGCCGCCGCAGGGTGAGGCGCAGGCGTTCCTGCGCGCGGTGGCCGACTGCCGGCCCGACGTGTGCGTGGTGGACGTCAGGATGCCGCCGACGTTCACCGACGAGGGGCTGCGCGCCGCGCTCGTGGTGCGTGACCAGTGGCCCGACGTCGGCGTGCTCGTGCTCTCCCAGTGGGTGGAGGAACGGTACGCCACCGAGCTCATCGCCGGCCGTTCGCAGGGCGTCGGGTACCTGCTCAAGGACCGGGTCGCCGACGTGACCGAGTTCCTTGACGCGCTGACCCGGGTGGCCGAGGGCGGCAGCGCGCTCGACCCGGAGGTCGTCGCGCAGCTGCTCGCCCGCAGCCGCCACCCGCTCGGCGAGCTGACACCGCGCGAGCGCGAGGTGCTGGCGCTGATGGCCGAAGGCCGGTCCAACTCCGGGATCGCGCAGGCCCTCGTCGTCGGCGGCGGAGCGGTGGAAAAGCACATCAACAACATCTTCACCAAGCTCGGCCTCGAGCCGGGCGAGCGGGACCACCGCCGCGTGCTCGCGGTCCTGCGCTACCTCGGGACAGGGACGGGGGTCTGAGCCAGATGCGGGGAACAGTGCCGGACGGAACGACGGTCGACACGGCGCGGCCGGGCGGGCCGGCGAAGCTGCCGCTCACCGCAGGCCGCCGCGCCGCCCTCGTATTCGGCGTGCCGGTGTGCCTGGCCTGCGTCCTGGCCATCGCGTTCAGCCTGGTCGGGAACCTCGGCCGCGGCTCGTTCCCGGTGCGCTACGCGCTCCCGACCGGCACCGCCGCGGTCAGCGTGAGCACCAGCGGCGGTGACCTGTCGCTGCGGCAGGCGGCGCACGGCCAGGGCAGCTTCGCCGGCACCGCGTACTACAGCCTCATCCGGCCGCACGTCACAGAGAAGTTCGGGGCCGGCCAGGTCACGGTCGGCTACCGGTGTGTGGTTCCGACCGGGGACTGCGGCCTGAACGGCACCCTCAGCGTCCCCGACGGAATGCCGGTGTCGGCCCACACGGGCGGCGGCAACGTCACGGCTCTGGGCCTGTCCGGCCAGGTCACCATCTCCACCGACGGCGGTGAGCTGAAAGCCAGCGGGCTGACGGGCGACCTGACCCTGAAGACCGGCGGCGGGAACATCACCGCCACCACGGTGGCCGGCCCCCAGGTCACCGCGGACACCGCCGGCGGGGAGATGACCGCCACGTCCGTCACGACCCCCCAGGTCATCGCTAACACCGGCGGCGGCGACCTCGAGATCGTATTCACCGCGGTGCCGCGCGACGTCCAGGTCGATTCCGCCGGCGGCGAGGTAACGATCGTCGTCCCGTCGGGCACCACCCAGTACCACGTGATAGCCAGCACCGCCGGCGGCAACCTCTCCGAACGACGTCCCCCCGAACCCGTCCTCCCCGAACCTGATCACGGTAACAAGCGGCGGCGGCAACGTAGCCATCCAACAGTCCCCCTAGCCCCCGGCGCCCTCCCGCACCCCCTGCACCCTGCACCCCCTGCACCCCTGCACCCCTGCACCCCTGCACCCCCGCTAGCCCGACCGACGTCCCCCCCACCCACTGCCTCGCCAGTCACATCAGCCCCTGCCCGCACCCGTGCACCCGCCCTCGCATCGTCGGCCGCATCCGCACCACCCCGGCGTCTGCACCAGTACCTGACGGCACTCCGGGCTGGGCATCGTGCCCGCCCCGACCCGGAATGCATAATCCCGGATAATCAATGTCCGGCCTGGTGCGACCCGGGAGCGGCTGGTCCAGCAGCTCGAATTCGATGATCGTGGATCGTTTTCCATGCTCCGCCATGGAAAACGATCCACGCAAACGCAAACGGCTCAGTAGTGAGGTGCGGCGTGGGCGCGGGCTGCTCGTGACACCTGAACCCGCTACCCCCAAACCCGAATCGCGTTATCCGTCACGATTTACGACGTCGCCCGTTGCGCTGCCAATGGCAATCAATTGCCATTTCGCGCTCAGGGAAATTCATACGGTAAACGCTAGCCCGGCAGTACGGTAGCGGTGCAATCTCCGAACGGTGACAGGAAGGGGCGCAGGCATGACCGAGGATCTCGAGGAGATCAACGAGAGTCCGGGAAACGTCGAGCGGTATGTGGAGCTGCTGGAAAGCAGGGTCGACCTGCACACCTACACGGCATTCTCGAGATGACCCTGAACTCAAGGGACTCGATTGCCTGCTGCACCCGCGGGTGGTGACGCGCATCCGGCGTAGAGGGTCCCGTGGGACTGCAGTGATGTACGGGCCGCGCCAGGCGAACGCAACTTCGCAAGCCCCTCAACCAGGCAAAACTTTGAAGCCCTACATTTCTGTCGCACACCGTGCCATCGCGGACGTCGCCCTCGAATGTCAGTGCCGGGCGGTACCGTCCCGGTATTGGCACACGCAATTACCAAGTGAAAAGGAGACGTCATGGCTAACGATCTTGAGGACTCTAGGCAATGGCGTGACACGATCGAGACCCGGTTGGATAGAGTTGAGGTCAGGGTCGAGGAAGAGGCACGATTGCGGGCGGCGATGGACAAGGACCTTAGCGGGGTGCGAGTGGAAAGGAACGTGTTGCAAGCACTGCAGGACACACAGAGCGAGCACACGACGCTGCTCAGGGAGCACACGACGCTGCTCAGGGAGCACACGACGCTGCTCAGGGAGCACACCACGCAGCTCAGGGAGTTGGACGAGAAGATGCGAACCGGATTCGAACGACTCCAAGTCGGCGTCAACGCGATCCTTGGCTTGCTCCGCAGGGACCACGGCAGCGGCGAGTAGCTGACCACCGTACGACGCGAAGCGGCCCCGTTCGCGCTGGGCTGGGCTGCTTCGGCGGCTGCTAGACCGTGGCGACGATCCCGAAAAGTACCGGCTCAAATTCACGGGGATGGTGAACAAGCCCACGGAGTTCACGCTGGCGCAGTTGAAGGGGATGAAACCGGTCGAGATGACGGTCGGCTTCGAATGCTCCGGCAATAGCGCGCGGGCCGTGGAGGCTCTGTCGTCCTGCGGCAAGTTCAAGGGCGTCCCGTTGAACGCAGTCTTGAAGCAGCTCGGCGTGGGACCGAAGGCGCGCGAAGTGGTGTTTTTCGGCACCGATCACGCTTCCAACGACGTGGTGTTCCGCCAGCAGACCTATAAGTTGGATCAGCAGTTCGGCCGCAGCATCACGCTCGAAAACGCGATGAAGCCGGAACCGATGCTGGCCTACGAGATGAACGGCGAACCACTCACCTTGAATCAAGGATTTCCGGTGCGCCTGGTGCTGCCGGGCTGGTACGGCGTGGCCAACGTGAAGTGGCTGTCCGAAGTGCACCTGCAGGAGGACCGGTACCTGGGCAATTATCAGGCGCGCTGGTACCGCTCCGTGGTGGGCGTCGGCGGCACGGGAACGGACACCGATCCGGACACGCAGTGGGTGGAGAATGAGATCACCCGCATGCATCTGAAGTCGGCGATTGCGCGGGTTCGCAAGACCGGATCGGCGTATACGGTGCTCGGCTTCGTGCTCAATGACGGCACGCCGCTGAAATCGGTCGAGGTGCAGATCGACGGCGGGGATTGGAAGAAAGCGGCGATGGATCCGGCCAACACGCAGTATTCCTGGAAGCTGTTCACCTATAAATGGGAAGGCGCGATGCCGGGCGAGCATACCCTGGTTTCCCGCGTCACCGATGCCGACGGCCAGGTGCAGCCCACCGCGGACGATCTGAAGCGCAAGAAGACATTCCTTCAGGACAACGCACAGTTCCCGCGCAAGGTAATGATCTCCTAAAGAGTTCCGCCGCCCCGATTCCGCCGCGAGCCGGAGGTCTGGCACGACCCCAGCCCGTCTCTGTGCCACACTTAAGATTCGTGTCTAAACAAATCAGAATCCGTTCCACCACTATCCTTTGCGTGCGGCGCGACGGCAAAGTGGTGATGGCCGGCGACGGGCAGGTGACGCTCGGCTCGGAGGTTCTCAAAGCCACCGCCAAGAAGCTGCGGCGGCTCTACGGCGGCAAAATCATTGCCGGATTCGCCGGTTCCACAGCCGACGCCTTCGCGCTGTTCGCCCGCTTCGAGGCCAAGCTGGAGCAGCATAACGGGAATCTGCCGCGCTCCGTGGTGGAGTTGGCGAAGGAATGGCGCACCGACCGCGTGTTGCGGCACCTGGAAGCGCTGCTGCTGGTGGCCGACCTTACCAACATCTTTATTGTCAGCGGCAACGGCGACGTGATCGAGCCGGACAACGAAGTCGCCTCCATCGGCTCCGGCGGCGGTTTCGCCAAGTCCGCCGCTCTGGCGCTGCTCGAAAATACGAAACTTAGCGCGCGCGCCATCGTCGAAAAGGCAATGGCGATCGCCGGCAAGACCTGCATCTATACGAATGAGTCTGTGGCCTACGAGGAGTTGGGCTGATGGTTATCTACCTGCCAGCGCAAGCCGCGGAGGACCTGCCGGTCCTCGATGAACTGACCCCGCGGGAGATTGTCCGGGAGCTGGACAAATACGTCATCGGCCAGGCCGAGGCCAAGCGCGCCGTGGCGATCGCCCTGCGCAACCGCATCCGCCGCCAGAAGCTGGAGCCGGAGATTGCCGAAGAGGTGATGCCCAAGAACATCCTCATGATCGGCCCCACCGGCGTGGGCAAAACTGAGCTGGCGCGGCGCTTGGCTAAGTTGGCCAACTCGCCGTTCCTCAAAGTCGAGGCCAGCAAGTTCACCGAAGTCGGCTACGTAGGCCGCGACGTCGAATCCATGATTCGCGACCTGGTGGAAATCGCCATCGACATGCTGCGCGAGGAGCGGCTCAATGAAGTGGGCGAACGCGCCGAGCGCAACGCCGAGGAGCGCATTCTCGATCTGCTGATGCCGCCGCAACCCGAGCCGGCCGAGAGCAACGAGCGGTCCCGCGAGAAACTGCGGGAGCGGCTGCGCAGCGGCAAACTCGACGACCGCATGGTGGAGATCGACGTCAAGGAGCGCGGACCTTCTTTAGAGGTAACCACTGCCGGGGGCATGGAGGAGATGGACATCAACCTCAAGGACATGCTCGGCGGTTTGTTCGGCGGCCGCACCAGGAAACGCAAAATGCGCGTGGGCGAGGCGCTCGACTACCTGATCCAGGAAGAGGAGCAGAAGCTGGTCGACATGGACCAGGTGACGCGCACGGCCATCGAACGGGTGGAGCGCAGCGGCATCATCTTCCTCGACGAAGTCGACAAGATCGCGGGGCGCGAAGGCGGCCACGGACCCGATGTCAGCCGCGAAGGAGTGCAGCGCGACATTCTGCCCATCGTCGAAGGCACCACGGTCAACACCCGCTACGGCTTCGTGCGCACGGATCACATCCTGTTCATCGCGGCCGGCGCGTTCCACGTCTCCAAACCCAGCGACATGATCCCGGAGCTGCAGGGCCGCTTCCCCATCCGCGTGGAGCTGAAATCGCTGACCGAAGCCGACTTCATCCGCATCCTCAAGGAGCCCAAGAACGCGCTGACCAAGCAGTATCAGGCGCTGCTGGATACCGAGGGGATCAAGCTGGTGTTCACTCCGGATGCGATTGAAGAAATCGCGCGCTTTGCCGCGCGCGTCAATGAGGCGACGGAAAACATCGGCGCGCGGCGCTTGCATACCATCCTTGAAAAACTGCTCGAAGAAGTCTCCTTCGACGGGCCGGATTTGAAGAAAAAATCCGTCAAGGTGGATGCCGCCTACGTTCGCAAACAGCTCGCCGACATCGTAAAGGATCAGGATCTCAGCCGGTATATTCTGTGAAGGCTTGGTCGAGGCTGGTTGGGTCGGGAGCGGGGCTGTCTCTGCTCATCCTGCTTTCCGGCTGCGCTGTTCTCGGTCCCGGCTACATCGGCCCGATTCAGCCTCCCGTGCTGGACATTCCGGTCTCGGTCAGCGACCTGCGCGCGATCGAATATGGCGATCAGATTCTGGCGTTTTTCACCATCGGCAAGCTGAGCACCGAGGGCCAACCGCTCAAGAGCCTGCGCCTCATCGACTTATACGCCGGTCCCGGCGGCCTTGGCTCAGACGATCCCAATAACTGGGTGCACAAGGCCACCCGCTATTCGATGACTCCTGCCAGCTCCACTCTTCCTCCAAGCTCGACGAGCCCGCCAGCCAGGGGCGCGCGGACCCTGGTTCCCGGCCCTTATGAGTACCGATTTCCGGCGCAGGCATGGGCCGGCAAAGACCTGGTACTGCGAGTCCGCGCCACCGGACCGAAAGGCAGGCAGTCGCTATGGTCGCTTCCAATGGCGTTGACGGTCACCGCGCCGCTCACTCAGGTCACGGCAGTCATGAGCGAGAGCCGTAAGGACGGCGTGCAAGTGAGCTGGCAGGGCAAGGGGCCCAGGTACCGGGTGCTGCGCTCGACCGGGACCGGCATGCCGGAGGCGATCGGCGAAACTGACAAGACCGAATATCTGGATGATTCCGCGCAGTTCGGAATGACCTACCATTACCAGGTTCTGGCATTCGCCGACGAACGGCATCAGGCTCTGATCTCAGAGCCGTCAGAGGCGATCACGCCTAAGGACACCTTCGCGCCGGACGTGCCCAAGGGTCTCACCGTCGATCCCGGCGTGAACGCCATCGAGCTTGCATGGGAGCTCAACACGGAAGCCGACTTTAGGGGCTACAACGTGTTTCGCTCCGTGGATGGCGGGCCGTTCGTGAAGATCGCTTCGCTCATCACGGCCGCAACCTATCACGACACCGACGTCCAGGCCGGCAAGGTCTACCGTTACCAGGTATCGGCAGTGGATCTGAGCGGCAACGAGAGCGACCGATGCCCGCCGCAGCAGGGGATGCTGCAATAGCCGCGTTGATACCCTTCTTCAAAAAACCCCTTGACTTGCCGTTAACGCGGTTGTAGCATCGATCCTGCATGTAAGCGCTGCCAATGGGATTGGGCAGCGCGCCGAGGTTAGCTTCGTTGGGTTTAACCACGTTCGTTCTCTGACGGGAGGGCAGGGGTATGCGGCTGTTCGCAAGCGCACTTTGTTTGGTGCTTCTGGGTCTCGTGCTACTCACCGGTACTGCGTTCGGGCAGGCCGGCACCGGAACCATCTCGGGAATCGTCACTGACTCAACCGGAGCGTCGATTGCCAACGCGCCCGTTGAAGTCCGCAACACTGACACCAACATCGTCTATCCCACAAGGACCACGGAAACCGGCGCATACACGGTGCTGCGCCTGCCGCCGGGTCCTTACAGCATCACCATCACCGCTCCGGGATTCAAGAAGCTGGTGCGCGGCGGACTCTCGGTCGACGCCGGCCAGGTGCTGCCGCTGGATCTTTCCATGGATGTTGGCTCCGCTTCGGAGTCGGTCACGGTCACCGCTGAGGCGACGCTGCTCAAAACCGAGAGCGGCGACGTGGCGCACAACATCACGCTAGGCCAACTGGATGAGCTGCCGGTGCTCGGCATCGGCACCGCCAATGCGGGAAGCAACGGAATCCGCAATCCGTTTAACTCGGCGGTGTTTCTTCCCGGAGTCAGCTATTTCGCCAACTTCAACATGATCATCAACGGCGCGCCCACCAACACGGCGGCGTACCGCATCGAAGGTTTGGACAACACCGACCACACCGTGGCCTACGCGATCATGCAGAATCAGCCCAGCGCGGACGCCGTGCAGGAAATGGCGGTGCAGACCAGTAACTACGCCCCGGAATTTGGACAAGCGGGCGGCGGACTGTTCAACATCACCATGAAGTCGGGTACCAACCAGTTCCACGGCAGCGCCTACGAATACTTCGAAAATGAGGCTCTGAACGCGGGCGATCCCTTCTCTTACAACACGGGAACTCCGGCCGATCCGTCCGGCGGAAAGTACCGGCCGCGCAGCCGGCGCAACGATTACGGCGGAACCTTCGGCGGTCCCATCTGGATTCCCAAGGTCTACGACGGGAAGAACAAGAGCTTCTTCTTTTTCTCCTACGAATATTACATCGAGAACCAGGCTTTGACGTTTACCGACACGCTGCCCAACGCGATGTACCAGGCCGGCAACTTCTCCGCGATCTCGCCCAACGGCGGAACCGGATTCAACACCGGGCTCGGCGTTCCGTCAACGGCCGTCACCACCGATGCGATGGGCCGTCCGGTCTACGCCAATGAGATCTACAATCCGCTGAGCCGCGGCGTGGCGGCAAACGGAGTCGGCATTGCCACACCGTTCGTCAACAACATGATCCCGCTGACCATGTTCAGCCCGGTTGCGGTCGCCATCCAGGGCGTGCTTCCCGCGCTGTCGAACAACGCTCTGTACGCCAATTACGACGGCGTGAACCCGGGCAAGCGCACTACGGACATCCCGTCCATCAAGCTGGATCAAACCCTGGGTCCGAAAAACAAGCTGTCGTTCTATTACCAGCACACCAATACGAACGCCCAGTACACGACTCCCAACGGCAACGCCGACGGTTTGCCTCCGCTGATCACGGGAGCCCGTGGATCGATCCCCATCGGCGGTCCCGCCATCCGGCTCAATTACGACCGTACCCTCACGCCCACCTTGCTGTTTCACGCCGCGGCCGGCTACTCGATGATCTATTTCTACGATCACAGCCCGTACACCGAAAACGGCGGGATGTTCAACTGCCAGCAGGCGATTCAACTCCAGGGTTGCGAGGGCAGCTACAATTTTCCGACTATCGTCACGGGAAACACCACCAGCCCCGAAGCTCTGGGCGGGATGCAGCAGCTAGGCAACGCGCTGGCGCATACGGCCACGCACACGGAGCGGCCTTCGGCCAACAGCAACCTGACCTGGGTCCACGGCAGCCACACATTCAAGCTTGGTGCGGAAGTGTGGTTCCAGGCTCAAATCACCGCGCCTCCCACGGGAGTCGGCCTGACCTTCGGAGCGGGCGCGACCTCGATTCCGGCGTCGCTGGTCACCGGCGCCTACACCGTCGGATTTCCATACGCCAGCTTCCTGCTGGGCGACACGACGATTGCGACGCAGTACGCGCCGGTGGACGCGCGTATGTACAAATCGCAATGGGCCATGTTCATTCAGGATTCCTGGAAGGTGACGCACAGGCTCAGCGTCGATTACGGCCTGCGCTGGGATTACGCGACCGCAGCGCGCGAAGAATACGGCCGTTCGGCCGATCTCGGCATCGACACGCCCAACCCGGCCGCGGGCGGCAGGCTGGGCGCGGCCATCTTCGAGTCTACCTGCGGATGCCAGTTCGTCCAGAATTATCCCTACGCCATCGGTCCGCGCCTGGGTTTCGCGTATCAGATCGACCCGAAAACGGTCTTTCGCGGCGGCTGGGGCGTGGTCTACGGATTCGCTCCCGACATCAACATCCAAAACACGGCGGACGTGACCTCCACCCCGTCCGGCGTCAACGGCTTTGCTCCGCTCAACCAGCCCGGCACCATCCCGCAACCGACATGGCCGAATTTCGCCGTGAACCAGACTCCTCTGCCGGGGACAACCACCAGCGGTTTCCTCGCGTACCTCGACCCGCACGCTTCCCGGCCCGGCCGTCAGAACCAGTGGAGCGCCGGCCTGCAACGCGAGATCTCCCGCGACTTCGTGCTGGAAGCCGCTTACGTCGGCAATCGTGGTGTCTGGTGGACCGGTCCCCGCGGTTACATCAACCAGGTGACCCCGCAGGGATTCGCGCAGTACGGTTTGTCGCCTTATACCAATGCCACGGACAACTTGTTGCTCGGCAGCGCCATCAACAGCACGACCGTGATTCAGAGAGTCGGCGTTCTCACGCCGTACTCCGGCTACCCCGCCACCAACACTCTGATCAACGCCGTGCGTCCTTACCCGCAGTTCAGCACCATCGGCGTGACCGATTCGCCCACCGGCAGCACCTACTATGACTCCCTGCAAATGAAGGGAACCAAGAGAATGTCGCATGGCTTGCAGGTGAACGGCACGTTCACCTGGGCCAAGACGATGGTGGCCATCCGCCCCAACCTGTTTGTGGCTTCGGATAAATCGATCCAGCCGATCGACCAGCCATTCGTTTTTAACGCGAACATTCTTTACACCACTCCCAGGGCGTCCGAAAACAAGTGGGTAGCGGCGCTAACCAAGGACTGGCAAGTCGGCGCATTCCTGCAATACGGCAGCGGCCTGCCGTTGGCCCCTCCCGCGGCGACAACCACCAACTATATCGGCGGCAGTGAGCAGTTCCGGGTCGCCGGCCAGCCGCTGTTCCTCAAGAATTTGAACTGCGGCTGCATCAACCCGTATTACGATCAGGTTCTGAATCCGGCCGCCTGGACCAACCCCGCCAACGGAACCTTCGGACCCGCCACAGGCACCTATTACGGCGACTACCGCTCCGCCCGCCGTCCGCAGGAGAACGCCAATCTGGGGCGCAACTTCCGCATCAAGGAGCACTACAACCTGCAGATCCGCGCGGAGTTTGTGAATATTTTCAACCGCACCCAGATCGGCAACCCCATCACCACCGCGCCCGCCGCCGCGCTGGGCAAGAACGCGCAGGGCATCTACACCTCCGGATTCGGAGTCATCAATCTGGCGGTCTCGGGCCCCCAGATCGCACCAGGCTACACGCAGAACGCGGTGGTCGGCCAACTTTATCAGCTTCCGCGCACCGGTACGCTGATCGCGCGCTTCAGCTTCTGAGAAACTCGCCCGCACGACGGAGCCTGGCTCGGTGAAACTCCCGGAGTTCCTGAAGGCTTGGAAGCGCGGAGCCGGCCCTGTGCGGGCTTCTGACTCGCCGGACTTATCGCGACGCCTGTTCGCTCGGCGGCGTCTGGCAATGGGAGGGCGGATCGACAGCGCCTTTCGAGGCTTGGTCGTCGAAGAAACGGGACACCTCTTCTACGATGCCTTTGCGGATCAGATACCAGCCTTTGTCGATGTCGTGGGCTTGGCCTGCGGTCAGCGCCCAGGACAACGGCGGACTGCAGAACGGATACGTCACTTTGAGGATCTGCAATTGGCGGGTTGTGCTGTTTGAGCTGTTCAGCGCGATATTGGTCAATTCCTCCGCCCGCTTCACCTGGCCGGTGTCGCGAACTTCATACAGCGACAGAACGGGACCGGCGACGGTTCCCGCTAGGCCGTCGTAACTGTCGCCGTTGGGATCGGCGGGAGCTTCCGGTGAGGCCAGAATCCGGATCCAGAGCACCCTGCTTTTGTGATAGTCGCTGAAAGACGCCGTGGCTTGCTTGAGCACCTCAAAGGCAGAACCGATGCCGTAGTTGTCATACAACCCTCCGTCGATCACGGCCAGCTCGCGACCCTCGCCAACCCGATTCCCCACGCAAGCGGCTTGGGAGGGTTTGCACGCCAGGGCGCGAGGGCTAGGCAGAACGTAGGGAAAACTGGCGGACAGCCGCACTGCCGTAGTCAGAGGAAGGTCCGTGCCGTAGCGTTCGCGGAAGACGCGCAGACCGTTGTATTCGACCTTCCGGCTCAATTGGTTCCGGGAGCTTTCCGCCAGATGGAAGTTGGTGATCACCAGCGGCCAGCCGCTATCGGCGTAAGTCGCGTTGAACACCAGAAGCGGTTGTGTGCCTGCCGCTACGCCGGTCCGCAGGGAATCGATGGTGACGTTCTCCGGCGAGGGCGCCGCGCAGTCCAGATTGGTTTTGGATTTCGGACCCGGCGCCATGGTCTGCAGCGTTTTCAGCCAGGCCTTTTCCAGCTCAAAACCCCGATCGCGTTTCTCAAAACCTCCCAGCTCCGGAATCACCGGACGAAGCAGGTCGAAGTAGACGATACCGTAGGCGGTCCAATCCAACCCCAGGCCGTCGCGGGCGCCAAAGCGCACGGCTTCGCGGCAAGCGTGGTCGTTCAGGCGGGGGCTTTCGTACAGCGATTGAACGAACATGATGCCGGCGCTTCCGCCGGAGGTGCCGCTCATCAAGCGGATGGCGGGCAGGAACTGAGTCCGGTCCGGCAGCGCATCGGCGATTCCTGTAAGGACCTCGGCGGTCCAAGCCTCGGCCTGGATGCCGCCGCCTTCGGCCGAGACGATCACGATGTGGCCGATCCCCCCGCTCTGCTGTAGATCGCGCTGCTGCGGATCGGTGGTGAACATCTGGGACGGTTCCACAACCGGCGGTTTGGCGGCCGCGGGTTCAGGGAGAAAGAAGTAGTGCGAGTTCCAGGGCAACGACGTCATCAAAATCCCCCAAATCGCGGCGACCGTGAACACGGGTACCCGATAACGGTCGAGCCAAAGACACAGGAAGCCGAACAACCAGCCCGTCAGCGACAGCCACAGCAGAACGTAGAACATCGCGCTGGCGGAAACGAAGGCAAAGACGAGGTAGACGAAGAAAGTAACAAGAAAGAACAGAGCGGCCAGCAGGATGTTCTCGCGCAGCTCGAACAGATCCGGATGATTCGGGTCCGACGCCCGCTTCCGGATCAGTTCTGCGGTCAGTTCTTTCTCCTTGACGAACCCGATGGCGTCCCCGTCGAGGCGCCGGATAGAGCGGATCAGACCACGCGAGATGGAGTCGATAGCGGTTTTGCGCGTGGCGCCAGGGTCAAGCTCGGTTAAGACGAAGATCCCTCCCAGGACCGTCAAGCCGAGTGCGAGTCCGCCGGCCAGATACCACCAGGTTCCCTGGTTGAGATCCCCTAAGGCCCACCAGTTCAGCACCGCCGGCACTACGCTGAGCAGCAGCCTCGGACCGGCGTTGCTGTAGTTCAACATCGGCGGCAGCGTCATCTTCAACCGATCCGGCCCGTGAAGCTGGAGCAGACTCGCCAGAATGAACGTCTGGCCGGCGACAATCGCCAGGCCGAAGGCGAGCCAAAACGCGCGCCAGGTGCCGGCCGCGCCGTAAAGTCCCGATGCCATCGAAGACCGGCGCAGGAGGAACAGGATCATCATCAGCAGAAACATCAATGCCGGGACGCGGAAAAAGTAAATCGCCCCGGACCATTGAATGAGTTTCGGAACAACGCGTCCGGTAAACCAATCGATACGGCGGTTGCACCACCCGAGAAAAGACCCGAAAATCGACCCGTGAGAGCTCACGTTTGCCTCCTTATTTTCGGATTTGTTTAGCGTATCAAGTCTAAGGAATGATGGGCGGCCGCTTGAGCTCCTGAAGCCTGCTACACTCGACTTTAAAGTGATCAAACAGCCGCCTCAAGCCGAAGTGTTTAACCTCAAAGTTGAGTTCTCGCGCGAAGAAGACGGGCGCTGGATTGCCGATATCCCAGCCCTGCCCGGAGTCACCGTCTACGGCCGCACCCGCAAGCAGGCTCTTGCTGCAGTCGAAGCGCTCGCGCTGCGAGTCATTGCGGATCGGCTGGAGCACGGTGAGGCAGTTCCCGGCGAGATGACCGTTTCCTTCGCGGCGTAGTTCGGCGGCACGTCGTTTAGAGGTCCCTGGGACGCAGGCCGGTTTTCGAGCCGAGCAGCTTGAGCGCGCCGGAGCCAAGCTCCCTCCGGTCGTGATAGGCGAAGACGTAATCCGGCCAGCCAGCTTTGGCGAGCGTACGATGGGATCCTGCCTGACGCTTCACACGCCATCCAGTGCGTAAAAGCGCCGCCAGCACAAGCCGAGCCTTGGTGGACGGCCATTCTGACCCGCCCTTCATATGCGCCCGCCCTGCCCGAAATCAAGACTGCGATTCTCCTGTCGCATGGACACGAAGCTCCTAAATGAGATTTTGGGACTGTCGTGAAAAACGACAAAGGGCTGGCTTTGCGATCTCCGGCTCAGCAACACGACCTACCGAAGACAAGTTTATTCTAGAGCCGGTGATCCCGGCCTCTCAATCAGATTTAACAAAAACGTTCAGAAACGTTTCGGCGAGGAGAGTTTGATTTTGCAGGTCGCGCGCAAATCGACGAAACCGCTCCAGAACCTAAGCCGGTGAGCATTGCCCTCCACGTCTCTCACCAGTGCTAGCCTGATCCCATGAGGATTCTGGCGACTCTTGCTCTTGTTCTCCCGGGCCTCGTCTTCGCCCAATCTGCGACCCCTACGAAAATCACCTCCGTCGAGGGCATCACCGAATACCGTCTGGCCAACGGCCTTCAGGTGCTGCTGTTCCCGGATAATTCCAAGCCCACCTTCACGGTCAATGTGACGTATATGGTCGGCTCCCGCCAGGAGGGTTATGGCGAAACCGGAATGGCGCATCTTTTGGAACACCTCATGTTCAAAGGCAGCACCCATCACGGCGAGATCCTGGCGGAGCTGAACGCGCACGCCGCCGTGAACGAAAACGCCAGCACCGATTACGATCGCACCAATTACTTCGAGACGCTCTCGGCGACTCCCGAGAACCTGCGCTGGACTCTCGAAATGGAAGCCGATCGCATGGTGAATTCGTTCATCGCGCGGAAGGATCTGGATAGCGAGATGACGGTGGTCCGCAATGAGTTTGAGCGCGATGAGAACAGCGCGGAGAACGTTCTGGAGGAGCGCGTGCTTTCCACCGCTTATCTCTGGCACGCCTACGGCCGCGCCGTCATCGGCACGCGCAGCGACATCGAAAAGGTTCCCATCGACGCGCTGCAGGCCTTCTATCACAAGTACTACCAGCCCGATAACGCCATGCTGGTTCTGGCCGGCAAGTTCAACCAGGACGACGCCCTGGCCGAGATTAATCGAACCTTCGGTACGATTCCTAAGGTAACTCGCAAGCTCGTTCCGTCCTACACTGAGGAACCTGCTCAGGACGGCGAGCGCGAGGTCACCTTGCGCCGCACCGGCGGGGAGCAGCTCGAGATGATGGCTTACCATATTCCCGCCGCGGGACATCCGGACATGGCCGCCATCGAAGTGCTGATGCAACTGATGGGCGACCGCACCTCCGGCCGCCTGCGCAAAGCGCTGGTGGAGACCAAGAAAGCCGTATCCGCCAGCGCCGACGAAGCCATGCAGCATGACCCCGGATTCGTGCTGTTTACCGCAACGGTGAGTAAGGACGGCTCGCTCGACGACGTCGAAAAAACCATGCTCAGCGTCATCAACGGCGTGGTCACGGAGCCTCCTTCCAAGGACGAGGTCGACCGCGCCCGCACCCAGTTGCTCAACCGCACGGAGCAGTCGCTCAAGAATTCGGCGCGAGTGGGCCTGGACTTGAGCGAATGGGGGTCCATGGGCGACTGGCGCCTGTTGTTCCTCAATCGTGACCGCGTCGAACAGGTCACGCCGGAAGACGTCGCGCGCGTAGCCAAGTTGTATCTGAAATCCTCCAACCGGACCATCGGCAAATTCATTCCCGATCCCGCTCCGGACCGGTCCGTCATCACGCCTGCGCCGGATCTCGAAGCCACGCTACGCAACTATACCGGCAAAGCCGCGGTCGAAGAGGGTGAAGATTTCGATCCAACGCCAGCCAACATCGAGGCTCGCGCGATTCGCGTGACGCTGCCCAGCGGGATCAAGATGGTGATGCTGCCCAAAAAGAATCGCGGCGGCGTGGTGAGCGCGCAGATTGACCTGCACTGGGGCGACGCCGCCAGCCTCACCGGCAAGGAGACCGCCGCGCAGATGGCCGACACTTTGATCGGCCGCGGCACCACCAAACATACTCGCCAGCAGCTTCAGGATGAGATGGCCCGCTTGAAGATTCAGGTGGGCGGCGGCCGTGGCGGAGGCGGCGGGATTGCGGGCGCCAGCGTATCGATTACCGCCGCGAAAGCGACGCTGCCCGCAGCCTTTCAAATGGCCGCGGAGATTCTTCGCGAACCCAGTTTTCCGGAATCCGATTTCGAACAAAACCGCCTGTCCGCGCTCAACCGCACCGAGAGCCGGAGCAGCGACCCGGCGACCATCGTGACGCAGCAGCGCTCCCGTTACATCTCGCCGTACCCGCCCGGAGACCCTCGCGCCAGCATGACCGATGCGGAGCGGCTTGAGGCTCTCAAGAAAGTGACCCTCGACGACGCCAAGAAATTCTACGCGGATTTCTACGGCGCATCGAACGCCGAAGTGGTCGTGATCGGCGACTTCGATCCGGCTGAGACCCAGAAGGTGGTGGCCGGGCTGTTCGGGGATTGGAAGAGTCCCCAGCCGTATAAGGCCGTCACCCGCGACTGGCAACAGCTTACGCCCGTGGAGCGTTCCACGGAGACTCCCGATAAAACCAACGCGAACTTCAGCATGGTCACCACCCTGGCGCTGAATCAGGACGACCCGGATTATCTCGCGTTGTACATCGCGAACCTCATCCTGGGCGGCGATGAGAAGAGCCGCCTGTGGACCCGCATCCGCGAAAAGGAGGGCTTGAGCTACAGCGTCAAGAGCGAGCTCGACGCCGGGATCGACGAGAAGTTCGCCACCTTCACCGGCTCCGCCATCTGCGCGCCGCAGAACATGGACAAGGTCGAGGCGGCGTTCAAAGAGGAGATCGCGCGCGCCGTCCGCGACGGCTTCACCGACGCCGAATTTCAAGCCGCCAAGAAACAAGTGCTGGATGAGCAGCAGATCGGCCGCTCCAGCGATCGCACGCTGATCACCTCGCTCGCCAACCAGGCGCGTTACGGCTGGACCATGCAGCGCACCATCGATCGCGAAGCTAAAATCGCCGCCATGACCGTGGATCAGGTCAACGCCGCTCTAAAAAAGTGGATCGATCCAGCCTCGTTCGCCATCTTCAAGGCCGGCGATTTCGCCAAGAAGTAAGCCGGAGGGCGGGCTGTGTCAAATGTGCCGAAGTGCCAGGACTGCGTCAACACGCCCCGCGCGGCGACCCGGCACGTAGCAGGCCGCCAGTACCACGCCTATTAGCGCCAGCGCCGCGACCCCGAACGTCCGCAGATCCCGCGTGCCCACTCCATAGAGCAGCGTGGCCAGATAGCGGCTCAATCCCAGCGCTCCGCCGATCCCTAGCGCGACCCCGATCGCCGCCAACATGATGCCCTCTCGCAAAATCAATCCCACCACTTGCCCGCGCTGTGCGCCCAGCGCCAGGCGGATTCCGATCTCGGATGTGCGCAGCGTGACCAAATACGACATCACTCCGTACACTCCGATGGACGCCAGGAACATCGCGATCAGCGCGAAAGCTCCCGTCAACGCGGCATCGAACCCGCGTGAGCCGAGCGAATCGTCCAACCTTTGCTGCAAGGGTTTTGCGTCGAACACCGGCTGATCCGGATCCATCGCCGCCACCACGCGTTCCAGAGTCGGAATCAGGGCCGCCGGGTCATTCGATACCCGGATCAGCAAGTTCGATCGGGGCGTCATCGAAACATCCGCCACTTGTTCGAAGCTGCGATACGCCGTGGGCGCGGCCTCCTGATCGAGCCCGCCTTGGTGAATGTCTCCCACCACGCCTACGATCGTCGCCCAGTCGTCGTTCGTGTAACTGGTGATCCGATGCCCCAGGGCGCTTTCCCCGCCAAAGAACTTCCGCGCGAAAGCCTCGTTCACCACAACCACTAGAGGCCCGCTCTGGGAATCCGTTCGTGCGAATGGCCTACCCTCTTTGAGGGGCACTCCCAACACGCGGAAATAATCCAGGCTCACGTCGACCTTCCACGAGGTCTGACCTTGACCCAGCGTCGGCGGCTTGCGCTCGGATGACTCCGGCCTGCCCTCGATGGCGAAGAATCCAACATTCCCGGCGATCCCCGGCGGAATCGCTCCGATGCTGGCCGCCTCCACTCCAGGCAAGCGGCTCACCCGGTCCAGCAAAGCCTCGTTGAACTCGTACTGGCGTTGCCGGCTGGTGTAAGCCGCTCCCGTCAAACTCACGCGAGCGGTCAGTACGTTCTTCGCGTTGTAGCCCGGGTTCGTCGTCCGCAGTCCGTAAAAGCTCTTGGCCAGTAGCCCCGCGCCGATCAGCAGCATTAGCGATAGCCCCAACTGCGCCACCACCAGAACCTGCCGCATGCGGCGCAAACCGGCCCCGCTGCTCGCCGTACGCGTTTCACCCTGCAGCGCTTCTCGCACGCCGAAGCCCAGCGAACCCAGCGACGGAGCGATACCGAACGCGATTCCGGTCACCACCGTCACGATTAACGCGAATGCCGCCGTCGAAACATCGATCGAGACCTCCGGCAGTCCGGCCAGTGCCGTCTTCCGCGTGGCATTCAACGCGTGCACCGCGAGTACGGCCAGCCCCAATCCCATTGCTCCGCCGATCAGCGACACCAGCAGGCTTTCGGTCAGCAACTGGCTGACGATCCTGCGCCGCGGCGAGCCCAGCGCCACGCGGACCGCGATCTCCCGCCGCCGCGCCGTCGCGCGAGCCAGCATCAGGTTCGCCACGGTGAAGCACACGATCAGCAGCATCAACCCCACCGCTCCCGAAAACACCAGCAGCGCCGGCCGCATGTCGCCGGTCAGGAGCTGCTGCAATGGCCGGGCCGAGAACCGGATGCCCTGCGTCAGCATTCCCCGGCGCAAACCCTGGTTCACCACCGTCTGGTTGAGCTGATCCAGCTCACGCTGGACCTGCGTCTCCGAAGCGGAGGCCTTCGCGCGCGCGACCATGGCTACCAGCCGCGCCATCTTCTGCGCTTCGGTCAGCGCCAATGGCCGCCACAAATCCGAGCCCTGCGGAAAATCGAACCATGCCGGCATGATCCCGATCACCAAAGCTGCACCGCGATCGATGCGAATTGTTTTCCCCACGATCGAAGCATCGCCGCCGAATCTCCTGTGCCATAGCGAGTAGCTCAGCACCACCACCTGGTCCCGGCCGGGCTGGTCTTCTTCGGGAAGGAACGTCCGCCCGTACAGCGGCTGCGCTTGCAGCGTGGTAAAAAACGACGCCGTCACTTCGCCGGCAACCAGCCTTTCCGCACCATCCGTCCTGCGCCAATTCACGCCGCCGCTGTCATAAGCGCCGATCTCTTCAATGGAGGATGACGAGTGCGCCCCGACGTTCTTCCGGATGACGAAATAATCCGCCGCCACAACCGCTTCTCCGAGCCTTTCCGATTCCGTCACGGCGTAAAGCTGCTTCGGGTGCGGATACGGCAAAGGCCGCAGCAGGACCGTGTTGACGACGCTGAAAATCGCCGTCGTCGCGCCGATGCCCAGCGCCACCGTCAGCACGGCGACTGCCGTCCATCCCGGCGTCTTGTGCAACAGCCGCACCGCGAGCCGCAGGTCCTGGAGCAGTGAATCCCACCACAGCCAGCGCCGGGATTCGTAAAACTGCTCCCGCCGCTTGGTCGCATTGCCGAAGGCGCGGCGCGCGGCTTGAACAGCCTCCTCCTCGCTCATGCCCTGTGCGCGATAGCAGTCGGCCTCAATGCGGATATGAGCTTCAATCTCCGCCGAAAAATCCGTGCCTCCGCGCCCTCGTTTCCGCATGGCAACCTCAAATATGCCGCAGCGCGATGGCCGCGTCCACGCGAGCTGCGCGGCGCCCCGGCACGTAACACGCCGCCAGCACCGCGCCCAATAGCGCCAGCGCCGCGACCCCGAACGTCTGCAGATCCCGCGTGCCCACTCCATAGAGCAGCGTGGCCAGATAGCGGCTCAATCCCAGCGCTCCGCCGATGCCCAGCGCGACGCCGATCGCCGCCAACACGGCGCCCTCCCGCAAAATCAATCCCACCACTTGCCCGCGCTGTGCGCCCAGCGCCAGGCGAATTCCGATCTCGGAGGAGCGCAGCGTGACCAAATACGACATGACGCCGTAGACTCCGATGGATGCCAGGAACATCGCGATCAGCGCGAACGCTCCGGTCAGCGCCGCGTTAAAGCGCCGCGAGCCGAGCGAATCGTTAAGGCGTTGCTGCAAGTTTTTGGCGTCGTACACCGGCTGATCGCGATCGATTGCCGCTACCACTTTTTCAAGCGCGGGGATCAGCGCGGCGGGACTGCCCGAGGTCCGGATTAGGAGATCTGTCCGGGTCAGTACGGGCCGACGCTCGCTTTGAATCACCCGGTAGATCGTGGGCGACACGTCCTGATCCAATCCGGTTTGCCGGATGTTGCCCACCACGCCTATGATCACCGCCCAGCCGCGGTCGCTCTCGTTCAGAGGGTTGGTGCTGACGCGGTGCCCTACCGGATTCTCCTCGGGGAAAAATTTCCGTACGAAGGCTTCATTCACCAGGACGGTCAGGGGCCGCGCATCGCTGGTGTCGCTCGCCTGAAACGCTCGGCCCCGCAGCAGCGGCACACCCAAGACGCGAAAGTAATCCGCGCTCACGTCGATCAGACCCGAGTTCGGAGCCTTGCCCACTGGTGGTAGCGGGCGGTTCTCAACGATGAAGGCGCCGAAATTTCCGGCGAATCCCGGCGGGACGGCGCCGATGCCCGCAGCCTCCACGCCGGGCAAGCGGCTCACCCGCTGGAGCAGCAGCTCCATGAACCCGAGCTGCCGGTCGACGGTAGTGTAGCTGGGTCCTGCCAGATTGATGCGCGCGGTCAAAACGTTTGCGGCGCGAAAGCCCGGATCCATCGTGCTCAGTTGATAAAAGCTCTTGGCCAGCAGACCCGCGCCGATCAGCAGCGTCAAGGAGAGCCCCAACTGCGCCACCACCAGAACCTGCCGCATGCGGCGCAAACCGGCCCCGCTGCTGGCCGTGCGGGACTCACCCTGCAGCGCTTCGCGCACGCCGAAACCCAGCGAACCTAGCGACGGAGCAACGCCAAACGCCAGCCCGGTGAGCACCGTCACGATCAGCGCAAAGGCGGCCGTCGACACATCGATCGAGACTTCCGGCAATCCCGCCAGCGCGGTCTTCCGCGTGGCGTTTAACGCGTGTACCGCGAGCACTGCCAGCCCCAATCCCACCGCTCCGCCGATCAGCGACACCAGCAGACTTTCGGTGAGCAACTGGCTGACGATCCTCCGGCGAGGCGAACCCAGAGCCACGCGCACCGCGATCTCACGGCGTCTCGCGGTTGCCCGCGCCAGCATCAGGTTCGCCACCGTGAAGCACACAATCAGCAGCATCAACCCCACCGCGCCCGAAAACACCAGCAGTGCCGGCCGCATGTCGCCGGTCAGCCGCTGCTGTAGGGGCTCCGCGAGGAAGCGCACCGTATCCACAAAGCCTTGCTCCTTGTAGATCTGCGGGTATTCGTTCTTCACCGCCTGCGTCAGATGCTCCAATTCTCGATTGACCTCAGCCGCACTCGAGGAGGGGTTCGACCGGGCAATGACGTCCACGGCCCGCATCATCCGGCGCTGCCGTTGATAGCCTTCATCGAGAGCGAGAGGCAGCCACACATCCGACCCTTGCGGGAAATCGAACCATCGCGGCATGACGCCGATCACCAGCGCCGGCGCGCGATCGAGACGAATCTTCTGCCCCACAATGGCCGGATCGCCTCCAAATCTCCGCTGCCACAGCGCGTAGCTCAGCAGCACGACTTTGTCCCCGCCGGGCCGGTCTTCCTCCGGAACAAACGTTCTACCGTACACGGGTTGGACCTGCAGCGTGGGGAAAAACGACGCTGTGACCAATCCGGCGACCAGCCGCTCCGCCCGGTCCGCGCCAGTCCAATTCACTCCGCCGCTGTCGTACGCGCCCATTTCCTGAATGCTGGAACCGGCGCTGCCGTGCAGATTCTCCCGAAGAGTAAAGTAGTCCGGCGCCAGGCCCGCCATGAACTTGTTCATTTCGACCACTGCATAGAGCTGCTGGGGACGCGGATACGGCAAAGGCCGCAGCAGCACCGTGTTCACAATGCTGAAAATCGCCGTCGTCGCGCCGATCCCCAAGGCGACCGTCAGCACCGCGACCGCCGTCCATCCCGGTGTCTTCCGCAACAGCCGCACCGCCAGACGCAGATCCTGGCGCAGCGAGTCCCACCACAGCCAGCGCCGGGATTCGTAAAACTGCTCCCGCCGCTTGGTCGCATTGCCGAAAGCGCGGCGCGCGGCTTGAACAGCTTGCTCCTCGCTCATGCCCTGGGCGCGATAACGGTCGGCTTCGATGCGGATATGAGCTTCAATCTCCGCCGAAAAATCGGAGCTTCCGCGCATTGGTTTCGTCACTTGTTTGCTCATGGGGCAGCCTCACACCGTTTCCGGTCCCAGAACTCTTCCGATCGCGACCGCGAACCGGCGCCAGCGCGATGTCTCCGCAGTCAGTCGCTTTCGTCCGGCCTTGGTCAGCGTGTAGAAGCGAGCCTTGCGGTTGTTATCGGACACGCCCCACTCCGCCGCGATCCACTCCTGCGCTTCCAGACGTTGTAGAGCCGGATACAACGCGCCGTGCTCCACCAGCAGTTCCTCGCCGGAGCTCTCCTGAATCGCGCGCGCGATTCCTTGACCATGCTGCGGACCCAGCGCGAGAGTGCGCAGAATCAGCAGGTCCAGGGTTCCTTGCAGAATCGTCAGGCGATCGGGCTCTCGGGTCGGCATTTGACCCAAGTATGCGCTTAGACGGGTAAGATGTCAACCCAAAGGGTGTTCCACCGCTTCATCCCGTTCCACTTTGCCGTCGCGAATGTGGATCACGCGGTGGGCGTGCAGCGCGATGTCGTGTTCATGCGTCACCAGCACGATAGTGTTGCCGCGCTGATGCAGGCGCGCAAACAGCGCCATGATCTCGACTCCGGTCGCGGTGTCGAGCGCGCCGGTAGGCTCGTCGGCCAGCAGGATGGAGGGATTGTTCACCAAGGCCCGGGCCACGGCCACGCGCTGGCGCTGGCCTCCGGAAAGCTCACTGGGTTTGTGACTCATGCGCTGGGTCAGATCTACTTCGCCCAGCGCCTGCTTGGCCCGCTCGATGCGTTCCTTGGAAGGAATGCCCGAGTAAATCAAGGGCAGCTCCACGTTGTGCAGCGCGGTGGCGCGCGCCAGCAGGTTGAAGGTCTGGAAGACGAAGCCGATTTCTTTGTTGCGGATGTGCGCCAGCTCATCGTCGTTCATGTCGCTGACCAGCTTGCCGTTCAGGTAATACAAACCCGAGCTGGGCGTGTCCAGGCACCCGATCAGGTTCATCAGCGTGGATTTTCCGGAGCCCGAAGGACCCATGATGGCGACGTACTCGCCCTTGCGGATTTCGATGTCGACGCCGGAGACCGCGTGAATGGTCTGATCGCCCATCACGTAGGTTTTCATCAGATCCCAGGTGCGGATGATGATGCCGTCACGCCGGAGCTGCTCTCCGCGTTCCAGCTTTTCAGTTTTGTCCAGAACCGCCGTGTTGGCCATTCCCGGTCAGCTCTTCGTATCGACGACCGCCGGCGTGGAGTTATCCACCTTCACCTGCGTATCATTGCGCATGCTGCGGATGGCCTTGTAACTCCCGATCACGATGGTATCTTCCGGTTTCAACCCGTCGAGCACCTCGATATCGGTGGCGCCGGCGATACCGGTGTCCACCTTCACGAACTCGGCGTGGTCGCCTTTGACGATGAACACGCCCTGCACTTCCTCGCGGCGGGCTTTTTCCACCGCCGGATCCAGAGGCTTGTTGGGATCGGCGTTGGGGTCCTGCTGCTCCAGATCGCCCTTGGTGCGCACGGTCAGCGCCTGAATCGGAATCGCGATCACGCCACGACGGGTGGCCGTGGTGATTTTGGCCGTGGCCGAAAGACCAGGGCGGATATCCTCGGGCGGATGGTCCAGCGCGATGGTGACCTTGAAATCCTTGGCTTCCTGCGTCGAGGTCGCGCTCTGCGACGCCGCCAAGCCGGAGGAGCGCACAATCGCTGTGTCGCCGATCTGGATCACCTTGCCGGTGAAGGTCTGGTTGGGCATCGCTTCAATGGTCACTTCACAAGGTTGGCCGAGCTGAACGCTCACCACGTCGGTTTCATCCACGTCCACTTCCGCGGTGATCAGAGACATGTCGGCGACGGTCATGATGGTGGACCCGGCGGAGTTCTGCACGCCCTGCACCACGGTTTCTCCTACCCGCACCGGCAGGTCGGTGACTACGCCATCGAGCGGCGCGATCACGTCGTAGTGAGCCAGCACGTTGTTCAGCCGCTGGAGATTCGCCTGCGCCTGGGTAACGCGCCGCTGCGCCGAGGTCAACTGCGCCACCGTCTGCACGCGCTGCGATTTCTGCTGCGCGAGCCGGGCCTCGTTCTCACTCACGCTGGCCACAGCCGACTCATAATCCGCCCGCTTCTGATCGAAGTCCTGCTTGGCCACCAGCTTCTCGTTGTACATCTGCTCATAGCGGTCCAGGTAGTCCTTGGCGCGCTGTTGCTCATTCTTGTACCGGTCGAGCGTGGCCTGCTGAGTGGCGATGGCGTCGTCCTGTGCCTTGATGGCTGCCTCAGCGGCTGCGGAGTCGGCCTCGGCTGAAGCGATGGTCGCTTTCTGGGCGGCGACATCCGCGTCAGCTTGGGTATTTTCAATGCGCGCCACCACTTGATTCTTCTTGACCCGATCCCCTTCCTTGACGTAGATTTCCGTCAGGGGACCCATTGCGTTCGCGCCTAAGTTAATATAATTCTTGGGCTTAATCTCCCCAGACGCGGTTACGACCGCGTTCAGGTCCTGCCGCGCCACCAAGCTGGTTTGCACCGTTACCAGGTTCCTAAGGCTCCAGCGCTTCTCGCCAACGATTCCTCCGGCGATCGCCGCAACCGCAAGCACACCAAGTCCTATCTTTCCTGCGGTAGTCACTTATTTACAGTCTCCCAATAATTCCACGACGATGCCAAAGCCGAAAAAGTTCCCCAGTTGTTTCGATTCCGGTAATATTCGATTGTCGCACGAATGGCCGCGCGCCTTCCACCTAGTGTAGTGTCCAACAAATAGCTGGACAATCAGGCTGGGGAAGCCGGATAATGGGGCATGCCTCGTTCGGGGACTCCGCTGGTGTTTTCGGAGGATCAACAGAATCAGATCGAGCAGTGGCTGGCAGCGATGGGTACCCCGCAACAGGTTGCCTTGCGGTGCCGCATTGTACTGGCACTGGCGCGCGGAGAATCCGAGGCATCGGTTGCCGCCGGGCTGAAGATAAATCGCAAAACCGTCCGCCTGTGGCGAGAGCGTTTCGCCGAAGAAGGACTGCAGGGTTTGTGGGAAATCGCGCCGGGGCGCGGCCGCAAAGCGACTTATGGCCCGGATCGGGTCAAGGCAGTTCTGGATGCGACCCTGCAATCGAAGCCGAAGGGCCAGACGCACTGGAGCTGCCGCCTCATGGCAGCCAGTCAGGGCATCAGCAAGTCAACTGTCAGCAATCTTTGGAAGAGCCATAACATCAAGCCCCATCGCACAAAGACGTTCAAGCTGTCGCGCGATCCGAAGTTTCTCGAAAAACTGACCGACGTAGTTGGTCTCTATCTCAATCCGCCCGACAAAGCCATCGTTCTTTGCGTCGATGAAAAGAGCCAGATTCAGGCGCTGAACCGCACTCAACCCGGTCTGCCTCTGAAGAAGGGCCGCTGCGGAACCATGACGCACGATTACAAACGCAACGGGACGACCACTCTGTTCGCCGCTCTCGATCTGCTGCAGGGGAAAGTCATCGGCGATTTTTACAAACGGCACAGACACCAGGAGTTCCTGAAGTTTCTCCGGCGGATTGATCGCGAATTCACGGGCGGCGATGCCTTACACGTTGTCATGGACAACTACGGCACTCACGGCACAGCGGAGGTGAAAACCTGGCTGCAGAAACATCCTCGCTTTGTGATCCACTACGTCCCAACCAGTTGCAGTTGGTTGAACCTGATTGAACGGTGGTTCGCTGAACTAACCAACAAACGCATCCGCCGCGATTCTTTCTTCAGCGTCGACGAACTCATCGCCGCAATCAACGACTTCCTGGCAACGTGGAACGAAAATCCGAAGCCTTTCGTCTGGACCGCGACGGTCGACTCCATCGTCTCCAAGCTTGCCCGTTGCCGCCAAACCCTCGAACAGATCCAGCCCGGTTGTACTGCCCCGAAACGCCGCAAACGCCTGTCCAGTTAATTCGTGGACACTACACTAGCCGCTAGCCACTTAGTCTCTTTCGATGCGCAGCAACAGGACCGTGGGATCGGCAAACTCCTCGAACTGCAGCCGCGCGATGTGGCGCACGTTCAACCGCGCCGTGCGCGCCCGCAGCCACCCGGCCGCCAGCAGGAACAATAGGAACAGGACCGGGACAGCACTTGGTAGCGCCGCCCGGATCAGGGCGCTCAGCACACCAATATAAATAGCGGATGCCAGCGCGTACTTGATCACCGTGACCACCGGCGGATCCTTGCCCGGAAAATAGGAAGAGGTGAACGGAATTCGTTCCAGGGAGAACAGCAGCAGCTCCATCAAGGCCAGCGAGGCGAACAGGCACGCCAGGCTCGCCAGCGCCCCTTGCAGCGGGCCGAGCACCACGATTTCCGCGGGAAGCGTCAGCAGCGCCACCGGCAGGGCGCCCCAGTAGAGCATGAAACGTTCGGCGCCGGCCAGCAGGTCGGTTCCATGACCCGGCTCATACAGCCGAAAAACCCAGTTGGCGCGCAACTCCACGGGCAAGCGAAACAGGTAGCGCAGGCCGCTGAGCGTAAACAACGAAAACGCGAGCGGCGCGGCGATCACCGCCTGGCGAAACGCCCCCGTGTGCATCGAGAAATGGCGGAGCACGGCTCCGTCCAGAAGGAGCCCGGCGAATCCCTGGCTGACGATGGCCAGCGCGATTGCCCCGAACGCGCTCAGGATCAAGCGGTGCTGGCGGCTGCGGGCCAGGCTCTTGGCGATGAAGCCGAACACGGCCAGCGTCCGGGGATTGGGCACCAGCCGGTCCGTGAGATCCCCCATCCAGGCCGGCACCGCGCTGGCGGATTCGGCTCCTCCCGGCGATTCGATCACGCGATGCCGGTGCCGCCGGTAGCTCCAGGAATAAGACAGGACCGCAGCCAGGGCGGAAACGGCAACGGCGGCCACGCCGATGGAGGCGAGCCTTGCGGCCAGCGGCTCCTCGTTCCCCATCATTACTTGATCCACGCCCAGAAACCAGAGCGGAGGCGCAAAGACGGACCAGCTTGGGCGCTGGTCCATGTATCGGGCCAACTCCGGGATCGATAAAACCAGCGGCAGGGCGCACAGCAGCGCGGCGAGTAATGCACCCTGCAGGGCGAGCGATACTCGCTCGAAGATTCGCACCGGCAGCAGGTTGAGCAAGACTCCCTGCACGGTGAGCAGCGTGAAGAAGACGAAAAAGCCCGCCAGCACGGCTGCGACAAAGACTCCCGGACCGGGGATGCGCGTGGACCATCGCCCGTGCATGACAAAGGTGAAGACTCCGCTGGGCGGCAAGGCGATGGCGACAATCGCAATGGCGCCGAAGCCAACCAGTGCCGTGAATTTGGCGACGAAAAGCTGGCGCATACGCAGCGGCAATGCCGCTAGCGCGAGATAATCGCGCAAGCCGGGAAACAGGCTGGGCCACTGCACCGTGGTGAGCAGCGCCACCAGCGTCATGGTCAGGGTAATCAGAAAGAGGAAGTCGGCCAGGCTCGAAAGCTGGAAGCGGTAGGCGTTGGCGTCGTCCTCAAAGCCCACGTACTTGTGCCAGTAGGCTTGCGTGTAGATGACGCTGATCGAAAGAAGGATCGCCAGCACCCCGCCGGCGACTACCTTGGCTTGATCCGGATCCGAGATCAACTCGCTGTCGAAGAAGCGCCGGAAAAAATGGCGGCGCAACTCGAAGCCAGCCGAATGCGTTTCCTCCCTCCAGGCGCGGATTCGCTTGCGCACCGGCGCGAAAGCCTCGTAGGAGGTAAATCGCAAGCCGGCCAGGAAGGCCGAAATCAGCAGAATGGCGATGACCATGCGCGCCCTCTTCCGTCAGCTCTTCATAGCCGCAAGGATCTCCCGAGCCTTCTCGGCCGGATCCTCCTGCTGCGTGAGTTGCGCGAACACGCCTTCGAGCGAGGACTGGGCCAGCAATCCGCGCAGCCGCTCCACGCGGTCGTGCGCGACGGCTTTGCCCTTGCGCAGAATCACAACCGTAGAGCAGACCTTCTCCACCACTTCGAGCACATGGGAGCTGTAGAGAATCATCTTGCCTTCGTCCGCCAGCGCGCGGATCAGAGTGCGCAGAACGAGAGCCGAATTCACGTCCAGGCCGGAGAACGGCTCATCCAGAATCAGCAGCTCCGGATTCCCCAGCAGCGCGCCGGAAATCAGTACTTTCTGGCGCATGCCTTTCGAGTACGCCGAGAGCGGCGAATGGCGGTCCTCCCACAGCGAAAACAGGCGGAACATTTCGTCCATGCGCGGCTCCAGCACCGCGCGCGGAATGCCGCGCAGGCGTCCCACCAATTGCAAATATTCGCGCCCGCTCAACTGCGGGTACAGATTCGGCTCCTCCGGAACGTAACCTACATGGCGCAGGAACGCGGGCCAATCCGCGCGCACGTCGCGGCCGTGAAACAGGATCTCGCCGTTGGTGGGCTCTACCAGGCCGATCAGCATCTTCACCGTGGTGGATTTGCCGGCGCCGTTGGGGCCGAGATATCCGAGAATCTCGCCGGGACGAATCGAGAAGCTGACGCCATCCACGGCGGGTATCCGGTTGTAGCGCTTGATCAGGTCGCGGACTTCGAGCACGGGTCAATTCTACCACCCTATGTAGCACTCTACAATAGGATCGTGTATACTGGGGACGATTTTTATGGCTGACGAAGTCAAGCTCACCCACACCTCCGCGCTGATTCTGCAAACCATCGGCGCCGGCTACCGCTACGGATTCGACATGATGGAGGCCACCGGATTGCCCAGCGGCACGGTCTATCCGGCGCTGCGCAGGTTGGAGCAGCTCGGGTTGATTCACTCCACCTGGGAGAAGGAAAGCAAGGCGCTGGCCGAGCAGCGTCCGGCGCGGAAATACTACAAGCTCACCGCGGTGGGCGAAAAGACGCTGGCCAAAGCAGTGGAGCGCTATCCTTTGTTGCAGCACATGAAAGGGGCGTCGTCATGATCCCGGCCGCGACGGTGATCCGCATCGCCAGCCTGCTGGTCCCGCGCGAAAGACGCCGGGACTGGAGCAAGGAATGGCTGGCGGAGCTGCACTACGCGCAGGAACAAGCCGGCCAGGCCGAGTCTTTCGCCTTCGCGCGCGGCGCCTTCTACGACGCCGTGTGGCAGCAGCGCGATTTCTGGACTCCCAAGCGGACGGCGCGGCTGCTGCAATCGCCGTGGTTTTGCCTGGGCGCGATGGCGGCCCTGCTGCTGCTGATTACGCTGGCCAGCGGCCTGCTTCCTTTGACGCGCCTGGCTGTGCTGCCCTTGCCCTATCGCGATGCCGGCCGGGTGGTCACCATCGCCCAATCTGCGACTCTGGCCACGCGAACCGGCGTCCTCGGGGAAGATGTCGCGCTATGGCGCAGCTCCAGCCAGACGCTGGAAAGCATCGCCACCTATCGCTGGACGCGCGGCGAGAAAACTGCGGCCGTAAGCGAGAATTTTTTCAAGGTTCTGGGGACCGCCGTTTCGGCAACGGCAGCAGACTTGCGCGGATGCTCGAACGGAGCTTGCGTGGTCCTGAGTTACGATTATGCCCGCCACGCGGGAAATCCTTCCAGCGTGATGCTCGACGGCAAGCGCTACGCGGTGGCCGGAGTTGCCCCGCGCGGCTTCTGGTTTCTCTCGCCAAGAATCGTCATGTGGCGGATTGAGCCGCCAGCCAAGCACGTTCGCACGGGGGTGGTCGCGCGCCTGCGCGCCGACGCTACGATCCCGGAGGCCACGGCCGAGTTAAGCAAGATTCTGAGCGACGCGGGCCGCGACGACTGGGAAACCTTGATGGAAATCGCCGGCGTCGAATCACGAGTCCGCCTTGTTTTCTGGGTGTTCGGATTCGGCTTGATGCTGTCGGCTCTGATCATTCTGCCGGTGGTCCGGCTGCGCCTGCCGAAATGGAATCCTCCAGCCGCCGGATTCTTCGCCGCCAAGCTGGCCCTGCTGCTAGCGGCGGTGCTGCTGGCGGGAATCGAGTTTACCGGCGCTTCCTCCATCACCATGCTGGGAGGCACGGACGAATTCATCGCGCTCTCGGCCTGGCTGTTCGTGATGGGGTCGACTGGCGCCCTGGCGTGGACCATTGCGGATCAACGCCAGCGCTGCCGCGTGTGCCTGAAGAGGCTCGGGCTGGCCGCGCATGTCGGCTGCACCGGATGCCTGTTGCTGGATTGGGCGGGAACCGAACTGGTATGCGTGGAAGGCCACGGTATGCTGCATGTGCCCGAGATGGTCGCCTGCTGGCAGGACCCGGACAAATGGACCTTCCTCGACGAGACCTGGCAGGAGCTGTTCGAACGGGGCTGAACTTCCACAACCGCTTCCTCTGGTCGCGGCTCAGTCTGAGGCCTTACAGAGCCAGACCGGGGTGCCCCTTGGGCCGAGCGGGTGCTAGCGCGTGGCCAGAGCGACTTTTGTGGCGAAGGCGTTGTGCGAGCCATCGCGCGACGGGTGCGCGCTCACCACCACGTGATCGCCTTTGCGGAAGGAATCGATCTTCCAGCCGTTGAGCATTAGCAGGTTCGGGCTGGCCATCTCGAAATCCCACATCTGAATCGCGCCGGCCGGTCCTTTGATGTCGAGATACAGGCGCGCGTGGGGATTGCTCCAGTCGATCCTGGTCACGGTCCCATCAAGCATGATCACCTGCATGGTGTCATACTTGGCGGCCAATGAATGGTGCGCGGCGGCCGGAAAAACGGAGAGCATGACAGCAACTCCGCAAAGAAAAACTCGAGCAACTACGTTACAACCCATACGTACAGCCGAATATAACCGGAACCGCTGAGGGTGTCAACCGACCAGGGAACGTCAGTGCTGGTCGCGATAAAACACATAAAGAAAGATCGCGGAGGCCACGCCCGCAAACGCCTCGATGAGCGAAACCGGCAGCCGCATAGGCGGAATCAGCCCGCGGACCACTCCCAGAGTGTCGTTGACGAACCCGAAGAGCAGCAGGATAGTGAGTAGGATCGCTCCTACCAAGGCAAGAAATACCGCATTTTTGAGTGTCATACAGCTGCTGGTGCAATCCCAGGTCCATAAGAGCGAAGGTTAGGTCGCTGATTCTGTGCGATTTATTGCGCCTGGCACAGCAATTGCCCCTGCAAGAAACGGACGCTTAAGAAAGAGAGGTCCAAGAAAATGATCAGGCGCAGTAGTTGGATAGCGCTGGGGGCCTGTGTGTTGGCGATGGGTGGATTGTCGTATGGCGGGGACATTTCCGAGGAGGTCCAACATGAGTTGTCCAACCTGCCTCGGCTAACTGTGTTCGACAACCTGACCGATCAGGTGAACGGGACCACGGTGACGCTCACCGGCGAAGTGGTTCGGACGGAGTTAAAGAACGACGCCGCCAACGCGGCGGAACGCGTACCGGGTGTCACCACGGTGATCAACGAGATCGAGGTGCTGCCGCAATCGCCCGCGGACAACGCCATCCGCCAAGCCGAGTACCGGGCCATCTACAGCAATCCGGCGCTGCGGCGTTACGGCAATCCGGCGGCGCCGTCGATTCACATCATCGTCAAGCATGGCGAGGTGACGCTCGATGGTGTGGTCGCGAACGAAGGCGATAAGCAGACCGCCTACGCCTGCGCGAACTCAGTTGTGGGAATTGATCGCGTGGACAATAATTTGTTGATCGAACAAGGAGTGTCGTAAGAGGGCGCGCCGCAGATGAAATTCAAGGGAGCGGCGCTTCAAACGGTTCCTCATGAGGAAGTGGCCTTGCGCCATCATTTTGCGCATTACGCGCGGCCTTAACCAGTGCCTTGTTCCGGCGCTTACCGATCCTCAACTGCATCAGAGCCGTTTGACTCCACCGCCCCCTTATTCTGGCCGGGATCTATATCGAGAGCCCTCCTTTTCAACTGTGCCCTTTATAGTGCAAACGGCGTGCCATGAATGGACGAACTTCCGGTGTTGCAAACAAAGGATGCGCATAGAACGCCTGCGCGATTTCGCCGGGTGTGAGGTGGTGGTGGGCGCGCAGGGACTCGAACCCCGGACCCCCTCGGTGTAAGCGAGGTGCTCTAACCAACTGAGCTACGCGCCCGACTCTTCTAAGAATAGCAGCCGGTCTAAGAATAGCAGTCTAGAAACTGCTTCAACCGCGCCAGTGCAGGTTCCAGGGTGTTCCTATGTGGCGCATAGCAGAGCCGCAGGCTGCCCTCGCCCCCGGCTCCGAAAGCGACCCCCGGAGCCAGGCCGACGCGGGTTTCGAGCAACAGCCGCTTGGCGAAGGCGAAGGAGTCATCCATCCCCTCGATCCTCGGGAAGAGATAAAACGCGCCGTCGGGCTCGGGGACGGTGACTCGTGCGATGGAGCCCAGCGCACTTAGACACAGCTCGCGATTTTCGCGCAGTTGCCGGAGCAGGTCATGCAAGCACGGCTCGCCGTATTCCAGCGCGGCTTCCCCGGCCTTCTGCACGAAGGCGACCGGGCAGGAGACCATGAACTCATTCAGGCGCGAGGCTCGCGCGATCAGGTCGCGCCGCGCCGTGAGCCAGCCCAAGCGCCAACCGGTCATGCACCACGCCTTCGAGAAAGACTGAATCACGATCACGGCATCGTCGCGCTTGGCCAGGCGCAGAATGGAGGGGGATACGTTGGAGGAAGCCGCGTTGGTTTCCCCATAGTACAGCCTTTCATAGACCTCGTCGGCGACCAGCCACAACCCGTGGCGGCGCGCGAATTCGAGCAGCCGCTGCTGATCCTGCTCGGTCGCCACCCAGCCCAGAGGATTCGACGGCGAGGCGTACAACAGCAGCCGTGTGCGCGGAGTCACGGCGGCTTCGAGCGCGTCGAAGTCGATGCCGTAGCGATCGCCGTGAAGGGGTTGAGCCAGTTCCCGGACCACCGCGTGCGACATCCGCAGAATCGCCGCGCCGTTGGGCCAGGCAGGCGTCAGCACCAGGGCTTCGTCGCCGGGATCGACCAGGCAGCGCAGTGAAACCGAAAGGGCCTGAACACCCGAGGCGGTCACGGCAATTTCCGTGGTTGGATCCAGCTCCACGCCGTGCAGCCGGTGGGTATAGCGCGCGATGGCTTCGCGCAGCGACAGCAGCCCGGCGTTCTCGGTGTAGTAGGTGAAGGCTTGCGCGGCTGCTTCCGCGGCGGCCTGTTTGATAAACTCCGGCGTCGGGAGATCGGATTCGCCAAAATAGAGTTTGTAGACCCCGTCCATGCGCATCGCGATCTCGGCAAGCTCGCGGACGCGGGAGTCGGGGACGGCGAGAGCCGATGCAGCAACTCGGGCAGACATGCTAAGTTTCAGTCTACTGCTTCCTAATGAATGCTCCGCTTGAAAATCCCTATGCCGGCTTCGATGGCAACCACGCCATCGTCGAGGCGCTCCAAGGCATGACCCGCGGCGAGAAGATTCCGCAGACGCTGTTGTTCTCCGGCCCGGAAGGAATCGGGAAAGCCACGCTGGCCCGCCGTTTCGGAGCGGCGCTGATGGGCTCGGGAGACAAAATCGAGCAGGACGATCTGAGCCTGGAGGCAAACACGGCCATCATCGAAGAGCGCGAGAAATGGACCTCCGACAAGCGCAATGACGACCCGCTGGTGTTCTCCACTCATCCGGATTTCACCACCTTCGCGCCGGACGGGCCGCTGCGGCAGATCACCATCGCGCAAATGCGGCTGCTGAAGGAGCGCGCGCGGCTGAAGCCGCTGCACGGCGACTGGCGTGTGTTTTTGATCGACTCCATCGATCGCGCCAATGAGCAGGCGGCGAACTCGCTGCTCAAGACGCTGGAGGAACCTCCTGCGCATCTGATCCTGATTCTGACCGCTCGCAACGCCTACGATCTGCTGCCCACCATCCGCTCCCGCGCGGTGCCATTTTATTTCGGCCGGCTGAATTCCGAGGAGATGCGAGCCTTCCTGAGGGCGCGCAACGCGGATCAGCCGGAGCGAAGACTGGCGCTGGCGGAAGGCTCGCCGGGCGCGGCGATTTCGCTCGATCTCGAAGTGTACGACCGGCGCAGGGAAGCGATGCTGGCGCTGCTCAAGGTCGCCGCCGGCGCGGAACCGTTTGGATCATGGATGAAGTATTCCGATTCGATTGCGGCGCGGCGCACCGAAAAGATCGAGCAGTATTTGGATGTTCTGTATACGCTGCTGGGCGACATCGTGAGACTATTCCATGGCTCTACGGGGCTGAGAAATGAAGACATCGAAGCTGAGCTGCGCAAGCTGGCCGGCAAGGTGTCGTTCGAATGGCTGCGAGCCGCGCTCGAACGGGTGGACAACCTGGTGGAACTGGCTCGGCGCAACATTCAGAAATCGATCGCGCTGGACGCGCTGGCGGTGGAATTGCGCTCCCGCTAGCGCTGTGTTATCCAAGAATCAATAGTCCGTCAAGGAGCCTCGATCCGTGGACCCCGCAAACCGCAGGCTGATCCGTCCCAACATTAACGAGATGAAGGAGCAAAGAAGTTCCGCCCCGGCGCATAAGGATGGCCCCAAGAAGGTCACGCCGCCGGAACAGACCAACGCCGAAAATTTCTACTACCTGAAGCAGATGCAGTCCAAGACGCCGATGACGATCGTGCTTAAGGACGGCGAGACGCTCAAAGGCGTCATCGAGTGGTATGACAAAGATTGCCTGAAGGTGAATCGCGAGGGCGAACCGAATCTGCTGATCTACAAGTCCAACATCAAGTACATGTATAAGGCTCTGTAGGCCGCGCCGGCCGGACCGATACGCCCA
The DNA here is from genome assembly GCA_963838455.1 of Bryobacterales bacterium. Classification (GTDB taxonomy): domain Bacteria; phylum Acidobacteriota; class Terriglobia; order Bryobacterales; family Bryobacteraceae; genus Palsa-187. Next base: position 69,528 of record CAWISY010000047.1, read on the forward strand.
TCGGATATTCGGAGAAATTCCTCCGCCATGCACCACCTCTCATGTGCGGGCTCTTTGGGCCCTTACAAAAGGAGGTTCAGGATGAATTTCGACGATGCATCCATGGCGCATTTCGAATGGAAGGCGAAGTTGCGCACGTACCTGGGGCGTCCGGACGGGTCTTTGAAGGCTGCTTCCATAGAGCCGGATAACCAGTGCGCGCTCGGCAAATGGATCCAGGCCGAGGGTGCGAAGCACATCGGCGATCCGGTCTTCGGCGAGCTGCGCCAGGCTCACGCCACCTTCCATCAATCCGCCGCGGCGCTGGTGAGGCGGGCGGACGCAGGTGAGAAGGTCAACGCGGAGGTTGCGCTGGGCGCGAGAAGTCCGTTCAACGAGTTATCCGAGCGCGTCGTCGCGCTGATCGCGGAAATGAAGAAAAAATCCGTGGCCACCACGAGTCGCTAGGGACGGCCGTCATTGGCCGCCCATCAGGGCGTGGCTCCGGAGGAAAGCGCGCGCCTGCGCCGCCAGAATCGGGTTGGGGGCGAATAAGCTTTCATCCAGCTCGCCATGCTCGAGCGGCGCGTAATCTTTTTCGAGAATGTAGATAAGCCGCAGCGGCTGCTCGCTGGTGACCGAGAAACGGACGGCGTCGGCGGCGCAGGAAACGGGGAAGCGTTCGCACACGCCACGGGCGTAGCCGTGATTGCACAGCTCGCGCTGGCGATCTTCGGAAGGGGCTTCGCCGGACGCAGCCTCGCCGGAACGACCTGCGCGGCAGATGCCCGAATAGGCCTCGCCCAAGGGAAGCCGCGGACGATGCGTCCACGGCCCGGTCTCCAGCACTACGCACGGCTCAAAAAACGGACACGGCATCATCGATACCCAACAGCGACATCCAACAGCGGTTATCCTAGCAGATAGTGAGTTCGCGAATCGAAACCCTCAAGCAACTGCTGGAACAGAACCCGGGCGTTACGTTTGCGCGCTACGGGCTGGCGATGGAGTACGTGAAGGGCGGGGAGCTGGAAGCAGCCGTGGCCGAGTTCCGCGCCATTCTGGCGGCGGACCCCTCCTACGCCGCTGCTTATTTTCACGGCGGCCAGGTGCTCGAAAAGCTCGGCCGGCTGGACGATGCCCGCACGCTGTACCGGCAGGGGATCGCGGAGAGCCGCGACGCTCACGCCCGGTCGGAGATGCAGGCCGCGCTGGACATCTTAGGCGACGCCTAAAAACCGCTCTTTCTAGTCGCGGCTCAGCCTTGCTTCCGGTGGGACCGGATGGGACCACCTGGACGTCGCTCGGCGCTTTTGCTTCAGAGCCGCGACCGGGGTGCCCGCTGGGCCAAGCGGAGGTTCGGTATTCGTCCCACGAAACCGCTCCGGTCGCGGCTCTGTCTAGTCACAGATCGACCGGAATAAAGGATCGGCGACCTTGTAAACCGAGCCACGACGAAGGGAGCGGCCAAGCATAACAGTGCCCTGGAAGGGGTTATACTGAAATGTCCGTCCGCGCCCACCCCAAGAGCGCCCAGGATTTTATGCGCCTCGCTGGCCTTGTTGTCCTCGCTGCCCTCCTCACCGGGTTACCGGCGAGGTCTCAGGCAACGGCGACAACCAACAGCGGCGGCAGCCGGCTCGACGTGAACAAGACGCTGTTCGCGGTACTGGCAGCGGCGAACTTATCGGGCTACGATGCGGGCGCCGACTCTCTCTCCGGCAGTCCGATCCGGCAAAAGATCCGGCAGCGCCTGGGAAACCAGAGGTTCAGCTCGATTATCAGTCTGCGGACGCTGCTGAAGCAGGCGCGTCCCAAGGATCCGGCCAGCGAGCTGTACCGCTATGTGGAGTTCGCGATCCTGTCCGCGGGGCCGCCGGATTTCCGGCCTGCGCGCTCGGATCTTCCGCGGCCGCCCTCGCTGGCACCGCTGGACGATCTTCCGCCCATGCTGGCCGAGTTCTACAAGGAAGCGCATCTGGAGGATCTCTGGAACCAGCTCCAGCCCGATTTCGATGCCTTCCTGGACCAGGTGGGACCTCCGGTGAGCCGGGCGCTGGTCTCGGCCGACGGATACCTGCGCGGCTCCACCGCGCTGTATCTGGGGCATCGCTTCCTGGTGTGGGCCGAGCCGCAGGCTGCGCCCAACCAGGTGTTCACCTTCGGCTACCTGGACGACTATAACGTCTTCATCACGCCCGCCTCGGAAATCCCCATTTTCGACATCCGCCACGCTTACCTGCACTACGTTCTGGATCCCCTTGTCGCCAAGTATGCGGAGGATCTGAAGCGCCTGGCGCCGCTGTACGATTACGCGCTGAACGCGCCGCTGGTGGTCCAGGATTACTCGCGCAGCCAATGGGTGGAGCTGGCCACCGAGTGCTTCATCAAGGCGGTGGAGAGCCGCATCGACAAAAAGCCCACACTGGCGCAGCAGGCCTTGAAAGAGGGCTACCTGTTGACCCCGGCCTTTGCCGAACAGTTGGTTGGCTTCGAAACCCAGGACACAGCCATGCGCACCTTCTTCCCGGACATGCTCGAAAAAATCGAGCTGAAGAAGGAGCAGAAGCGCCTGGCGGGGGTGCAGTTCGTCAGCGAGCGGGCCGTTCGGACGGTGCACGTCAGGGCTCCGGCAGCCCCTCCCCCTCCGGAATTGACCGGAGCGGCGAAGACTCTGGATGAAGCCGACCAAGCCTTTAACGAACATATTGCCACCGATCGCAAAATGGACGGGGTCAAGGACTTGTACCTGAAGGCGCTCCAGGAAACCGACCAGAAGGTGATGCACGCAAAGGCGTATTATGGTCTAGCGCGGTCCGCGTTGGCGGAAAACGATCCGGATGCGGCCGAGCGTTTGTTTCATAAAGCTCTGGAGCTGGATCCCGACCCCGTGGTCAAGTCCTGGTGTCTACTCTATTTGGCCAGGCTATCGGACAACATGGAGGGCGGGCGCCAGCAGGCGCAGGATTTCTATAAAGCGGCTTTAGCAGTAGACGGCGTGCCGGAGCAGGTGCGCAAGGCGGCAGAGCAGGGGCTCAATCGGGCCTTTACTAATTCCAATTCAAAGTGAGCGTGAGGATTTCAAGATGACAAAACCAATACTAGTGGCAACCATGGCGCTGACCTGCGTAGCGGCTTTCGCGCAACAGCCCGCCCAGCCTCCCAAGGCTGCGACGGGCGACCTGAAGGCCAAGTCGAAGGAAGAAGCGGCTGCAATCAAGAAGATCAACGATGCCAAAACCGACGACGACAAAATCGCCGCCATTGACGCATTCATTACAGGCTTCCCGAACAGCGACTTCAGAGCCATGGAGCTGATGATGGCCGCCGAAGCTGCGGATCACAAGGTCGACTACCCCAAGGCGGTGTCCTACGGTGAGATGGCGATTCAAGCCGATCCGAAGAGCTTCTACGCCATGCTGCTGGTGGCCGGTGAACTGGCCCAGCATACGCAGAAATACGATCTGGACAAGGAACAGAAGCTAGCAAAGGCGGAAAAGTATGTGGCCGACGCACTCGCGATCATTCCCGACGCCGAAAAGCCGCATACCGGCGGCGTCTCCGAATCTGATTGGGCTGCGTTCAAGAAGGACCAGACCGGAACCGCTCACAAGGATCTGGGACTGGTGGCCGAGAAGCGCGGGAAGTGGGACGTGGCGGCGACTGAGTATCAAGCCGCCGTGGATGTCGACCCAACCGACCAGGTCACCCTGGCGCGTTTGGCGAACGCGGAGAATGAAACCGGCAAGTTCACTGAGGCTCTCGCGACGGCCAATAAGGTCCTGAAGATGGACAATCTGAATCCGACCGTCAAGGCTTTCGCCGAGCAGCAGTTGCAAAGGGCGCAAAAAGGCCTCAGCGCCAAGAAGTAGGGACGAGGCCCCACCAACGGCGAGCGTCGCGGCAGCATTGCAGAAACACACGCGAGGTCCGTCCGCTCTCTTATATAGTTAAGGGAGAGATGGCGGACCTCGAGGTTTTGGAGCGCAGACTAGGGCACATTTTCCGCGATCGCGGATTGCTGGAGCGGGCCCTCACCCACACCTCCCACATCTACGAGCGGCCCTTCGAAGGCGCACCAGCCGGAGACAATGAACAGCTCGAGTTTCTCGGCGATGCGATCCTCGGGTTCGTCGTGAGTGAATACCTGGTGCGCCACAACCCGGGTTATCCGGAGGGCCGTCTATCCAAGCTAAAGGCTCGCATAGTGAGCGCAGCCCGGCTGCATGAGGTCGCGCAGGAGCTGGGGTTAGGCGAATTTCTGTTCCTCGGCCGCGGCGAGGAGATGAGCGGCGGGCGCAACAAAAAGGCGCTGCTCTCTGATGCCATGGAGGCGTTGATCGCCGCCCTTCATCTGGACGCCGGTTTGGATGCGGCGCGAACTTTCATCGAAGCTCGCGTGGCAGGCGGGCTGCCTTCCTCTGAAAACGGCCTGGATTCCGCGATTGCAGATTATAAGAGCACCCTTCAGGAAACGGCCCAGGCGCTCAAGCTTCCGGCTCCGCGCTACGTGGTGGTGGAGGAAGCCGGGCCGGAGCACTCCAAAACCTTCACGGTTGAAGTGCGGCTGGGCAAGGAGTGGGTCAGCCGGGCGGAGGGGCAGTCCAAAAAGAGCGCGGGACAGAAAGCGGCCCAGCAGGTGCTCCAACAGTTGAATGGCCACGTTAAGGGTATTGAAGATTCTTCAGATTAGTCCATAATACTGAGTACCGGTTCCTCCGATGGGAGAGCCTGAGGCGTAACGGTGCTGTGCGAGATTCCAATTCGCTGGGTAGTTGCTTTGGGAAGTTCGGCGCTGGTGCTGTGCCCGCTTGGTTTGCCCCTTGAAGCCCAGGTTCCTCTCAACCGCTCGGTGCGCATCAATGCGACAGACCTGGCGGTGCTGGAGGCTCGCGAAACCCGCAAAGATCTGAATTGCACTGTTTTTCCCGTCAAACCGGAGTTGGGCTTCGATCTGCGGTTTCACGCCGGGTTTGACATCAATCTCCCTTTGAGCGAAGTCGCCGGCCAGGAGGATCAGCTCACCATCCTGTTCCGCGTGGTTCCGGATCTCCACAAGGACAAGCTCTTCTACTTCGTCCAGCACATTCCGGTTCCGAAAATCGCAGACGACGCCAAGGGCGACGCCAATCTGCACGGCGCCTTCGACCTGGGAGAAGGCAGCTATCACATCGACTGGCTGATGCGCGACCGCGGCGAGCGGGTGTGCTCCTTCAACTGGGATTCGGAAGCGGTGTTAACTCCCAAGGACAAGCTGATTGAGGTAGCTTTGCCGCCCGGAACCGCACAGGCGGCCGCGCGCGAGCAGTTCGTGGAGGATCCTCCGGTGGAGCGCGCGCAGGGAGCGGCGCCGTTGACCATCAAGGTGCTGGTGAATTTCGCGCCGCAGTTCTACGACGCCGCCACCATGCGGCCCAGCGATACGCAAGCGCTGGTGACGATGCTGCGGCGGATCTCGCGCGAACCTCAATTCGGCAAGTTTTCCCTGGTGGCGTACAACATTCAGGAGCAGCGCGTGGTGTACCGGCAATCCAGCGCCGACAAGATCGATTTCCCGGCGCTGGGACAAGCGGTCAGTAAGATCAAGCTGGGAACCGTGGACGCCAAGCTCCTGGCCAAGAAACATGGCGAGATGGAATTCCTCACGGATCTGATCACGAAGGAGGTCGGCGGCGGGGACCATCCCGACGCGCTGATCTTCGCGGGTCCCAAGATCATGCTGGACGACTCGCTGCCGGACGATCAGCTCCGGCCCTTCGCTACGGACGTGGATTTCCCGGTCTTCTACATGAACTACAACCTGGACCCGATCGACATGCCCTGGCGGGACTCCGTCAGCCACGCCGTGCGGCTGTTCCGGGGCACAGAGTACACCATCAGCCGCCCGCGCGATCTATGGTTTGCGGTCACCGAGATGGTTTCCCGTATAGTAAAATCCAAGCATGGGCGGACTACAACTGCAGTATCCTCCCAGTGATTCCGGGTTGATTCGCTGGTCGCGCTGGTCGTTCACTCTGCTTCTTGCCGCGATTCCTGTCTTCGCGCAGGCTCCTCCCAAGTACGCCAACAAGCTGGCGCCCTACGTGGCCTCGCCCGCCAAGGTGGTGGATGTCATGCTGGAGCTGGCCAATATCCGGCCCGGAGAAACGGTTTACGACCTGGGCTGCGGCGACGGGCGAATCCTGATTGAAGCGGCGCAGAAGTACCAGGCCAAGGCGGTAGGAATCGAGATTTCGCCCAAGATCGCGGATGAGGCTCGCACCAAGGTGAAAAAGGCGGGGCTGGCGCAGAAGGTACAAGTCATCCAGGGCGATCTGCTGCAAGCCGATTTGACCGGCGCCGACGTGGTGACCATCTACCTGGCCACTTCGCTGAATGAGGAGTTGCGTCCGCGGATGGAGAAGTTCCTCAAGCCGGGCGCGCGGGTGGTCTCCCACGACTACGCCGTGCCTGGCTGGAAGCCCACCCAGGTGGTGCAGGCCGATGGCCGCCAGAAACATCTCATCTATCTCTACGAAATGCCCCCGGTAAAGCAGTAACCTGGACCCTTTGAAAATCTCGCGTCTGTGCCTGAGTTGCTGCCTCGCGACTCTATCGCAAGTTGCCCTTGCACAGACCCCTTCGAAATTCACGTCTATGAGTACGAGCCCCAGGACTGGGGCGACTACAGCCTGGAGGCACATCTGAATTTCGACCCGCAAGGGACCTCGACCGCGCAAGGAACACTGCTTCCGATGGACAACCAGACGCATCTGACGCTGGAGCCGACCATCGGACTGGCGCCGGAAGTGGCGCTCGGCTTCATTTCTGAGCGCATGGGAACCGGGCAACTCGCCCGAGTATGCGGGCTGGCGGGTGCTGCCGCACTTCTACGCTCCGGAGAGTTGGGACCTGCCGGTAAAGCTCGGCTTCGTGGCGGAGTTTTCGTTTCAGAACACGCACTATGAGGAGGACTCGCGGAGGGTGGAGCTGCGGCCGATTCTCGATCGCGAGTTCACGAAATGGGAGATTGTCTTCAACCCGGTGTTCGAGCGCGCTCTGCATGGACCGGGCACCCGGCATGGTTGGAACTTCGAGCCCGCCGCGCTGGTGCGCTACAAGCGGCCGGTGTTTTCGCCGTCCGTGGAATACTACGGCGAAATCGAGAGCGTCACTGTGAACCCACGGACGGTGACGCCGCGCCCGCCCGAAGTGCATCAGTTGTTCCTCGGCGGGGATTGGCAGGTGCAGCCGGAGCTTCTGATCAACCTCGGGCTCGGGTTCGATTTGAGCGGCGCCGGCCCGGGAATCGTGCTGAAGATCCGCTTCGAATGGGACTTCCACGCGGGACATAAGGGCAGCGGAGTCTGACGCGGTAGAACTGCTATGCTGTGCTCAAAGGCCCTGGCGCGGGCTTCGCGCACGCACGATGCTCATCCCCTTGCGCTCCTCCGAGCGCCTTTATGCGACAGCGAAAATCACGGCGACGCTGATCGCCCTGAACTTCATCGTCTTTCTTTACCAAGCCTCCATGACGCAGGCGGAGGTGAACGACTTCGACATGCAATGGGGCGTGGTGCCCGATCACCTGCGGTTGGTCACGCTGGTCACCTCCATGTTTCTGCACGGCGGCTGGATGCACATTCTCGGAAACATGCTGTTTCTGTGGGTTTTCGGCCGGAATGTAGAGGATCTGATCGGAGGGACGCGATATCTGGCGCTGTATGTTTCCACCGGCGTGATCGCGGGGATCGTGCAGGTGATCTTCAGTCCGTACTCGCGCGTGCCCACCATCGGAGCCAGCGGAGCCATCGCCGGCATCATGGGCGCGTACTTGATCAAGTTCCCACGCACTAGAATCTATTCCCTGTTCTTCTTTTTCTTCGTGACCACGTTTGAGATTCCCGCCCCGTTCCTGTTGCTGTACTGGTTCGCGGTGCAGTTCTTGAGCGGGATTGGATCGCTGACCTCCACGCCCAATTACGGCGGAGAGGGCGTGGCCTGGTTCGCGCACGTCGGAGGATTCATCGCCGGCATGCTGCTGGTCCGCTTCTTCCCCGACCGGCGCAGATGGCGAACCTGGTACGACGAAGACCGCCTCGAGCGTCGAACCGCTCGGCCCAGAGGGCACCCCGGTCGCGGCTCCTTTTTTGAACCGCGCACAACGCAAGCCGTGCGCTCGGCCGCTTTGGCAAATTGAGCCGCGAGCGGAGGGGAGCCGTTATCCCGCTAACACCTGTGCGGTCGTAGTAAGCACGCCTCCACCAGCGGTGAATTCGGCGAGCGTGGCCGCGGCGGCCGCCGGATCAAGCTCCTTGACCGCGTCGGTGACGATCGACACTCTCCGGCCGGTTCGCAGCAGCCCGAGCGCCGCGAACTTCACGCAGATTTCGGTAACGACGCCGTAGACCACGCACTCGCCCGCATGCAGCCGCTCGAGCAGGGCCGGCAGATTTGCGTTCGAGAAGCAATCGAAAGTCTGCTTTTCGAGCAAAACTTGTGGAGCGCGGGCGAGATTGGGCAAGCCGGGGCTGTTAGCAACAACCACGCTTCTTTTCAGCAGCGTGGAGGCGGGCTTGCGCTGCCCGGGTGTACCGGCGATGCAGTGAGGCGGCCAGTCGCGAAACTCGGGATCATTGACCGCGTGCGCGTCCATGGTGGAGATGAGCGGAATCCGGTGCGCGGCGGCGAAGTGGTTCAACGCCGCGACCCGCTCCACGATAGCCTCGGCTCCAGGGACGTACAGCGCACCGGAGGGATCGAGGAAATCGACCTGGGTGTCGATATCAAAGAATACGCGCGCTTCGTTTGACCCGCTCATGCAACGCCTCTAATTCCGAGCTTAGCTCGACGCGCCAGCCGTGAGTCTCGAACAAGCTGTGGCAGGGTGAAGGAAGCTTCGCCAGGCTGGCGGCTGCGTGCGCGCGAGCTTCGGCCGCGCTCGGCAATGCTTCGAGCACCCTGCCTCCCAGGATCACGGGCTGCAAGAGAGCCTCAACTTCAGCTCCCGGCGTGATGAGGCTGCCAGGACACGCCGGGCACTCGCTCGATCGCGCCAGCAGGTCGTGATCGGAGTAACGGAAGACCTGCTTAGCCCCGGGGAGCGTGGCTTTGTCTTCACTGAGCTTGATCGTATAGCGGGGATCTCCGCTCGGGCTTTGCATCTCGACCATCTTGTAGACCACGCCCAGCGCGGGCGCGTCGGCGGAGGTGGCCAGCTCCGTGCCCACTCCAAAAACATCGATGGGCGCACCGGCCGCGATCAGTTCATGGATCTTGTACTCGTTGAGATCGCCCGTCGCCATGATCTTGGCGTCCGGAAGCCCGGCCTGATCGAGGATGGCCCGCACCGCGGGCGCCAGCTCCACCAGGTTCCCGCTGTCCAGGCGCACGCCCCATAAAGGCTTACCCAGCGATGCGGCGCGGCGCGCGCCTTCGAGTGTGTCGTAGCTGTCGATCAAGTAAACCGTACTTTCGCCAAGAAGCCGCTGCAACTGTTCGAACGACTCCCGCTCCGTGGCGAACGACATGACCCAGGAATGCGCCGCCGTCCCGAACACAGGCACGCCGTAGCGAAAGCCGGCTTCGGCGTTGCTGGTTCCGGTGCAGCCGCCGATGTAAGCGGCGCGGCCGGCGAGCACTCCGGCCGCTGGGGAATGCGCCCGACGAGTGCCGAACTCGACCACTTCGCGCCCCAGGGCGGCTCGCGCCATGCGCGCGGCTTTGGTCGCGATGAGGGACTGGAATCCGATCGTCGCCAGCAGGTAGGTCTCGCGATCGTGCCCCCGGGCTGAACAACACCCGAGGGCACGATACTCGTCTACGACATTGGCCAGCTTTCCGGCCCCAGCAAGTGCTTCAGAACTGCATCAAATCACCGAGCCGGCTTCGTCGACCTCTGGGATGTAATCGGACTCCACTGCGGATTGACCCAGCTTGGCGATCCACTGGTCCTTCTTGCTTGCCCACAAATAGGTGAGGATCCCGAACCCGACCACGAGCCAGACGCCGTCGATCAGGGGCGCCAAGTCGTAGGGGAAGGCCGGGTAGGGCTGGAACGACTTGACCGTCACATAGATCAGAGCAGCGGTCGACACGACCGGCAGGATGAAGTGCAGCATCACGTTGAACTCGGACCGCCGCTGCTTCAGGTAGTAGAAGAAGACGGCGACATTGGCCGAGATGTAGATGTACGTCACGGCCATGACGAGCACGAGGCCGTTGGTGAGGAAGTACGACCGGGCAGCGTTGAAGCCGAAGCCGACGCCCAGCCTGACAGCCAAGGACAGCACCAGGTTGGCAAGGATGGCGTGCGTCGGCGTCTTGTGAGCGGGATGCACGTGGCCGAACCACGCGGGCAGCGTGCCGGTCTCGCCCATCTTGAACCAGATACGGGTCGAGACGTTGTGGCACGCCTGGCACACGGCCAGGGTCGAGCTGAACATGGCGCCCAGCACGATCACCCAAGCGCCACCCCAGAGCCGCTGCGCGATGGCGAGGCCGGGAAGGTCAGGGGAGTTGACAAGGGCGTGGGGGCTAGTGCCGGTGAGAAGGCTCGTTCCCTGTCGGCGCAAGCCACCAAGTTGTCTGGACAGGTGCAAGCACTCTTTCAAGTGCTCCGGTGGATCCTCAAAGCTCGTCCGACCGGTCCCGAGGAGCGTTGCGTCAGGTGCTCTGGCCCATCCGGGAAGCTCAGGCGAAGGAACTCACGGCGTCGGCGACTGATCATCGTTGGGAATGCCGACAAAGGAGTGGCTCACGACACGTCCGGCCAACGACGGCCACGTGTCGGTCTCCACGGCGATCCGCAACCGGTCGGTGCGCAGCCACGCTCGGTAGCAGTCGACGGGCTTCGCGGCCGCGTCCCTGGTGACGGACTGGATGTACACAAGGGGAAACCGGCGCGGCACCACCAGCTGGCGAGCGAGCGAGGCCGACGCGGCCACCGCTTCGAGCATTCGGCTGCTCCCTGCCACTTCCACACCGCACTTGTCGCGCAATGTCCAGTAGAGCGACGCCTTGGACTTCTTCCGGATCTCCGGGAGGATGGCGGCGTACTCTTCAGGGAGGTGGTTCACCACATAGAGCGCCAACTCCCCGTCGACTCGGCGGAGCCTCTCCAAGGTCACTCCCTGGGCGCCACGGCCTAGCTGCAGCGTGTCGGCGGCCCAGTCGGGCAAGCGCTCGACGCAGGCCCGGAGCACCGTCGACTCGACCGTCACGCCGCGGCGAGACAGTTCGTCGTCGAAGAGCGCACCTGCCCACTGGAGGAGCCAGGAGCCGGACGAGGTCCGGTTGACGAAAGCCCCTCGACCTTTTTCCTTCCGGATGAGCCCCTGTTCCTCGAGGGCGTGCAAGGCCTGGCGCACGGTCGCGCGCGACACGCCGTAGTGCTCGCTCAAGAACGGCTCGGAAGGCAGCCGATCAGAGGTTGACCCAGGTGTCGTAGAAGTTTGAGTGGCGGTCCTCCGCCTCGGCCCCGCCGTGAGGCAGGCTCGGGGTGTCAACCAACCAAGTTGAGGAACGGAGGACCACCAGTGAGTCAAGCATCACACAACAAGCCGCCCGCCGCGAGCCGCCCGCGTCTCATGCCAGAGCTCGGCCTCGTCGACCTGGCCGATACGACGCTCGAAGAACGCCTGGCGGGAAAGCTGAACGAGCAGCTCGAGCTGTTCGCCTGTCGCATGCGACAGGGTCTGCTCGCCGCGTCGGTGGCGATCGGCCTCGAGGTCATGGACGAGCTCATCGATGCCGAGGTGACCGATGCCGCCGGGCCGAAGGGAAAGCACGACCCCGGTCGCTCCGCCTATCGCCACGGCACCGAGGCGGGCAAGGTGACCCTCGGCGGCCGGCGGGTCCCTGTCGTCCGCCCGCGGGTTCGGACCGTGGCTGACGACGAGAACGGCCAGGACCACGAGGTGCGCCTCGAGTCTTACGACACCTTCGCGAAGGTCGACCTGCTCGCTGGCCACATGGTCGAGTGCCTGATGGCCGGGCTGTCGGGTCGGCGTTATGAGGCCGCCCTCGAACCCGTCGGCTCCGAGATCGAACAGACGGCATCGGGAACCAAGCAGTCCTCGGTATCACGGCGCTTTGTCACCGTGACGGGCGAGCGCCTCGCCGAGTTCAGGACCCGGCCCCTCGACGCACAACGCTGGCTCGTCTGCTTCATCGACGGCTTCGACTTCGCCGAGCACACCATGGTCGGGGCGCTCGGCGTCACGGCCGACGGCACGAAGGTCCCGATCGGCCTCGCGGAGGGCTCGACGGAGAACGCGACTGTCGTGAGAGGCCTCGTCTCTTCGCTTCGCGACCGGGGACTCGACGCCACCGACGGGATCTTGTTCGTGCTCGACGGCGCCAAAGCGCTTCACAAGGCGGTGCGGGACGTCTTCGGCGACAACGCCGTCATCGCTCGGTGCAGAGTCCACAAAGAGAGAAACGTCATGGACTACCTGGTACAAGCCGAACGACCCTGGGTGCGCCGAAAGCTCCGGGCGGCCTGGGCGAACCCGGACGCGGCGGAGGCCGAGGCGGCGCTTCGGGCGCTCGCTTCCCAGCTCGACAAGGTGAACCCCGATGCCGCGGCGAGCCTTCGCGAGGGGCTCGTCGAGACGCTGACGGTCACCCGACTCGGCGTCACGGGTTCGTTGTTGAAGACCGTGATGGGGACCAATCCGATGGAGTCCATGATCGAGATCGTCCGCGACCACGCACGCAACGTGAAGCGCTGGCAGCCGGGCGACATGAGGCTGCGCTGGGCGGCCGCCGGCATGTTAGAGGCCTCCAAGCAGTTCCGCCGGGTAAAGGGCTACCGGCAGTTGCCGAGGCTCGCCGCCGAGCTTCACCACGCCGTCGGATCCGACGCCAAGCAAGCAACCGGGAGCGAAGATGCCGTCGCGTAACGACAGCCGTAACGATAGGGTCGCCCCCTGCCCGGCCTGCGGCCGGCCGTTCGTCCCCACGGGCCGGCGCCAGTGGTGCTCCGACGCGTGCCGCCAAGCTGGTTGGCGGCGCCGTCACCCCGTCCCGGCGGCGCCCGAGGTCGCGCTTGTGCCCCCGCCACGGCCGACACGAGAGGTCACCGTGTACGAGTGCCCCGCCTGCGAGGCCCGCTACCTCGGCGAGCAGTACTGCAGCGACTGCCGAAGCTTTTGCCGTCGCATCGGGCCAGGCGGAACCTGTCCCCACTGCGACGAGCCTGTCGCCATCAACGACCTCATCGTTGCTACAGCGTGACCGTATGATCCATCAGGAGGCCGTCACGAAGTTCCACGACCAGCGGGTCAACCTCGACGTGACCGAAGGAACACTCTTGGCGATCTCGCGCAACCACATTGCCCTGGTGGCACATGACAACAAGAAGAACGACCTCCTGACTTGGGCTCGCTTCAACAGGGGCGTGCTGGCCAGGCACGATCTGCTTGCAACCGGCACCACCGGCTTGTTGATCGAGGAGGAGGTCGGGTTGAAAGTGACCCGGCTGCACAGCGGCCCGCTTGGTGGGGACCTCCAGATCGGAGCGAAGATCGCGGAAGGCAGCATCGACATGTTGCTGTTCTTGTGGGACCCTCTCGAGGCGCAACCTCACGACCCCGATGTCAAGGCACTGCTGCGAATCGCCGTCGTGTGGAACATCCCCGTGGCGTGCAACCTCGCCACGGCTGACTTCCTCATCTCCTCGCCGCTCTTCGACTCGGGTTACAAACGGGTTGTCCCCGACTACCCTGCTGCCCGACACCTAGGGCCGCGTCGCAACGCCGCCTGATGTCTCTAAGGACCGAGCCGTCATCTGCAGCGCTTCGCAGTGCTCGCCGGATGCTCAGCGCTCGGATCCCGGCGAGGTGACGTCTGGCACAAGCGAGGCAAGGACGAAGCCCGTCTGTCGCAACATCGGGGGCGAGACATCACGCCAGTGCGCACCCCCGTCGGTAGTCATGAGCAGCCGCGCCGAGTTGTCCTCACTGGCCCATCCGACACTCGGGTTGAGGAGGTAAACGTCGTCAACATCTTGCGGCTGCCGGGTGTTCGTGGCGCTGGTCGCCTGTTTCCCAGTGGGGCTAGCTGGTGGTGAGGAAGACGGCGTTGACGACGAAGCCATACTCGGGCTGGCGGCGAGTATCAACGTCATGGCCACTGCCGCGATGGCGCCAAGCTTGCGCACAGCGCGCATCATGGCACCGACGGTCAGCTCCGTGGGGTCGCGTACGACGCCTGGGAGAGATGACGACAGCTTCCCCCACCTCTTTGCTGTAGCGCTCCTGCCAAGCCTTGGGGTACAGCGCCACCAGGGAGCGAAACAGCCAACTGTTCATGACGTCGCTACTGCAACTCTGCCCAGCCCGACTTCGGCCTGCTTACTGATTGCTGCTCGGGCCTGGGCAGGAGGTTCCTACTTGCTTAGGGCCGACGAACCGGACGCGGCGTTCGAGGACGAGCCAGAACAACCGGCTGAACATGAAGCGGCTTCCTAGCCCTCGGTCGTGCTGAATCAGCCGTCATCATGCTTGCGGAATCCCTCTATCAAAAAGGCCAATGGCAGGCTGGTTCCAATCGCAGTCGGCAATGTTGGCCTTGAGCCACTCAACGGACTTCTTCGCGCTCGCGAGTCCCATCGGTCGGACGGACTCAGCGATCGGGTCGCCATCGGCATTGAAAAGGACCCACTGAAAGAGCGTGGCTTCTGCTGGCCCCTCTATCTTGCTCAGCCTGAACGTCCCAGCTTCGTCAGCCATCGTTGCAACCTCCTGTTCGGTCTGACGCGAGGGTACGCCGCGGCAAGGGCCTCAGGGCTGCTGCCTCAAGGGAGAAATCAAACGTTCACCGGCGCTTTCCTCCGTGATCCGTTTCGCGCTACTACGAGACGCTCGCCGTCGATGACCTCAGCCGGGCATCTTGTGCGAGAACGGTCAGGAACCGCTCTCGACGCTGACGTCGGGACCGGGAACGAGCACGGTCTCGTGAGCGTCATCCCAGCGGACCTTGAACCTCCGGTGCGTTTCGTCGCCGAGGATCTCGACGATCTTCCCACGGCGTTCCGGCTGGCCGACCTTCTCTGAAGGTGCCCTAATCGTGTCGCCAGGCTTCGCTGCCATCTTGCTCTACCTCCTATGAAGAACTTGCGCCCTTCTTGGCAGATCGCCCGCAGGCTTTCCGCGGGTAGCAGAGCCAAGACTACCGGCAGGGCGTCAGCGCGCTCCGGGCGGTGACGTCGGCAGTCCGACACGGGTTCACCAACATCGACGGGCGGCATCCGACGCCTACCCGATCGAGCAACGACGGGCCAGGGCAGGTCACACCGTGGTCACGCCGCCCGCAGCGAGTACAGGGCCGTATGCTTGATGCACGGCTAATGCACAGGATGGGACTTTGCGTCTTTGACGAGTCATCAGAAGTAGCGTCCGGCGTCGTCCTGAAAAGGATGCGCCTTCACAAAGTCACGGATGCGATCCAGGAGCGGCTCGGCGAGCCAGCGGGGCAGGCTATCGGGCAACCTCGGCAAGCCGAAGGAGTACCTTGCATCCGCGACCACGTCGTCGAGCGCGGACCTGGCGTCAGTGACCACGCGGTCGTAAAGCCAGTCCCAATCGAGGAGACCGTACCGACTGGAACGCTCCATCAAGAAGGCGTCGAGCTCCTCGGCGGCACCCAGCTTGACTACGGCGGCCCACACCGCCTCAGCGATGACATCGTCGTCATCGCTCCGGGGCTGAGATTGAAGCTCACTGCTGAAGACCACGTCTGTCACCATCGCGAGCGCCACTTGATCGCCAATGAGATCGGGCACGCCTACCGCCCGCCTAACAAGCTGGCGCCACTGGGCTTCCGTCGCCATCTCGTCTCCCTTCGATTGCTCGCAGCCTACGACGGCCTACGGGCGACGAGTCGGGAGCGAGCGCTCGCGATCCTCGGTCAGCTCGTGCGGGCGCTGAGGGAGCTACGGCGGCGTGAAAGTCCTGTTCGCAGATCGCCGTAGAGGCGATGGAATCGTCGGCGAGGGTGTCAGTACCGGCCAGCCATCCGGTCGCGCAAGACGCGAACGGCCTTGGGAGGTCCGTGGACGGTGTGACCACCCGCTGCTCAAGGCGACGGCACGAGCATCCGATGAGTATGGGTGCACGACCCCTGGTCGCCTTGCGAGGAAAGACAGAGCCGTGCACCCGCTTCAGTATCCCACGGGGTCCGGGGTGAGTTTGTTACGAGTTCGCGACAAGATCCCTTCACTGGTATAGGCTCCGCCCGCATCCGGGTCTGGCGGGCGAGATACCGTAGGCCCGGGTGTAGGTTCGCGAGAGCGCCGCCTTCCAGGCAGGTTAGCGGGGTCAGAATCAAACTCCACTACCTCATCAGGTGCTGAGCCATCTGAAGAACGCTGCCACCGAGCACCCCCGCGCCTGCATGCAACAGAGGGCCACCTAAAGAGCGGAGAGCGCCGCCGACTACCTTCCGCTTGGGACTTGGCGATTTGATTTGAGCATTGATGGTTGCGATCTCGGTGTCGAACACGGCGCGATCCTTGTCATGAACGGTTACCTCGTTCAGTTCACAGGCTCGTCGAATCTCAGTCAGGAGTACCTCAACCTGGCGAATCTCTACCACTGACAGAACGACGGTCACTCCTGCGGTCTCGCGCCCTTCACCCTCAACCGAGTCGATCCCAGCAGGACTTATGCCGATCTGTCCGCCAATAGCACGCCACTCCGCCAGATGATGAGCAACAAGCCACTGGGCCACATTCGCCTGCTCGTTGACGTTCTCGATGCCGACTGATTCTGCTACGACACGGAAGTCCAGCATTGATGTGCTCGGAGACTCCGCCGTTGCGTCGTACAGTGCATACAGGAACTTACGCCATAGCTGGTCCCGATCTGCAACGATAGACACTGGGTCCTCCCTCGAAAGACCAATCTCCCACTCACGTCACACGGGCCAGAACTGATGGCCCGCGCAGCTTTGGTTCGCTCCCTATCAACTGTCGCTCCGCCAGCACCACGGCGCGCAATCTCGCTGGCCCTCACGAATCCCGAACAGTTAGCGCTGTCAGCCTGAGTATCGACCTCTGCCTAGCCGCGCTTGAGGGTGGCGAATCAAGCCTTGGTCAATCACCTACGTTCCACTCTGACGCTGAGACTCGGCTAGTCGCCTGCGAGTGGCGGCAATAGGTGCCACAACAACTGCTCGGCCGTGATTTACCAGATGTTCTCGTCGGCGTCATAGATCATCCCACGACCATCGCCAAGGTCCACGAAGTGCGGGTCCCACCTCTTGCCCGTGACGACAGCAGTCATGACAGCACCACCACGGTCGTCGGGTCGATCTCGAAGCCAGCGATCGTGTGCTGGGTGTAGTCGATGTTCGCCTCGGGAACCAAGACATGGCGGGTCACATACTCGCCCTCGACCCACTCGGAACAGTGCTCATAGGTCGGCAGGGCCGGGTCGGGGTACTCCTCGGCATTGTTTGCCTGCACTGCATCCCAGTCGAACAACCGTCCTCTCGCTCTCGCTGGACCTCCGTGTGCGACCTCTCTGACAAACTCCCACTCCGCGACCACGAAGTCATCTGACTTCAGGCCCGCTCTCAGCGCAGCCCACCGCCATTCAAGCTGAGTGGCCCGGATGTGATCCTTCTTGGCGTGCTTTGCCTCGATGAACAGGGTACGGTCTCCCTTCCATGCCAAGACGTCCCAGCAACCCGAGTACACGTTGTGGTTTCGCTCGGCAATCCTGGCCAGCAAGACTTCCTGCTCCGTGTCAAGCGGTACGTGCTTCTGGTCTCGGAGTGGCACGTCGGACCAGCGCTCTAGGCAGCGAGGTCTCTTGGCGTCGGACCCGAAGGTGCACACCCATCGAGACTCCCAGCCTGCCTGCTCCATAATGCTCCGAATCGCCAGTTCGGCGAACATCGGCTCGCCGTCGTGCTTGACCAGCGGCTTGTTCCCAAAGCTGTGTTGGAGAAAAGCACCCTCACAAGCCTGGAAGGTAAGGCGAACCATCGGCAGGCGAAGTGAAACCACCAGCTTCTCTTTAGGCTCGAACATCGCCGGGTAGTCGGTCATCACAGTCCTCCGAGTCGCAGCCCACACGTCGGCGAACGACGAGGCGCTCGCCCAATGAAGCGGGATGGCATCAACGTACTCGGCAGCGCAGACCGGTCCCTTCAACCTGCCTCAGTGCGGGTTGGGAGTTTCGCCGCCGAGGAACTCGATCAGTTCGCTACACCAAGTCCCTACTTCGGCCACTCGCGCCATCCACGACTCGCAGTGCCACTGCCGCAAATCGTGAAGCATGGTCTCAACGAACAACACGTCGGCGAACCCGTAGGTGTTGGCGGCCACGCTGTTTGCACATGAGCCGGCAGCGTTCCGTGAGCACGGCTCGGCAGGCCTTTATGACCATGGCGGTCCTCTCGCCGCGTCCATGAGCACGATCAGTCCCGGGTGAGCTCGGCGGCGGCCTTTTTCGCACAGGCGTCGTCGACGAGATCCTTGTTGTCTGAGGCAGCGGCGATGAGCGCCGCGGTGGCGGCGTTGTTGAGCGCCCGGGGAAGTCCGTTCGAGACACGGTGAAGGCGTGCGACGGCATCATCGGCGAAGAGAGGCTCCTCCCTCCCCGCCAGTTTCAGGTGGTGACGGAGGTAGGCAGCCGACTCAGCGAGGTCCATCGCCTTTATGGAAAAGCGCGTGGCGATCCTTTGGTCCAAGGCGGCGAAGATCCCCATGCGCAGCTGGCGGTTGAGCGTCGGCTGGCCGACCAGGATGCCGGCGAAGGGCGAGGCCGAGTCCATCTCGGAGTTCGTGAGCAATCTGAGCTCTTCGAGCTGGGCAGGCTCCAAGAGATGGGCCTCGTCGACGATGAGCACGACCCGGCGGTGCCGCTCGGCCGCCTCGGCCGCCAACAGGTCGGCCGCCTGCACCATGAGCTCGGCCTTTAAGTACCTCGGCTCGGCACCGAGTGATCTCACGATCGTGACATAGAGCCCCCTCGTGCCAAAGGCCGGGTTGGCGATGTAGATGACCTGGTGACGTGTCGGGTCGAGCGAGGAGACGGCCGCTCTCACCGAGACCGTCTTTCCCGCCCCGACGTCGCCTGTGACAACGCCGATGGCCGACTCGACGATGCAGAAGTTGATGCGGGCGACGGCTTCTTGGTGTGCCTGGCGGATGAACAGGTCCTTGGCGGCGATGGACTTGCCGAAAGGGGTCCGGTCGAGACCGAAGTGGGCGACCCACGGTGCCCGGCTCACTTCGCCTGCTCCTCGTGCTTGGTCGGAGAACATGGCGAGCTGGGAGAAGTCGATCTTCTGCCCGGTGCCGGCGGACTCCTCATGGGCGGTTGCCACCATGTCGAGGTAGTCGATCCCCGTCGGGACCGGCTTGGCCCGTGCGGCCTGGGGAACGGCCCGGTGGGTGTGGCGGCGCGTGACGAACGGTGTCGCCACCCCGGCCTTGGTGCCGTTCAGGTAGACCTCGATTCTCGAGAGGTCCTCGGGGTCGTATCTGAGCTCGACTCTCCGCCCGACAAGGGCGGGGTCGACGCCATAGGAGTTGCCCTCGAGCGGGACCGTCGCCGTGCGGGTCACCCTTCTTGTCACCGACCACCTGAAGGCCTCTCTCAACTGGTCGGGGTCGACCTGGCGGTGGGGACCGGTCCGCTCGAATCGTTCGATCGGCGTCTCGTTCGTCTCCGCGTGTACGCGACGGTTGGCCACCTGCTCGGCCCAGGCGAAGAACAGGTCGTTCAGCTCCTCGAGCGAGGAGATGCCCTGATGGGTCGCCTCGGACAAGAAGGCCTCCCGGATGTAGCGGTTGAGCCGTTCCTGCTTGCCGCGGCCTTCTGGCGAATAGGGCTTGGAGTGCACGAGGCGGACTCCGAGCACAGCACAGGTCCGTGACAACCAGGCGTTGGAGAAAGGCGCCCCGTTGTCGGCATAGAGGACATCGGGCACACCTCGGCGTGTGATGGCCCTGCGCAACAGCTCCTGGCAGGCCCGGGCGTTCTCGTGGGCGAAGAACCGGCCGTCGACCAAAAGCCGCGAGTGGTCGTCGACGATCAGGAACAACTTGGCGCGAACCGAGGCGTCGATCTTGGGGAACGGGACCCACGGTCCGACGAGCACGTCGGTGATCCATCTCTCGTTAGGGCGGTCGGCCTCGTAGCGGCCGAACACCGTCGGCTCGGCTTCGAGTGCTTCGCGATGAAGGCCCCGGCGTCGCAGCTGGGCGCGGATGGTCCGCTCGGCGACTTTGATCCCGTGGCGGTAATAGAGGATCGAGGCGATCTGGGCGGCCGAGCGGCTCGGGATCTCGAGGCGAAGTGCAGCGGCCTCACCGAACAGCTCCGGGTGTGCGCGCACCGCTCCGGTGTCGGCGCGTTGTGTGGGCTTTAGGGCATCGAGGCCTCCAGAGCGCCACGCACGTATCCAGCGGTCGATCGTTCGCGTCGTGAGTAGCGATGATCCGACCCGTCGGGACCCGCGTGGGCGCGCGCGGCGATCTGGCGCACGAGCGCCCCGCGCTCGGCGGGGCTCAACCGGTCGCTCGTCGCCTCGGCGATCACCGCCCAGCGATGAAGCGCCACCTGTTCTTGATGGTCAGTTTCCATGTCATTGCTCCGTTCTCCTCATAGCGATGGGACCGGAGGCATGAAACGCCGTTTGCCGACGACGAGGTAGGGGGAATCGGTGTTGGTGGCAATCAGCCTCCCGCCGCTCACCGAAGAGACGAAGCGCCACAGTCCGATCGAGGCCCATCCCGGCATGGCGCTCGCTGCCGCGAAGGCGGCTCTGATCGCTGAGATCGCGTAACGGGCCGGTTCGGCGAAGGGCGCGATCGCCTCGCCACCGAGCTCGACACAAAGCGCCGCGAACGAGACGCCGATGCGCACCGCCCGGTCCGAGAAGCGCCGCAGCCAACTGCGCGCCGTCGTGTGAAAGACATCGGCGCGTGCTGCCGCCGGACGCACGCCGCCCGGGCCGTCGACCACTTCTTCGAGCACGGTGCCGATCGTCTCGGCCACATCGAGCCGACCGGCGAGCACGAAACAAGGCAGCAGGACGTGGGTGATCCCACAACCGTCGACAGCGCAGCCTCGGCACGAAGATCTGGTGACACAGACCGGCCTCGCGGACAGGGCGGCGGTATCCCGACCAGAACGTCATCGGACACGAGCACGACGGACAATCCGGCCGGGGGAACTCGACGTCTCGGCCGCCAGCCACGTAGGCGTCGACGGACAAGCTGCAGGGCCATACGATGGTCACGGGCGTTACACCGCCTTGGACCCCTCCCGACTTCAGCGACCAAACTGCGCGGGAGGGGTCCCTCGCGTTCAGGGACAGCTCATCCTCGCGAGATCGTCGGCGCGTCGGCCAATGGAAGCGTCGTCAAAGAGCACGGCCGAGAGCCGCGCCTAAATGCTCAGGAAGTCAGGCCGTCAACAAGAAATGAGAGCGGCGATTTACGCTCGAATCAGCAGCAACCGAGATGGCGACGCTCGTGGAGTCGAGGCTCAGGTCAAAGACTGTCGCGCCCTCTGCGTGGAGCGAGGCTGGCAAATGTTGTCGAGCCTCCCTACGTCGACAATGACATCTCGGCGGCGGTAGCTGGCAGGAAATGTCCTCAACACGAAAGACTCCTGGCCGACATTCGAGCCGGCAAGGTCGATGCCGTGATCGTCTGGGACGTAGACAGGCTCTACAGACAGCCCCGAGAGCTTGAGCCTTTCGTCGATGCCTGCGAAGGAGCGGGCATCACAACGCTTGGCTCAGTCGGCGGAGACATGGACCTGAACGACGAGAACGCACTTTTCATGCTCCGCATGAGGGTCAACTTTGCGGCGCTGGAGGTGGCGAAGATCCGTAAGAGAACCAAGCGGCGAAAGCAGACGCTCGCCGAAGAAGGCAAATACCACGGTGGTCACAGAGCGTTCGGTTTCGAGCCGGACGGCGTAACGATCCGTGAGAGCGAAGCGGTCCACATCGGCCAAGCTGCGGACAGACTGCTCGAAGGCGCTTCAGTGTCCAGCATCGTCCGCGATTGGAATCAACAGGGCGTGCTGACAGTGACCGGCTCTCACTGGACCGTCACCCGGCTGCACCAGATGCTCGAACGGCCACGCCTCGCTGGGATCCGCCAGTACCAGGGCAAAGAGATGGGCAAGGCCGTATGGGACCCGATCCTCGAAGAGACAACTTGGCGGCGTGTTGTTGCCCTGCTGAAGGACCCGGCTCGCCAGGCCCCGAAGCTGAACGCGAAACCAGGCCGGATCTACCCGCTCCGAGGCGTTCTCAGGTGCGGTGAATGCGGCAAGACACTGACCGGCGATGTACAAGATGGGCCACCGAACCTACGGATGCCGACAAATACCAGGTAGAGACGGCGGTCACGTCTTCATCCGTGCAGACCTTGCAGAGGAATGGGTGAAGGTTCGCCTGATCCCACGGGCTGATGACCCTCGTATGAGGAACTTGCTGTCCTCAACGGCGGGTTCTCAGGTCGAAGAGATCAAGGCTCTTGTTGGCGAGAATGCTGCCGACGAGGCGAAGTTGGAGGAGTGGGCCGAGATGTTCACGGCCGGTGAGACAGATCGACCCGAGTACATCAAGCCAGACCGCTGTGATCCGCAGTGCGTATAGACGGCGGCTCGACCACATGGCGGCAATGCGGGGGCAATCCACCCTTGACCAGTTCGGTGGGTCCGTGGTTGAGGGCTGGGAAGAGTATCTCTCGCCGAAGATCAACGCTCAGTGGATTCTTCGCCCTGGTCGACCACATAAGAGTTGACACATCAAGAGCACAACCGGCACAATAGCTGAGCGATTGGCTCACAGGATGAGGTTCCAGTGGCGAACAACCGAGATGCTCGAAGACGGCCAGACGATTGACGAGTACGGCAACCTCTACCAGGCAGAGATCAAGGCCGTGTCGTGATCATCGCTGGCCAGCACGGCGCATGTTGTCGGAAATGACTGGATGCGCCTGCGAGAAGATTTCGCCGACCACCTCTACGTAGGTCCGTACTACCTCTGCGAGGAATGCGGTTGTGTGCGCAAATCTGTCGTTGTTCGGTGTAATCTGTCCCCGGCCGCGTACCAACCGGGGAGACGCTTGTGGAGGCTTTCGGACGGGTTGGATGCCCAATGTTGGACAAATGTCGCGTGAGACCCGTTCACCGCCGCTCGTCTGGTAGGACCTGAAGACTGCAGTTACGCCTGGCATGCCGGGCTGAGAACATCGATCAACGGAAGTCCGCCGGGCTCACACCGCCATCGGACTTGTCCCTGAACTCCCCCGACCTCGTGTACACCGCGGGCCATAAGGGAGCAACCCTGCAGTAATTCTACCTTGGCCGGGGCGCGATGTTCTTTGGGCTCGAATCACATTCACCGGATTATGGGTTTGATGCATTCGTTGGATATCTTCGTCGTGTGGCAGGCCTGATGTGTTCGTTCGTGCCGGCCCACACGCCTTTTAACACCTCCGGGAAAGCCAACGTGTAAGCGAGGCACTCGCGTCGAACTGGACATGCCTCGCAGACAGCGCAGGCGGCCTCGTTGGACCCGCGAAGCGTCGAGAACCACCTATCGGTGCCCTTGCCACGACACACCGCCCTACGTTGCCAGCCGGGGCGGGCAAGCTCGACATCAAGCCAGTCACTCGGGGCCGGCATGAATCTCATATCGTTAGTTATGCGGTCCTGGGTCGCGCTTGAGATAAAGGGTCGGGGATCTGGAACTCTTTCGCAATCGTGCGCAAAGGTGGCTAGAAGACGCGAGAGCCCGGTCGCCCCGCGAAATCCTCGCAGGATGCCTCGCAGTCCTCCCGCTGGCAGGCTATCGCCTCAATACCGGAAGTTGGGTCCTCGGGAGCGTCCCAGGGAGGGAACGACACCTGTGGTCAAAAGACCTACCAGCGCGGCCGGTTTTCACCCTCAACTCCAGCTCTTCGGTGCGGGCTTACCCCCGAGGACCCGATAAACACGCTACGACTGCTCTGACCCGAGCGAAAGGGCCTTGCTCAACAAGCTCCAAGTCGTCTTGTTCCTGCCGCGGCGCTCACCTGCAGGCCTGTGGCCGACTTGTCTCCGGAGGAAACCGAGATTTTGCGCCGGAAGCCTCGCAAAAAGGGGCCAGCCGAGCTTCGGATGTTCCGAAGCACCTTCACGACCGTGACCTGTTCCTGCGAGCGGTTGCCCCAGTCCCGACCTCGACCTCGTCACTGTCGACCAGGAGCTCCAGCACCTCACCGATCGTCGGTTCTCGGCCTATGGGTTCTCTGAGCGGCAGGTGGGCTTGGATCTGGTAGCGGTTGCGACGGCCGTCCTTGTCCTTGACCACGTAGCCGGCTGCGGCCAGGTCGTCGACAATGCCGTAGGCACTGCGCTCGGTGATGCCCACCATCGTGGCGATGTCGCGCAAGCGCACCCCGGGTCATCGCGCGATGCAGACCAGGACCTGGGCATGCTTGGTCAGAAAGCTCCACTTTTCCATCGCCGCCAAGTCTAGCCCATATTTTCTAGAAGTGATTTGCTAGTTATAGATATCTAGAGTATGGTGAGTCGCAGACATCGAGACCCGCCTGTCGCCGACACCCGAGTTGATCGAGAGTCAGCGAAAGGATGCAGTCATGTTGGCGCGATTCGAGCCATTCCGACCCCTCGACCAGATCACTGAGCAACTGCTCAGCGAACGCCGTTCGTGGCAGATCCCCGTGGACGCGTACCGCCGGGGCAACGAGTTCAAGGTGCTGCTCGACTTGCCGGGCACCGATCCGGGCTCCATCGAGCTCACCGTCGAGAAGGATGTCCTCACCGTGCGGGCAAAGCGCACCTGGACTCGAGCCGAGGACGATCAGATCCAGATGGCAGAGCGGGGCCAAGGTGACTTCAGCCGCCAGCTGTTCCTCGGCGAGGGCCTCGATCGTGACAAGATCACGGCTTCCTACGAAAACGGCGTGCTCATCGTCACCATTCCCGTGATCGAGCAGGCCAAGCCCCGCAAGGTCGAGATCGACTACGCAGGAGACGTGGCGCAGGCCGTCGAGGCAGTCTTGGCCGACGCTTGAGGAAGCGGCCCTAGTTCGATAGAGAGCGGCTCCGTCCGCCCGGAGCCGCTTCTGTCGTCGCTCCGGATCCTCCGGGGCGACGAACACCGAGACCGGGCAGGCAGATTGCCCGGCTTTTTGGTCGCGGTCGAAGCTGCTCGTAAGCCCTGAAGATCGTTCGCGAGGCGTAGATACCAGTGACCCAGTCCGAAGATCCTCAGAAACCGCGGGGGCGGTCAGCTGCCGCGAAGGGGTTTGAATAATGAATCAAACCTGCCAAAGCGATCGGACGTGAGAAGTGGCCTGCACCTTGTGTTTCTGACAACGGGTGAGGCGAAGGAACTCGAGTCCGCAACCTTCTGATCCGTAGTCCGTTCCGGGCCATTTGGTCTCGTCGGGTGTTGCGAGGTTCTCGCAGGTCAGGACGGGTTTCCGGGATGCCGTCGTTGGGTCTTATGAGGGCGTCACGGGTCATCAGTTGCGAAGTTGCGTTGACAAAATGTTGACAACGGTCGACGTGGTCGGGACCGAGCGTTCGTGATTCCTCGGTCAACGGCAAGGGCGCTGCGGAACGTGAGAGGACCGATCCCGGCACGGTCGACGACCCTGCATTGTTCCGACGGGAATCCTTGCCGAGACTCGCCGGCGTGAAGCTCTCCGATCACCGAGGCCGTTCATATAAAGCTCATCAGTTCTACTTAGCCCGGATCCACCGAAAGACATCGGTCGATCGTCCGTATGGCGCCGAACCAGCAGGGATGGACCGGACCAGCCGGCAAGGGGGCTGATGGTGCCTTCCCGAACACGGCAGGCCCGCGTGGGACCAGGCCCGGAGAGGATCGTCGTCTGCTGGCGCCGGGCGCAGGTGGCGGGACGCCGTCATTGTGCACGCGGCTCAGGCGCGTAGGCAAAGGATCGGCCGAGGAATGGAACGCAACTTGGCGAGGATCGTGTTGAAGGGTTCCTCCCACGGCCAGGCCCGGGGTAGATGAAGGGTCTTCTTGCCGCCCGAGGTTGTCATTCGCCCGGGCAAGGCAAGAAGTCGCGTGCGCAGCGTCTTGGTGGTCATGGGCGCAACCTCGGGACCGAGGCCGATCCGGCCCACCCAGCGGCCCAGGTTGTGGGCGATGACATTCAGGATCATCCAGGCGGCATTGGCGCAAAAGCGCCCCGACGGCAGGTGGTTCAAGCCAACGCCGTACTTCAAGTCTCGGATCACGTCCTCGACGACGGCGTGTCGGCGGTGATCGGCCTCGAGATAGAGGGTCTCGCCATCCCGGTCGGTGATGAAGGCGTGGTAGTCGTACGTGGCGAACAAGGCGAGCTGGCTGCCAGGGGTGGGTCGCACCCGCCGCACGATGAGGCGGACCTCTGGGTGCTTGTCGGAGAAGGGGCGAGTAGGTGGTCTCGGCCACATCGGCACCGCCGTCGATCCAGTACGGGATCGGTGTCCAGGCTTCCTCTGAGATAGCTGCGATCACCTTGTGCAACTTCTTGGAGGCCTTGACCGTGATGGAGAAGCTCACGTTGGCCTTGCGGCAGGCATCGGTCACCTTGGAGTTGTAAAAGCCCGAGTCGGCCCGAAGCACTATCGGCCCGGTCGCAGCGGCCCGGCGCACGCGGTTGAACACCTGGGTGAGAAAGCCTCCTGCCCCCCGGCCGGTGTGGGCGTTGCCGCCCCGCAGGCGGACACCGACCACCTCTTGGCTGCCGGCCAGGGTGGCGAGCAGCGGATGAAAGCCCCGCACATTGGTGTGGCCGAAACGAGCACCTTGCTTTTGAAGCCCATAGGTCTCACAGATCGTGGAATCCACATCGATGGTGACCGGCCCCTCGCCGGGCCCGGCGCCGACAGCCCATCCCTGTCGGATCGACTCGTCGAGCACCCGGTCGAACTGGGCGACATGTCCCCAGGTGAACGATGCGCAAGAAGGTCCCGAGCGTCGACGGAGCTCGCACGGCCTGGCCGAGCACCTCTTCCGTGGCCGCCACCCGCATCTGGCCGGCGTCGTCGATGCAGTCGCCACCGGCGAGCAGCGGAGTAGATGAGCGTCATGGCCTTGAGCCCGACATTGGCCCGGCCAGGAGCATCGCCGAGATCGACGTACTCGTCGAACAGTTCACGCAGGCCGAGACGCTCGGCCAAGGTCGCGGGTTGGATCAGTCCCGCATTGGCGACCGCGTGGTCGTCGTCGAAGGTGACCGAGATCCGGTCCAGGCTGTGAGAAGATGAGCGCATCGAAAAGGTGCCTTCCGCTTGGGGGCGTGGTTTGGTCTGTTCAACCACCATTCTCCCTTGTCGGAAGGCACTTTTCGTGGATGCTCAGGCGAGGATGAACCTCGAAAGCCTTACTTTTTCGGTGGATCCGGAAGGCCTGCCCGCCCAAATACGGGCAATGGTGAGGTCCGCTGTGTCTGACCACCTCCTGCGCAACCAAGACCGCCTGGACGACGGTCCGAGTCGCAATGGTGGCTGGACGACAACTGAACGCTCGGGATCGGTCAAGGCTTCCCCTTCGGGCGGGCTTCGCCCGGCCTTGACCGCCCTAAGCCTAAACAGCAGGGAGCCTTCTTGTCCGTGCCGCCCTGTTTACAGTTCAAGCCTCGATAACTCCTGGAAAGCGGACTTCGGCTTCTCCGAAGACATCTTGACAAGAAGCGCTTCTTCAGGAACGGCGATCTGTATCGGAACAAACGACTGATGCCGCTTCGCACGCTCCCTCACCCGCGTGCTTGGATGTCGTAGCTGATCGAGCGCGAGGAGGAGCGATGCCAGGATCACTGCGCAAGCGAGGCAACAGCTGGGAGCTCAGGGCCTACGCAGGTACCGATCCGGAGACCGGCAAACGACACTGGGTCAGCGCGACCGTGAAAGGAAGCCGGCGCGCCGCCCAGCAAGAGCTTGCCGAGCTCGTTTCGCGCGTTGACTATCCGCGGCGGATGACCTCGCAAGCGACCGTCGCCAAGCTCTTGATCGACTGGTTCGATGCAGTCTCTCCGAACTGGTCGCCGACGACCGCGAGCCAGACCAAGAGCGTCATCGACCACCACCTGATCCCGCGGCTCGGTCGAGCTCCCACTCCAGACGCTTCGCACCGAAGACATCGACGCGCTCTATGGCGAACTACAGCGCAGCGGCGGTCCGGATGGCCGACCGCTCACGGCGAGCACCGTGCATCGCATTCACGTCGTGCTCCACCGCGCGCTCGAGCAAGCCCTCCGCTGGGAGTGGCTCTGGGTCAATCCCGCAAGCCACGCCTCTCCCCCGTCGTGCGAACCAGCGCCGGTGCGCCCACCGTCACCCGATGAGGTTGTCCGGTTGCTCGGTCACGTCTCGACGGTCGATCCCGCGTTCCATGCCTTCTTGTCACTCGCGGTATCGACGGGCGCGCGACGCAGCCAGATCACCGCGTTGCGCCTGGGTGAGGTCGATCTCGAGAACGGGCAGATCGGATTCATCCAGGCGCTCCTCGATGCAAAAGGTGGCCCGGTGCTGCGCCCGACGAAGACCAGACGCACCTACCGGGTGGACCTCGACGCGAACTGTCTCGAAATACTCACCGCCCACATCGCTCGCGCCAAAGCCCGGGCAGAAGCTGCCGGCGTGGAGTTGGACCGCTCCAGCTTCGTCTTCTCGGACGACCCCGCAGGTGCAGCTCCATGGAAGCCGAACTGGGTGACCAAGCAGTTCATCAAGTACCGGACTCCTGTGAAGCGTGGACTGCCGCCTGCATGATCTTCGTCACTTCATGGCGACGACGATGCTCACCGCCGGTGTTCCGATCACGACGGTCTCCGCTCGCCTCAGCCACGCGCGAACTTCAACGACCCTGAACGTCTATACCCACGCTGTCCCCGGCGGCGATGCGATCGCTGCAGAGGTCCTCAGCTGCGTTCTCCGACAAGCGAGCCACGAGACGAAGACATCGCGCGTTCGGCGCTCCTTCCATCACCGATTTGCCAGGTGGCGGAACCTCCGCATCCATCGAGGTCGTCGACGCGCCTCACCTTTTCCAAGTGAAGGTCGCGTGACCCTCACTTGGGCGGGGTGAGGGTCAGCCTCCCGTGATGGGCAAGTGATGGGCAGATGATGGGCAAGTCGGAAAGGACCGAGGCGAAATCAATGCCCTGAGCTGGTTTTCATTGGAGCGGACGACGGGATTCGAACCCGCGACCCTCACCTTGGCAAGTAGATACTGGCGAAAACTGGCGAATGCCAGCGACCGATAGTGCAGGAAAACACTGGCTTGTATACGTCAGCGAACCCACCCGAACGGCGGCGCCCGCGATAGACCGCGCGATAGACGCGCGATAGCCTCCCTGTCGTCAGACATCATCGACCGCGGCCTTCACCCTCTGCTACATCGGACTCTGCTGGGGCCCTCGGTCTTCTGCGGTCCCGCCAACGACCCGAGCACGACAAGGATGTCGAGCTGATTGTGCTCCCCCACGAGGTCCGAGTTCTCGAACGCAGCTCCAAGAGCGCGTTCGCTATCGGCACGTCGACCGGGCGATCCTCGCTACGCGCCAGCTGTCTACGCGCTCTATCGCGTTGGCATTCGTCACGCCACCCCGCTCCGCTGACACCGGGAACTCTCGAAACGCAGATGGAGACGCTGGTGCAGCGGCGATTCCCTGGGCCGACCAGCGCGATGAACCTTGGTGTGTCAACCAAGGGACTCAAGTATCTGGATCTGATACATATACCAGTCAGTTGACATCCGCAGGTAAGTGAGTAGGATGGGTGTCATAGAGGAAGCATCCGTATCAGAATCTGATACTTCACCGGTAAGAATGACACGCACGATCCCACCTTCGCTGGGCCCGATACTGACCGAGTTGGAGCTCGACGCGCCCCAGGTCGTCACCGTGGCCGAGCTCGCAGCCCTGGCAACGCGAACCGGTATCGGTACCGAGCCCAGGGTGGTCGCGGACCGCATGCGCAAGCTCGGCTGGCTGCTGCCCACCGAGACGGCGGGTGTGTGGGAGTTCGCCCCCGCCGCCCATGCAGGGCCGATCGGCCACGGCGACCAGTTCCTCGAGCTGCGGGCCGCGCTCGCGGGCCGCCCGTCGCTCGACGCGGCGGTATGTCTCGTGTCGGCACTGTTGGCCCAAGGCCTAACCGATCGCGCCCCGGACCGCCTCGAGGTCGCCGTCAAGACGGGAGCCTCCATCCCCGTAGGTTTGCGGCGTGCCACACGGGTCGTCGTCTTCGACGCCAACCTCGCTCCCGAACGATCCCGCGGAGTGCCGGTTCACCTGCCTGCCACCATCCTCGTGCACATCGCGGCTCGACCAGGCGAAGTACGGGGATGGAGCGCGATCGCCGATGCACTGCCCGAACTCGTCGAGGTGGTCACGCCTGCGGACATCGACGGTGAGCTAGCTGGCCGGCCCCGTTCGGTGCGGGTGCGTCTTGCCTACCTTACCCAGGGCGTTGCTCCCGACCTGGCCGATCGCCTGGTCCCGCCCAACGATGGGGGGCGCTCCGCTCCGAAGGTCTGGTTCGGGCCCCGCGGCAGCCTCAAGCACCACAGCGCCCGGTTCTCGGTCGCCGACACCCTGTTGCCGTTCGACCCCGCGAGCCTTCACCCCCTGGCATGAACGGTCCCTACGACGTCAGGTTGACCCAAGGCCACGTCCTGCGCCACGCGCCGGCCCAGTCGCCGCAGGGTCGCGACGCCGCCGTCATCGACATCGCACAGGATCTGCTGTTGCGTCATCTGTCCGAGCGTGGTGTCCTCACACTGGTCGCTTTCAAGGGCGGCACGGCACTTCGAAAGGCGTATGCCGGCGGCGCCGGGCGGTTCTCGACCGACCTCGACTTCTCTGTAGCGACCCTCGACGACGACCCCGCCTCGGTCACCCAGTTACTCGTCGGTGAGATCGACGGCACTCGCCTTGGTCCTTTCACCTACGACATCGAGGACCGTCGCGGCCGCCACACGATCATCTACCGGAGCGAGCTCGGGCCTGACCCCACCGGTCAGCTCCGCTCGAAGATCGACATCGGGCCGCCTCCGTGGTTGGCACCCACCGTACGTTCGTGGGTGGACGTGCCGATCCACAGCCGCTACGGCGGTCCGCTCCCCCAACTGCCTGTCGTGGACCTGGCCGAGAACGTCGCCGAGAAGATTTCTCGCCTCAACCGACGAAGCCCTGCCCGCGATGCGTACGACCTTGTGTGGGTGGCCCGCACGCCCGGCCTCGATCTGGATCGTTCCTTGATCCGCCGCCTTGCTGTCGTCAAGGCGTGGGTGGACCTCCATGGGCTGCACACTGAGCATGCCGGCTGGTCCGCACCTCTCCCTGGCGCTCGCCCGTTCGATGTTGACAGGTGGCTTATGCCCCGAGGGGCACGCGACTTCGACGATGAGGCAATCGGCCTGCTGTCCGTCCCGCCTCCCGACCTCGGCGATCTCGGGCGAGACCTGTCTCGGCTGTACCTGTGGCTCGCTGATCTCGACGACGATGAACGCGCCGTAGCAGAGGGACGGCCGCAGGACCGCAGCCTTGTCCTACGCCTCCTCGGCGAGCTTCCCGGCGGTCGCTTGGTCGGCGTCGCCAGGTGACCCGCAACGAGCGTCCCCGGATAAGGACGGGGCTCCGACACCGTGCATCAAGTGAGGACTCGCGAGACGACTCTCGCTGATGAACCGAGCCCGCGCGTGATCCGACCGCCACACATGGACGAGGATCGCTACGAAGGCTCCGACGATGAGGAACGGTTCGAGCGGAGTCGCCGCCGCACGGCAGTGGCGCCCATACCACCGGGCAACCAGCAAGAACACGGCGGCGAGATCTGCATCCGCGAATACCTCGACTCCCCGGTCGCGACAAGCACGGCTGGGACCCTCGAGGGTGCGAGAGACCGACTGGCGGAACTGCTTGCATTCGCGGGTCAACTTGGTTCTATTCGGGTCGCGGTGCCGCGAGGGCCTCCACGGCCCATAGGGCCGGTAGCTCAAGGTTCGCCGGGGATCGGACGAGAATCAGGCCGTCCGACGCCTCACCTGCCCGCTAATCTGCCGAAGTGAGCCCGAGGTACGAGAAGCGGTTCGATCAGATGATCACGGACGCCACCGTCGACTGTTACAACGAGGAGGAACAGGTCACCGGCCTGTTCACGATGATCCAAGACCAGCTCGTGGTCCCGTTCCAGACGCTGGTGCTCGGGGTCGGCGTCACAGTGGAAGGCGTCGAACTGACGACCGACGGTCAGATCGTCGGGATCTGCACCCGGGACGAGTTTCGACAGACCGTTCCGATCCTCGATCTTCCGCTGCCGAACTGAAGGGTGCACAAACTCATCTCCTCCACCTCGAGAAGCCGCGGAACGAGAACGCGGCCGCCAGATGGGTGAACTTGATGGGCAGCGTACCCCGTCTGGAGGCGCTCGAGGCGACGAGGATTGGAGTCGTCTGTCGCAGTCAGCGACGTGCGAGTCGAGTCGTCTCTCCGGCCGGTGTAGAAGCTCAGGCGGCCCGCTCGTACTCGTGAATGATGCCTCCGAGAACGGAGTGTCGACGGACCACGGCGTCGACGTTCGGTTCGGAGCGCGCGATCGGCATCATAAGGCTGAGCCCGCGATGAGGTCGAGCCGCGTTGTAGTGCCTGACGTAGCGCCGAAGGATCCTCTCGAGATGGCGGCGCGAGACGACGAGGAGGAGGTCGAGGCACTCCTGACGAGCGGTCCTCACCCACCTCTCGGCGTACGCGTTCGCGCAAGGCGAGCGAACCGGCGTGCGGATGATCTCGGTGCCTTCCGAGGCGAAGACCTCGTCGAAGGAACGCGTGAACTTCGTGTCCCGGTCGCGAACGAGGAAACGGAAGCGACGACCGCCTTCGTCGAGGTCCGAGACGAGGTTCCGGGCTACCTGGGTCACCCAAGTCCCAACCGGGTGTCTCGTGACCCCGAGGACGTGGACCACGCGACTCTCGATCTCGATTACGAACAGCACGTAGAGCCGCTCGAGCCAGACGGTATCGACGGTGAAGAAGTCCGTTGCGAGGATGCCTGCCGCCTGGGCGCGGAGGAACTCGGTCCAGCTCGGGCCGTCTCGTCGCGGCGCCGGTCCGAGCCCGTGGCGAGAAAGGACGTTGCGCACGCTCGTCGCCGAGACCGTGACGCCGAGCTTTCTCAGCTCGCCGACGATGCGGAGATATCCCCAACGGGGGTTCTCCCTGGCCAGTCGAACGACGAGCTCGACGGTCTCGGCCGGCAGCGGTGGCCGACCGGGCTTGCAGCTCGGATAGGTCCAGCGCCTCCGAACGAGTCGGCGGTGCCAGTCGAGGATCGTCGCCGGCGTGACGAAGAACGACGACCAACGCTCGCGGTGGGACGAGACGGGCGAGCAACGCGATAAGGGCGCGGTCGGACCAGGTGAGTCTCGGCTTCTTGACCTGGCGCCGGAGGACCGAGAGCTGGTGACGCAAAACCAGGATCTCCACGTCCTTCGCAAAGGCCTTCATCCGGTGGACGCGGACCAACTCGAGGGCGCGACACGCCAGACGGTAGAGGAACGACAGGGCCATTGGTAGTCAGGGGCGCGGTGCCCGCACAGCGGACCCGGTTCCCCATCCCCCTTTCAATCCGTGCGTGCGGTTTTCCCGCACACGGCTTACCGACGGTCTTCTGGACATGGTTACGCTGCCTTCGGGTAACGGATAGTGCCCATGAGCTTGTGCAGGCCCTGGTCGTGGAACCAGGTGCGGGTCCAGCGGTCCGCCTGACCGGCACGAAGGTTGCGGCCGCGCTTCTTTATGAGCAAGCGCTTCAGCCGCCATGCAACGTAGCGGTCGAGCGAGACGAACTTGATCGCCGCATTCCCGGTGCGGAAGTAGTTGCCCCATCCCCGAAGGAACAGGTTGAGGCGTCCGATGACGTCTTGCAACTGCTGTCCGACCTGGCTTCGAGCCGGTGAGGGCCTTGATCCTTGCCCGGGCACGCTTCATCGACCGCTGAGACGGCCAGCGGTGCAGGTAGTAGCGGACGATCCGCTGCTGCTCCCACACCTTGCCCGACATGCGGGCGTGAAGATGGCACCCGAGGAAGTCAAAGCCCTGCTTGCCCTCCCGGAGGTCGACCACACGGGTCTTGTCCGGGTGAAGGCTGAGACCGAGGTCGCCCAGGATGGCAGTCGCCCGCCGCTGGGCCTCCTCGGCCTGTTGCCGGGAACGAGCACAGCACGACGAAGTCGTCCGCATAGCGGACGACTTCTCCCACGCCACGTTCTGCCCAGGCCCGGTCGAAGGCGTGCAGGTAGATGTTGGCGAGAAGCGGGGAGATGACCCCGCCCTGGGGAGTCCCCGTGACCGTCTCGGAGAGCACCCCGTCTTCCAGCACCCCTGCACGCAGCCACTGGCGGAGCAGCTTGAGCACCCGCCGGTCCGACACCCGCTCGCCGACCATGTCGAGCAGACGCTCGTGGTCGATCTCGCCGAAGAAGTTCGCGATGTCGGCCTCAAAGACGAACTGTCGTCCTTTGGGGAACGCCGACCCGGATGGCTTCTAGGGCGTCGGTGGCCGAGCGCTTCGGGCGGAACCCGAAGCTGCAGGGCAGAAAGTCGGCCTCGAATATCGGTTCGAGGACGATCTTCGCCGCCTGCTGGCACACACGGTCCGTGACGGTGGGGATGCCGAGCGGCCGCATCCGGCCGTCGGGCTTTGGGATCTCCACCCGGCGAACTGGTGCCGGGCGGTAGATGCCTGCACGGAGGTCCGCTGGAAGCTCGTCGAGCATGCGCTCGACTCCGTAGTCCTCCACCGCCGCAAGGGTCAGACCATCGACCCCGGCGGCTCCACGATTGGCTCGGACCCGCTCCCACGCCTCCCACAGGACGTCGCTCCTGTAGATGCGGTCATAAAGGGCGTGGAAACGCCGACCCGGAGACTGCTTGGCCGCAGCCCATAGCCGGTTCTGGAGTTGTCGCACTTTGGCGGGGGGAAGATGTCTCCCCTCGGGGTAGTTGGACCGGGCGGTCCCGGCCATGCCCTCACGCTTACCTCCATTGCCGGCGTGACCGAAGTCGGGGCCCTTCCCTCCTGCCGCGTTGCTCACGGCTATCAGCGGTACTACGACCCCGTCGGACTCCCGCTTGCGCTCCGCTCGATTTCACCATTGGCTTATACGAGCGGTCTTTGCTGACGAGGCTGCGCAAGACGGGCCTCTCCTGTCCCGAACCAAGCCGTGCGTACGTGCCGCTCCCCGTACCCCGGAGGGACTCGACCAGGGGCATGTCCGGAACGCCAGTAGGTCGAATGCTGCCTTCGCCGTGACATGAGCGGCTCGGCTCCCCCGTTGTAAATGTGACGAGGCTGCAGGACTCGTGCCTGGTGGCACTACGGCCCGCACGCTTGCTCCCTCCGAAGAGGCTTTTGACACCCCGCTCAGCCCGCCGCCTCTCGGCGACGAACCGGGGCCTGCTACCGGGCTCTCCGGCGATTACCCGGACGGGACTTGCACCCGCTGGTCTGGTCCAGTTTTCAGGACGCAACATGGCCCGCCATCCTGGCTGCCGCGTCTTGGCAGATCAAGCCCGGCAGGGAGCACTTGCACCCTTCAGGCCGACCCTGTCGTTGCTCTCGCGGCCGGGAGGGCGCATTTTCGGGTGGCCGATCTGCTTGCTCTGGCCCGGGTGCTGTGCGAACTCGAGGACAGGAACACGTAAGGTGAATTACGCCGCAACCGTAAACCAGAATACGCCGCTGCTGAGACCCGGTGCCGACCCGTCATTTGCTGCGTACGTTCGGGAGGTGTGGAGCTTCTTCTGGCCTGCCCTGGAACGGCACTTTCGGGATGGCCCGTTAAAGCCGACAGGCGAGTCAAGTCCGCCTTCACTCTTACCCCTCAAGGTGCTGGGTTCTCGGCTGCTGCGCCCTGGGCGGCGGGTAAACGGCCCTGGCGATGGTATTGGAGACCCACGCGATTACCCATCCATAAAACACCAAGAGCACGTCGTGCGTGTCGTGTTTGCCTTTCCCAGCCGCCACAACAGCTAACAGGACGGCCCAGGCAACAGCACATCCGATGCTGTATGCCGTATAGGTCCGTAGCCGGTCGTGAGCAAACGGAGCCGCCTCACGCGAGGGCAAAAGAGCCGTAGCCCACCACTCGCGTGGGATCGCCTACTGTATCGGCCGAAGTGCGGAGATCCAACAGCTCGACTTCCATGTCACGCCTGGCCGCCACGGCGAGCAGGCCGCGCAACGTGTAGAACCCGCAGGCATCGCTAGGAGCCACCCTGTGGGGTGCAAGCGTAGGAACGCGGCTCTGACCAGCGACGCAGCGAATGTGCCAGGATCGTCCGCGTGAGCTGTTCGATGACCTTCCTTCTCGTTCGAAAGCTGCTCGACCTCGTTGGGATCGGTCCGACGCCAGATGAGAAGGACGTCGAGATCGCGGTCCTTCGTCACCAGCTCGCGGTGCTCCGTCGCCAGGTGGCGCGACCGCGGTTCTCCCCTACCGATCGTGCCGTGCTGGCGACGCTCGCGCGACTCTTCCTCGCGAGCGTTGGGCCACCTTCCTCGTCACGCCCGCAACGCTGATGCGGTGGCACCGGGAGCTCGTTCGCCGGCACTGGACGTACCCGCCTCCCGAGAACATCGCGCCCAACGCGCTCGATGCTGAGGTCGTCGCACTCGTCCTTCGTCTCGCGCGCGAGAACTCGCGGTGGGGCTATCTCCGCATCGTCGGCGAGTTGAAGAAGCTCGGCGTCGTGGTCTCGGCGACGAGCGTCCGCAACGTGCTTCGACGACACCGTCTCAAACCGGCTCCGCGTCGATCAGGACCGACCTGGTCAGAGTTCCTTCGTGCCCAGGCGACCGGCACGCTGGCGTGCGACTTCTTCCACGTCGACACCATCACGCTCCGCCGGCTCTATGTGTTGTTCTTCATCGATCTCGAGCGCCGAAAGGTCTTCTTGGCGGCGTCACCGAGCATCCGATCGGCAGCTGGGTCACCCAACAGGCGCGCAACCTCGCAATGGCGCTCGAGGACGAAGGCCGCGTCGTCAAGTTCTTGATCCGCGACCGCGACGCGAAGTTCGTCGGCCCCTTCGACGAGGTGTTCGCCTCGATCGGCGCTCGGGTCATCAAGACCCCGGTGCGAGCGCCTCGTGCGAAGGGTTTGGCTTCACACTGCACCTCCTGGGGTTGGTTGGGGTGTTTCTCTGTCGGAGAGTCGTCGGCCACGATATGGAACTAGTCGCGGATCGCCAGGGGTAGGCGGCTCGAAGAGATGCTCGTTCTTGTCGTTGGCCTTGTGCCCGCTAAGGAAACCGGCACGATGCCAGTGCTTGACGGTTGGCGGCGTCACGCCGAGCTGCGCGGCGATCTCGTCGAGAGTGAGCATGCCGGTTCGAGCGAGGCGGTCCCGATGGCTCAAGAGGTGATGGTCGCGGCGTAGACGAAGCACGCTGCGGGCAGAGAACGGTAGTCCCCCGCCCGAGATGTGCCCGCCCTTGTTGAGCAGGTCGGCCACCTCGGCGTCGGTATGGGCGTCGAGCAGCTCGTCGCAGCGGGCAACGGTCTCGGTTGGGGTCCTCCGGAGCTGCGACGCGCTGAGCGGGAGCGGTCTTTTGAGACTGGTCGTCTGTCCACCCCGGAAGCGCACGTGGATATGGACGGCATCGGCCTTGTCGATGGTGACGTCTTCGACGAGCAGGCGGATCATGCGCTTGCGCTCTCTTTGTGGAGTCGCCGGATCGGCCCACAGGGCGGGGAAGTCACTGGCGAGGGCACGGATCTTGGACTTCTGCTCGTCGCTCAGTGCGGCTCGTGCTGCGTCGCTCGCCCGGTCGTAGTTGTCCTGCGCGTCGGCGAGCTCGCGAAGCGCGTTGTTCCAGTCCGCTTCCAAGGTGTCGGCCACCAGCCGGTTGTCGGGGTCGACGCTGAGATAGCGCCGACGGGCCGCCTCTGCGTGGTGGCGGGCCCGCTCGACCTGGCTGCGCCGCAGCGTGTCAGCCTCATCGGCGCGGGACTCGATCTCGGCTTGGACGCTGAGGGCGACCTCGAGGGCGAGGGGGCTGACGGTTTCGAGCACCAGTTGGCTCACCGCGTCGTCGATGGCAGAACCGGGGATGCTCAAACAGATGGTCGTGCCCGCCTTGATGCACTTGTCCTGGCAGATGTAGACGGGGCGCTCCACACCGCGCACGTTGCTGTAACGCAGGGTCATGTGTCGCCCACACCGGCCACAAACCGCGAGACCCTGGAGCAGCGCAGGCCCCTCGCGGGCGGGGCCGCGCCTGCGGTCGGTGCCGTGCGCTTGTGCGTTTGCGAGCAGCTTGGCTTGGTTCTCTTCAAAGGCTTCGAACGAGATGTAGCCGGGGTGCGCGTCGAGAATGAGAGACGTCCACTGCTCGCGGGGAAGCAGCTGAGAGGAGTACGCACCACCGGGTGTGCTCCGACACCGGTGGCGGCCGAAGACGAACACCCCTGCGTAGCGTGGATTGTGCAGCGTGCGCAGCACCCGCCAGTGGTGAAGGGGCATCCAGGCGAGCTCCCCTTTGTGGGCGCCGCTGCGGACCCGTGTGGGAAAGAGCAGATCTTCGTTGGCGAAGGTCTGGACGACGGCGCGGGCCGAGCCGGTGCGGGCAAAGGTCGCGAACAGGTGGCGCACCGCCTGCACGACGCCGGCGTCGGGATCGAGCACGACACGGTCGGCCGGGTCATAGACGAGACCGACCGGGAGCGGCACCTTGAGCTCACCGCGCCGCGCCTTGGACAAGATGCCGCCGCGCAGGCGGGCGCGGATGAAGTGGAGCTCTGCTTCTGACATCGTGCCCTTCAGCCCCAAAAGGAGCCGGTCGTTGAAGTCGCACGGGTCATAGAGCCCGTCCTCGTCGCAGATCAAGGTGGAAGAGAGCGAGCACAGCTCGAGCAGGCGGTGCCAGTCGGCGTTGTTGCGGGCGAGCCGGGACACCTCGAGGCCGAGCACTATCCCCACCCGGCCCATGCCGACTTCCGCGACGAGGCGACAGAAGCCTTCGCGGTCGGCCGCAGACGCGCCCGACTGGCCTTGGTCAGTGTCGATCACCACGATCTGGTCGACGGCCCAGCCCAGGGCGACCGCCCGCTGGCGCAGCGCGTACTGACGGGCGGCGGACTCGGTGTTCTCCATCACCTGGCGAAGCGTGCTCTGGCGCACATAGAGGTAGGCCGTGCGCGACAGGTGTGCCGCGCTGACCTTGTGGGCGACTTCGACGCTCATCGCTCAGACTCGGTGACATGCAAGCGCCATCGAGACGAGCACAGCCACCATGGGCTCGGTGTCGCCGTCTGGGCGTGCTGGGGGTGTCGGGGCGGGGGCTGTGGGGATGCTGCAAGCGGCTCGCATCCACGCCGTGACGCCTTGGCGTAACAGCACAGAGAGACCGAGCCGGTGTCCGTCGATCTCCCCGCAAAGCACACGCCGCCGCAGCTCCTCGTAGCGGCGGGCCAGATCCGCGCCGTCTTGGTAAGCCGGTTCACCGGCCGGGGCTTTTGGGCTGGCGGGCCAGTGCCCGCTCGATCGAACGTGGATGCACGCTGAGCGAGAAGCGCTCCTCGATCCTCACGACGAGATCCCTTGCGCGAAGCGTCGGGTCCTCCTCGATGGCGGCCCTTGCGAAGGCGACGATCTCCTCGGTCAACTTGTGCGCCCGGCGGGGCCCGGGACGGGCCGGGACAAGGGCGGGCAGGCCACCTCGGTCCAATGCCGCCGCCGCCTCGTAGAACGAGGGCCGGGAGAACCCGAACTCGGCGGCCGAGGAGACGACCGTGTCGCCCTCGACCCGCACCCGGCGCACCATCTCGTACTTCACCTGCACGAGGTCCCGGGGATCGAGGAACTCCGAGGCCGAGAACGCTTCGTCGACCACCGCTTCAGGATGGGGGTTCAAGCACCGCTGCGCCTGAAGCGCCTCGATCTTCGGGTCACTTGCCTTCTTGGTCACCGGCTCTCCTTCCGAACCACATTGGTGTAAGTATCATTATGCCTTCTCATCGGACGATGTCAAGGCATCAGTTCTCTATTACTGCCCTCATACTGGGCAATCTGTGGATCTACACCGAAGCTACTGGTGGACCCTTCGATTGCCTCGGCGTAATTCACCTTACATCACCGGCAT
The DNA here is from genome assembly GCA_963838455.1 of Bryobacterales bacterium. GTDB lineage: Bacteria > Acidobacteriota > Terriglobia > Bryobacterales > Bryobacteraceae > Palsa-187. The sequence continues at coordinate 109,639 of CAWISY010000047.1, forward strand.
AATTCGCCTTACACGTCTTCGTCGGCAGCTCGAGACAGCCGCACCACCAGATCCGCCAGCACGATGAGGTCGTCGACGCGAAACGGGCTGCGCCCGGTGGCGAGAGCGACGAACACGTCAACAGACGCCGCGTCGGTCCAGCCAAGGGGCAACGAGTGTTTGACGCCGTCATCATCGAGGAAGAACACCCTGTCCTCGCCCCAGTTGTGGCCGACGGAGAGGAACAGGAACTCCCGGCCTGACCACGGATGGAATGGGTGCGTCACTCGGACGGTTCTGGTCTGACCGTCTCCATCAGATGTAGTTGACGACTTCGGCGAACGCCTATCGCGGAGCGCTTTGTTCGGACCGTACGGAGAGAGTGCCTGGACTGGACCCTCGTCCTCGGGCTCGCTCACCTGGAAGAGACGCTCACCGAGTACATCCGGCACTACAACGAGCACCGGCCACATCGGGGCCTCGGCCTCGAGGCGCCGGTGCCGGGGCACACCACCGTTCCGTCGCCCCTCGCCGACATCGCTCGCCGCAGCGTGCTCGGCGGACTCATCCACGAGTACCACCAGTTGGCCGCGTAGTCCGAGCGCCAGCCTGTGGAGGCTCGCAGACACAGGGCGAAGGCCGAGGTCATGCGCCAATGACCACCGCGTCCGCCAGCGGGGCGGCGCGCATCACCGGTACTGGCTCACCTCGCAGCGAGCCCCGCTTCGAGGTCTTGGAAATTTCTCGGACCAAACGCCGGCGTTCCACGCTGAATGCCTTCAGCGCGATCGAGGTTTTGGTGCCCTACACCACGGTGAGGTAGCCACTCCACCGTTTGTGCAAGGTGGTGCGGAAGCGGTACCACGAGACTCGCAATGCCCGGCCCATCACTGCGAACCGCCAGTTGGTCACTGCATCCCACCCCCCTGCGCCGGCACCACAGATTCTTCCTGTCCGATTGTGCATCCGTGAGGATCGAAAGCGGAGGTGGTCAGCCCGTGAACACGACCTCGTGCTAGCACCACCGATCTGGACCCGGCAGGATGTGGTCATGTCCAGCACTGGGGAAGGTCGCAGCGCAAAGCCGGCAGCACGGTCCCGTCCAACCGATTGGAGCACCGCCGCGAGTGACACTGATCGTCAACGGGACTCCGCGCTCGGTGCCGGCGACGACGTCACTGCTGTCGGTGCTGCGTGGCAAGCTGGGCCTGACGGGTGCCAAGCCAGGCTGCGGGGAGGGCGCGTGCGGGTCCTGCACCGTGCTTGTCGACAACTGGCCTGTGCGCGCCTGCCAACAGCCGGTCGATGAGATAGCGGGGGCGAGCGTCACCACCATCGAAGGGCTCGTTACCGGTGGCCGCCTGCACCCGGTCCAACGGGCCTTCGTCGAGGTCGGCGCGGCCCAGTGCGGCTACTGCACTCCTGGCATGATCCTCGCGGTGGTCGCCCTCTTGGCCCGCGACCCGGACCCGGACGACGACGCCGTGAACGAGGCGCTATCTGGCAATCTCTGCCGTTGTGGCGCCTACACGCGTATCCGCAAAGCGGTGCACCGAGCCGCCGAGTTGATCGCTAAGCCCGCCATCGCCGACGACTTGTTGGTCACGCCGACCACCGAGGACTGGAAGCCACCCGACCCAAGCCTGTACGGACACAGACCGGCGCGGCCGTGGGACATGACCGCGCCTACCGACCGCGACTGGTTCGGGGCTTCTCGGGGACGGGCTCGTCGTAGTGCTCCCACCTCAAGCACCGGCAGCGGGCACCTGGTCGACCAGCGGCGGCGCCTGGCTGCATGTCGGCTGTAACGGGATTGTCACCGCATTCACCGGCAAGGTTGACGTGGGCCAGGACAACCGCACTGCGTTGCGCCTCCTCGTCGCCGAGGAGCTTCGCGTTCGCCTCGAGAGCGTGCGTCTCGCGATGGGGGACACCGATCTGTGCCCCTACGACATGGGCACCTTCGGCAGCCGGTCCATGCCCGACGCCGGAAGCGCCCTCAGCCGGGTGGCCGCGTTCGCCCGCTCCTTATTGCCGGTGCCCGCCGGGACACGAAGAGTCGAGATCGTCACTGGCGAGCCCGCGGTCACCCCTCCATCAAAGTGGCAGATCGCCGGGTCTGCGCACATACCCCCCGGCACGACCGACGTTGTCACCGGCGCTCTGGAGTTCGTCTCTGACCTGAGCATGCCCGGTCTGTGGCACGCTGCCATGCTGCGACCACCCGTGTTCAAGTCCACGCTCGGCCACCTCGACACGACTGCACTCGATGGCCGTGGCGACGTCGTCGTGGTCCGCACTCCTACGAGCGCCGGAGTCGTCGCCCGCGACAGGGCGCAAGCCCGGATGGCGCTCGCCGATCTGCAGGCAACGTGGGAGATCCCGGAGGCGCCGTCGGACGACGACCTCGACGCGTTCCTGCGCTCACATCCCGCGGCAGGAGACGACGGCTGGAGCGGGCCGTTCCACCATGAACAAGGCGATCCCGATGGCGCTCTCGAGGCCGCGGCCGTACGCGTCGATGCCACCTACACCACCGCGTTCGTTGCCCCTGCTGCCCTCGAAACCCGTGCCGCGGTGGCTATCTGGGACGACGACGGACGGCTGACGATCTGGACCGGGACCCAGACCCCCTTCCCGGTCCGGGCCCAGGTCGCCGCAGCCCTCGATCTCGACGAGCAGGATGTGCGCGTCATCGTTCCGCCGACGGGCGGCGGGTTCGGCGGCAAGCACGCGGGCGGTGTCGCCACCGAGGCGGCCATGCTGGCTCGGGAGATCGGCGAACCGGTCCGGGTCGCCTGGACCCGTAGTGAGGAGTTCAGCGTCGGCACCCTCCGTCCGGCCGCGGTCATCGATGTGGCAGCCGGAGCGACGACCGATGGTGAGCTGACCGCATGGACGTTCACCAACATCAACTCGGGCCCAGCCGCCATCACCACCCCCTATCGGGTGGCCAACCAGCGGCTCGACTACCAGCCCGCCGAGAGCCCTCTCGCCCAGGCCTCCTTCCGCGCTCTGGCGGCCACGGCCAACAACTTCGCCCGGGAGTCGCACATGGACGAGCTGGCACACCGGCTCGGTCGCGATCCGGTCGAGTTTCGTCTCGCCAACCTGGCCGACGAACGGCTCGCCGCTGTGCTGCGAGCTGCTGCCGAGCGTTTCGGGTGGGCGACCGAGCACGACAACGCCGGCCGGGGCATCGCGTGTGGACTCGAGAAGGAGGGACGGGTTGCCACTGCCGCGCAAGTCATCGTCGGCCGGGACGGCCATCTTCAGGTGGTCCGTATCGTCACCGCGTACGAGTGCGGAGCCGTCGTCAACCCCGGCACCGTGATCAGTCAGATCGAGGGCGCCACGGTTATGGCTCTCGGCGGTGCGCTGTTCGAAGCGGTCCACTTCGACGCCGGGGCGATCACCAACGGGTCGTTCTCCGGCTATCGCGTCCCGCGGATCTCCGACGTACCGCCAATCGAGGTCGTCCTGCTGCACCGTCCTGACTTGCCCTCGGCAGGGGCCGGCGAGACGCCGATGATCGCCGTTGCCCCGGCGATTGCCAATGCCATCTTCGATGCGACAGGGCGTCGCCTGCGGTCGCTCCCGCTGATGGCCGAGGACTCCCTGAACCTCGACAGTTGAGCCGCCTCAGGGCCGCTCACGCTCACATGTCCCGGGACGGTTGGCTTGGTGGACCCGCCCTACAACAACGACGGCTGTGGGGTGCGAGCGCAGAATTCGGCCCCTGACCAGGAACGCAGTAAATGTGCCACGATCGCCGGTATGGGCTGTCCGATCACGTTCCTGCTCGTTCGAAAGCTGCTTCGACTCGTTGGCATCGGTCCGACCCCAGATGAGAACGATGTCGAGATCGCGGTGCTGCGTCATCAGCTATCGGTGCTCAAGCGCCAGGTGGCACGACCTCGGTTCTCCCCTACCGATCGCGCGGTGCTCGCGACACTTTCACGGCTGCTTCCTCGTGAGCGTTGGGCTACCTTCCTCGTCACGCCAGCGACTTTGCTGGCCTGGCACCGTGAGCTCGTTCGCCGGCACTGGACATTTCTGCGCCGCGATGCTCCTTTGCACAACACGCTCGATAGCGACGTTGTGGCACTCGTCCTTCGCCTCG